>JACPAX010000032.1 GCA_016180585.1 Candidatus Omnitrophota bacterium | reverse complement strand
AAAAAGCCCAATCTGCTTCGTTACTCGGTCGCTTACTAGTGCGGCGCTATTCCCATAGCGCCTCCGCGCTCGCTTCCTCGCGCCTCGCATCTTGGGCTTTTTGATCAGACTGTTCGGTTAACAGGTTTTTCAGCGGAGTGCTCTAGGGCTTCTTCTCCAGTAAATCCGCCCAGAGGCGGCAAAGCGTCTTCTGGCTATAACGCTCGTCTTTAAGACAGATGCTGCGGCGACGGATCTCCCCCCTCTCCTCCGGCGTGAGGGCCTTCGCCTTTCCGATCACCGCGGCAAGACCCACGGCATCCCCGTGGTCCACGCGCCAGCCGAGCCCGGACTCGGCGATGAGATCGCCGATCGCGCAATCCCTGGGACCGACGAGGACGAACGGACGCCCGACGGCGAGAATCCCGTAAATTTTGCACGGGTGCACGATCCCCGCGAATTTTTCCCCCATCACGACGACATGCAAATCCGCGGCCGACAGCGACTCGGAGAGCCCGTCCCAAGGCTGATACTCCAGCTGGACCACGTTGGCGAGCGAATGCCTTTCCCTGTAATCCCGCACCTCCCTCACCAGGCTTCCTCCGCCGACGAAGTAGAAAAGCGTCCGGGAGTCGTCTCTCATCGCGCGCGCCGATTCGAGCAGCGTCGTCAGCGGATGGCAGGGACTGTGATTGCCCGAGTACATCACGACAAACTTGCTCTCAAGCCCCCGCGTTTTTCTGAATCGGTTTTCTTCGTGCGGCACCGGATGGATGCGTTCGTCGTGGGCCCACGGCGGGATGATGTCCACTTTCGCCGGATCGATTCCATAGGAAGCGACGATCTTGTCTTTCACGAACCGGTCAAGCGCCACCATGCGGCGACTCTTCCGGTAGCACCACCGCGCCGCGCCGCGCAGAAGACGGGCGACCGGGGAATTTTCTTCAAGCCAGCCGGCCGCGATCGCTTCCTCGGGATTCATGTCCATCACCCAATAAACAAAACGCCCGCCCTTCAAAAGGCAGAATAAATTTCCCGCGACCGCCACAAGCGGCGGCGACGTGAGCCCCACCACGACGTCCTGCCCCGGTGTCAAAAGAAGTTTAAAACAGAGATTGAAGTAAAACGAGAGGAAATCAAGCGCGCGCCGCCGCCTGGAAGTCTTCCCCCAAGCCGTGTAAGCCAGCCGGTGAATCCGAATCCCCCGGTGGGTCTCGGTCCGGAAAAAGCGAAGCGTCGGGTCCTCATAGCCGTGACCCCCCGCGATCACGGTGACCTCATGGCCTCTCGAAACCAAAAACTCGGCCAGATCCGTCAGCTGTTGGCCCGTCGCGACGAGATCCGGATAAAACGCCTGGTTGATTAAAAGAATTTTCAAGGACCGCTCGCGCTCCGCTCGATGACATGATTCCCGAGCACCAACACATCCATCCTCGTCCTCAAGAAACAGTCCAGCGCTTCTTCGGGGCGGCAGACAATCGGCTCGTTCTCGTTAAAAGAGGTGTTCAGGACCATCGGGACCCCGGTCAGCGTTTCAAAGGCCTCGATAAGCCGGTAATAACGCGGGTTCTGCTCGCGGGTCACCGTTTGAAGCCTTCCCGAGCCGTTGACGTGCGTGACGGCAGGGATCTCTCCCCGCTTTTCTTCCCTGATCGGGTAAACCTGGAGCATAAAAGGCACCTCGTAGTCGGTCTCAAACCAATCCGCCACTCTTTCCCGAAGCACCGACGGCGCGAAGGGACGGAACGACTCGCGCCGCTTGATTTTGAGATTCAAAATGTCCTTCATGTCGGCGCGGCGCGGGTCACAGACAATGCTGCGGTTCCCCAGGGCCCTGGGGCCCCACTCCATGCGCCCCTGAAACCAGCCGACGATCTTCCCCGCCGCGACGGCCTCGGCCGCCCGCCGGCAAAGCCGGGCCTCGTCCGCGATCACTTCGATACGGCAACGCTCGGCCCCGAGCCCCTCCTTCTTGGATTCAAGCGTCTTCCGGATATCCCCCTCGCCATAAGCGGGTCCCCAGTACGCGTGATCCATTTTGAAAGCGCGGGGTTCTTTAAGCAAAGAATGCCGGACATCAAAAGCCGCGCCGATGGCGCCTCCCGCGTCGCCCGCCGCCGCCTGGACATAAAGTTTGCGAAACGGAGTCTTTTCAAAAATCTTCCCGTTGGCCACGCTGTTCATCGCGCATCCGCCGGCCAAACACAATGTCTCTTTCTTTGTTTCCCGATGAACGTGGCACAGAAGATGGAAAAAGGCCTCTTCGTACATCGCCTGAGCCGATGCCGCGATGTCCTTATGACGGTCCGTCACCGGCCCGTCCGGTTCCCGCGCGGGGCCGAAGGCCTCCTCCATTTTTTTTGAAAACGCGGGCCCAAGCTTCGGCTCCCCTTCGTCCCAAAGCATCGAAACCCCCTCGGAATGGTGCACGAAATAATCGAGATTCAGCGCGAACCCCCCGTTTTTCCCAAGGGGCACGATCTCGCGCATTTTGTCCAGAACCCGAGGCTCGCCATAAGCGGCAAGTCCCATGACTTTATATTCATCGCCGTACCTCCAGAAACCCAAGTGCTGTGTCACCGCCAGATAAAAAAGCCCCAGAGAATGCGGAAAACACACCTCGTCCCGCACGCTCAAGTCTTTCCCTTCGCCCTCTCCCCACATCGCGCTCACAAAATCCCCAAAGCCGTCCACCGAGACAACCGCCGCCGAATCAAATCCCGAGACAAAAAAAGCGCTCGCCAGATGCGCCCGGTGGTGTTCGACGTTGTGGAATTGGGCGCGGAGCGCGCCGGGCGGGACCCCCAGGGCCGCGGCCAGCGACGGCCGGATGTCTTTGATCTTGGAGGCGTTCTTCAGGCGATCCCTCACGGCCTCCAGGTTTGGACGTTTGGAGAACGCGAAGAGGGCTTTCTTGAGAAGGTTCGCGCCGGGATTGCGGTTGAGCGCCACGTGATCGATGTCCCCGGGCGCAAGACCCGCTTCTTTCAGACAATACCGCACGGACTCGGCCGGAAAACCGGCCCAATGTTTGACGCGCCGGAAGCGCTCTTCTTCGACCGCCGCCACCAGCCGGCCGTCCCTCACCAAACAAGCGGACGAATCTCCGTGGTAGGCGTTGACCCCGAGGATAGAATAACCGTAACCGGACGACGTCCGCGGGGAGACGTTAGCCGCCGAATTTTTCTGCTTTGGCATATTCATCCTGTGGCCTGAATACGGTCACATATTCTTCGTACAATCTTTTGCGGCTTTGCACATCATCCGAAAGCGCCAGATACCCGGGTGATGGGGTTAGTATATCATTCTCTTGACCGAGCGCATAAAAAGAGTAACTGCTGTGGTCGTAATGCGCCGGATGGTCTGATAGATTTGCCCTCACAGGGTTTCTTTCGATGTATCTACCACATTCCAAAAGATAGGCATCGTCTTCGACGGGAAGACTTTTATACATCCTCTCGAACGAAGCGCCCTGATTCTTGGCTGTCTTGGAATGGTAATAAGCGTATTTTCGCTTTATAAAATGGGAAAAAAGACCCAGCTCATGAAGGCCGGGTGATTTGATCAGCATGTGAATGTGATTGGGCATAAGACAGTAGTGGAAAAAAAATAATGAAAAAATAATGGGGTCAGTCCTTAAATTCTGACATGTTTCACCTCGGAATGGGCTAGTAAATGTCAAAATTTAAGGACTGACCCCTTTTACCGCTGGGAGAGATTTGAATCGTTGGTTTCCAGAAGAAGATGAAAATGGTTGGGCATCAGGCACCAGGCGTGAACCAAGACGTCGAATCG
>JACPAX010000044.1 GCA_016180585.1 Candidatus Omnitrophota bacterium | reverse complement strand
CCGCCCGGCCTGGGCGGGACGGACCCACCGATGCTTTGTGGCGGGGGTAGCGCGGTCGCCGCAGGCGACAGGCCAGCGGTTCGAGCCCGCTCAGGTCCACCATTCTTCTCGCGGCGGCACATTTGAGTCCGCCGCTTCGAAAAGGTGAAGTCAGGGAAAGATTTGACCCTTTATGCGCAGTATCTCATAAATACATAAATATGAGATACAAATAATATTGAGCATCAAGCAGCATCAAGCAGTATTCGCTAATTTTTTTGAGTGTGGCGCGGTTGCAGGCCCTCAAGCTCTTGGGTGAGGTCCAGCCACAGGGACTCTTCGGTTTCGAGGAGTTTCGCGAGTGCTTCGTAGCGGTTGTTGAGTTCCCGCGACCAGTGCATCGGGTCCTTCATGAAATGCTCGTGAATCGTCTCGCGTTCTTTTTTATGCGCCGCGATCCGCTCTTCCGCTTTGCGAACCTGTGAGCCAAGCTTGCGTTTCCGGGATTCGAGTTCTTTTTTGAGGTGATAGTCTGATTTTGGTTTGGCCGGCCTCTCCTTCTCTTCGGATTGGGGCGCGGCGTCCTGGCCGAGCTCGGCGCGCAGGACGGTCTCGAGGTGGTAGACATAGTCCTCGTATTTGCCGGGATACAGCCGGACGGCGCTGTGCTTGACCTCCACGATCTGCGTCGCGACAAGGTTCACGAACGTCCGGTCGTGGCTGATGAAAAAGAGAGTCCCCGCGAAGGACTTGAGCGCCCGGCCCAGCGCCTCGACGGTCTCAAAATCCAAATGGTTCGTCGGCTCGTCGAGGAGCAGCGCCTGATTTTTTCCGAGCAGTAATCCCGCCAGGCACGCTCGCGCCCGTTCGCCCCCGCTCAAAACCGAGATTTTCTTTTTCACGTCCTCGCCTTTAAAGAGAAAACTTCCGGCAAGGTTGAGCACTTCCTGACGCGTGACCGCGGGGGCCGCCATCTCCGAAAGGTAAGTGTAAACGTCCGTATCGGCCGGAAGCGCCGTGAACACGTGCTGGGCGTAGTAACCGATATTCAACCCGTGGCCCCAGCGGTAGGCGCCGCCTTTTTTGGAGAGGTCGCCCGCGAGCGTCCTCAAGAAAGTCGTTTTGCCCTGGCCGTTGTCGCCCAACACCGCGACGTGCGACCCCTGCTCGATTTCCATGTGGATGCGTCCGGCCACCAGTTTCTCCGGATAGCCGATGGCAAGCTCCTCGCAGCGCAGCGCGAAGCTGTTTTTCCGTTCGACGGCGGGGATTTTGATGTGGACGTTGGAGAGGGGATGGCCGACCTCGATGGTTTTGAGCTTTTCAATCTGCTTCATCTTGGACTTGGCCTGGCTCGCCTTGGACGCCTTGGCGCGGAAGCGGTCGACAAAGGCCTGGAGCTGTTTTTTCTTGGCCTCGATGTTTTTGTTGGCGCTTAGCGCCTGTTCTTTCTGCGCCTCTTTAAAGAGGAGATACTCCTCGACGCCGCCGGGATAGAGCGTGCAGGCGCCGTTTTCCACTTCGAGCGTGTGCTCGCAGGTTTTTTTGAGGAATTCCCGGTCGTGCGAGACAATGAGGAACCCTCCGTCGTAGTCCTGAAAAAATTCTTCGAGGAGAATCAGCGTCTTGAGATCGAGATAGTTGGTCGGCTCGTCCAAGATGAGGAAGTTGGGTTCGGCTAGGAGCATCGAGGCGAGTTTGACACGGGTGCGGTAACCGCCGGAAAGCGAGCCGATCTTGGCTTCGAGCGTCCCATGCTTAAGCTGAAAACGCCCCGCGATTTTTCCGCATTCCCATGCTTCCTTGCCGCTGTGCCGCATGAGAAATCCGATCACGGTCTCGTCGAGCGAGTAGGGGTCGTGTTGTTCGAGGTAACTCAGCCTGAGTCCGGAGCCTTTGCTGACCTCGCCGCTGTCGGCTTCCTCGTGGCCGGTGATGATTTTGCAAAGCGTGGATTTGCCGGCGCCGTTGCGGCCGATCACGCCGATTTTCTGGTTCTCGGCAAAAGAAGCCGTCGCGCCGTCGAAAATCACCCGCGCGCCGTAGCTTTTATGAAGATTGTTGAGTTGAAGAAGAATTTTCATGAAATGCGGAGTATTCTAACCCGAAAAGCGAAAAAGCCATATCGTTTTCTTGGACGAGCTGGTACCATAGCTGTCAAAAAGGAAAACCCCATGAAACCACGGACATTCAACAGAGGCGAGAAGAAAGTGGAAAAACTGACCAAGATGGAGAAAGTTTACAACGCGGTGCAGAAAATGAAGCGCCGCGCGGAAGCGGCGGCCAAACGAACCAAATAAGCCGACAAGAGCCCCGACCGGGCGGTTCAAAATAAGTTTGTGTCGGGTGTTTTTGGCGTGTTATGATTGCTCGGTTACGGTTACCATACAAAGGAGACGACATGGGTTATCAGGGTGGTGGAGGATTTGGCGGACCGAAGGAGATGTTTAAGGCAACCTGCGCGGAATGCCATAAAGAGTGCGAGGTCCCTTTCAAGCCACGGGAAGACAGACCCGTTTACTGTAAAGACTGTTTCTCGAAGCGCAAGGACAAGGGCCGCTAGCTCATATAGACTGTACCTTATATAAGTAATAAACACAGGGACACGGTACAGAAAAGTCTGCTGAAAAAGCCTCAGATGCAAGGCGCGAGGAAGCGAGCGCGGAGGCGCTATGGGAATAGTGCCGCACAAGCGAGCGACCGAGCAACGCCGCAGATGAGGCTTTTTCAGCAGACTTAATTTTTGAATGAGGTGTCGTGTTCCCAAATTATGTCCCCCCGTCTCCGGGGCGCAGGTGGCAATGGTTGGCAATACTGGGAATTACTTGCCAAGCTATTTGATTTGTGGTAAGATTTAGGCAAATTTAAGCAAAGCTATATTTAGTCCAGCCAAGCAGGGTGCGAAATGAAAAAAAGCGCCTATCTTTCCATCCAAGAGGTTGCCGAACGTTTCGGGGTCAATATCACCACCGTCTACCGTTTGGTCAAACGCGGGAAACTGCCCGCGTTTAAAATCGGAAACCAGTGGCGTTTCAGCGAAAGCCAATTGGAGGAGTGGGTCGCCGACCAGGTCACCGTCAAGTGGCTGCTTGCCGACGAGGCGCCTTCGCTCGGCGGAACGGGGGGGCGTAAAAAAGAATGAACGGGTCCCAAGCCGCTTTATTCAACGTCCTTTTTATCGAAGACGACGCGGCCTACGCCAACATCCTCAAGCGTCGCCTGCTGGAATCGACGCATCCCTCCTTCAGCGTCGAGCATTTTGACCGGTTGGAGACCGGGCTCAACCATCTGGCCGGCGGCAAGACCGACGTGGTGCTTCTCGATCTTTGCCTGCCGGACAGCCGGGGGATAGACACGCTGATGAAGGTGCGCGCGCAGGCGCCGGAGGTGCCGGTGGTGGTGTCCACCGCCGTCGATGACGACGCGATGGCGGTCGAGGCGGTGCGACGCGGGGCCGAAGATTATCTGGTGAAGGGGCGCGGAGACAGCCGCGTGATCTGGCGCGTGCTCTGCTACGCGATCGAGCGGCATCGGCAGAGGGAAGCGCTTCAGAATCTCTCCTGGATGGACGAGCTCACGGGTCTCTACAACCGCCGGGGTTTTCTGGCGCTGGGGGAACAGCAGATCAAGCTCGCGCGGAGGAGCGGGGCGGGTTTTCTGATTTTTTTCGTCGACCTGGATAATTTCAAGCAGATCAACGACACCTACGGACACACGGAGGGCGATCGCCTGCTCGCCGAGTTCGCCAAAATTCTTAAGGGCGTGTTTCGGGGATCCGACATCGTCGCCCGCATCGGAGGGGATGAGTTTGTGGCGCTCGCCATTCGCGCGCACGAGGCGGTCGCCGGCGCTCTTCTGGACCGTCTGACGGACAGGCTCCGGGATGCCCGCGCTCTCCACAATCCGCTTTCCCGGCTCTCCGTCAGCATGGGGGCGCAAAAATTCGATCCCGGTCATCCCGCCTCGCTCGATGAGCTCCTGTCGCGCGCCGACCGGCAAATGTACGTCTCCAAACAGAGCAAAAAAAACAGCCACAAGAAAATTCTCGTCGTGGAAGACGACCCCACGATCAGTAAATTCCTGGGCGTGCGGCTGAAGAGCCTGGATTTCGACGTCATCGCCGCCGCGGACGGGCAGGCGGGGCTGGAGGGGGCCCGGCGCGAGCTCCCGGATCTAATCATCCTCGATTTGAAACTTCCCAAACTCTCCGGCGAAGAAGTCTGCAAGGCGATCCGCGAGGACCGCGACAAAAAGTTCGCCGCCACCCCCATTATCATGCTCACGGCCAAATGCTCCGATGTCGATCGCGTGATCGGCAAGGTGATCGGCGCCAACCACTATATCTCCAAACCCTTCGGGACCGAGGAGCTTCTCGAACGCGTTCGGGAGCTTACCGACACCGCGTGGGGCGGGCCCCCGCATGAAACCCCTCACGTTTAGCCGCCGGCGCCTTTCCTGGGCGGCCGGAATTTTCGGTGTCGGGGCCGTCTACTATTTTCTGGGCAAGTTCGGGCTGTCGCTGGCCTTTATCAACAGCAGCGCGACCGCGGTGTGGCCGCCCACCGGTTTTTCGCTGGCCATGCTTCTTATTTTCGGGCGCCGGCTCTGGCCGGGGATTCTCGTGGCCGCTTTTTGGGTGAACTGGACCACGGCGGGGAATTTGGCCACGTCGCTTGGGATCGCCGCCGGGAATACGCTTGAAGCGGTGGTCGGCGCGTATCTGGTAAGCCGTTACGCCGGCGGCCGCCGTGTCTTCGAGCGGTCGCAGGACATTCTCCGATTTGCATTTTTGGCCGGCATGGTCAGCACCGCGATCAGCGCGACCTGCGGCGTCACGGCGCTGACTTTGGCCGGATACTCCGAACCCTCGGGCTACGGGGCCGTATGGTTTACCTGGTGGCTGGGGGACATGGCCAGCGATTTTATCGTCGCCCCGCTTTTTCTCATCTGGGGAGGCAGGTCGTTGCGGCGGCCGGATCCCAGGGAGGCCGCGGAGGCGCTGGCCTTGATCCTGGCGATTTTCGCGGTCGGCCAGCTCGTGTTCGGCGGGTGGATACCGACCCCGAGGGGGTATCCGCTTAAATTTTTGTGCATTCCTTTTCTTCTGTGGGCGGCGTTTCGCTTCGGTCCGCGCGGCGCATCGGGGGCCATGCTGGCGATCTCCATCCTTGCGGTCCACGGGGCCGTTCGCGGCGGACCGTTTGTCGTGGAGGACCCCCACTATTCGCTCCTTTTGCTGCAAGGCTATCTGGTGGTGGTCGCTCTGGCGATGCTGATGCTGGCCTCGATGATTGCCGAAAGAAAACGCGTCGAAAAGGAAATCCTGGAACTCAGCGCCCGCAAGGGCGCGATCCTCGACGCGTCGCTTGACTGCGTGATCTCGATGGACTCGGAAGGTAAAATCCTGGATTTCAATCCCGCCGCGGAGAAGACCCTCGGGTATTCCCGGCAGGAGGCGCTGGGCCGGGAGCTTGCCGGGCTTTTGATTCCCCCGGGACTGCGGCAGGCGCATCGCTGGGGGCTCGGCCGTTATCTGGATACGGGCCGCAGCGAAATTTTCGGAAAGCGTCTGGAGTTTGAGGCGCTGCGGCGGGACGGATCGACTTTTCCCGTGGAGTTGGTGGTCAACGTCATTCACATCGATTGCCGGCCGATATTCACCGGCTATCTCCGAGACATCTCCGAGCGCAAACGGGCGGAGGAACGATTTCGGCTTGTCGTCGAGGCCGCGCCGATGGGGATGGTGATGGTGGACCGGGAGGGCAAGATGGTCCTCGTCAATTCGCAGACGGAGAAACTCTTCGGATACACGCGGGAAGAGCTCCTGGGCCGCCCCGTGGAGATGCTGGTGCCGGAACATTTTCGCGAAAAACACCCCGCCGACCGAGCCGGATTTTTTGCCGCTCCCAGCCTGCGCGCGATGGGGACGGGCCGCGATTTGCACGGCCTTCGCAAAGACGGGGGCGAATTCCCCGTCGAGATCGGTCTCAATCCGGTCCAAACGGCGGAGGGTCCGGCGGTCATGGCCTCCGTCAGCGACATCACCGAGAGAAAACTCTCCGAGGAGGCCCTGCGCGTCGCCAACCGGCAACTGAAGGAACTCGTGGCGGTCAAGGACGAGTTTGTGGCGAATGTCAGCCATGAATTTCGCACGCCGCTTACCGCGATCCGGGAGGGAGTCTCGCTGGTCCTCGACGGAGTGCTCGGGCCCGTGACCGGCGAGCAGGATGATTTTCTGAGGACCGTAAACGGGAGCGTGGACCGTCTCCACGAGCTCATCAACAACATTCTCGACCTCTCCAAAATGGAGGCGGGCCGTTTTGATCTGGTGCGCCAGCGCCTGGAGATCCGGACGGTCGTCGACGCGCAGCTCAGTAATTACCGCGCGATTTTGGGCCGCCGGACGGTCCGACTCCATATCCCCGAAGGGCTTGAAGTATACGCCGACGCGGACAGCCTGATCAAAATTTTATCCAATCTTTTGTCCAACGCGGTGAAATTCACTCCGGAGGAGGGGGACATCGTGATCCGCGCGGAAGAACGGGTGGAGGACCGCGGGGTGTGGGCCGCGGTGACCGTGGGAGACGACGGCGTGGGCATCGCCGCCGAAGATCTGCCCAAACTCTTTCAAAGATTTTCCCAGGTGGGGACCAAACACGCGCCGGGCACGGGATTGGGATTGGCGCTTGTCAAACAACTGGTGGAACGCCACGGCGGGAGAATCACCGTCGATTCGGCGCCGGGCGCGGGATCGCGTTTCACGTTTACGCTGCCGCTGGCCGCTCCGGGGGCCCCGCATGACTGACAAAAAACCGCGCATCCTCCTTGTCGACGATGAGCCCAATATCATCAAGGTCGTGGGCCGGCGTCTGGAGGCCGAGGGTTTTGAGGTCATCCCCGCGATGGACGGCGAATCGGCGTTCGAGAAAGCCCGCAGCGGGAAACCGGATCTTGTGATTCTCGACCTGATGCTTCCGGGTCTCAACGGCTACGAGGTCTGCCGCCTCCTCAAGGCCGGCGCCGGCACGTGGAACATCCCGGTGATCATGTTGACCGCGCGCGTCCAGGAGAGCGATGAGGCCCGGGGGTTCGAATGCGGCACGGACGCCTACATCGGCAAGCCCTTTCGGGCCCGGGAGCTTCTGGACAAAATCAGGCAGCTTTTGCCCAAAGGTTCAACCCAGGCATGAAAAAAATCGCGGTGATCGGGGGGTCGGGGCTCGACAGTCCCGAGATCCTGGAAGGTCCGGTCGAAAAATCCGTCCGGAACTCCTACGGCAGTCCGTCTTCGCCGCTGGTTTGCGGAAAAATCGGAGGGGTCGACGTCGTGATCCTTGCCCGTCACGGAAAAGACCACAGCGTGCCGCCCACTCAAATCAATTTTCGGGCGAATCTCCGGGCTTTGAAAGACGAGGGCTGTACCCATATCCTGGCGGCCACGGCCGTCGGTTCATTGAGGGAAGAAATCAAGCCGGGAAATCTCGTTTTCCCCTCCCAGTTCATCGACTTCACCCGGCTCAGGGAAATGACGTTTTTCACCGACGAAGTGGTGCACACGCCGATGAGCGAGCCCTACGACAAAAGACTCAGGGATATTCTTTGCCGGGGCTGCGAGGCGCTCGGGCTGGCCTACAACCGCGACGTGACCGTGATCACCATCGAAGGGCCGCGGTTCTCGACGAAGGCGGAAAGCCGGCTGTTCAGAAGCTGGGGCGCCGACATCATCAACATGTCGTCCTGTCCCGAGGTCATTCTCGCCAATGAGCTCAAGATCCCCTACCAGACCCTCGCGATGTCCACGGACTACGACTGCTGGAAAGCAAACGAGAAGCCGGTGACCTACGATAGGGTGATGGCCCTCATGAAGCAAAACGCCGAAAAAGTAAAAAAGCTTCTGCTCCGCGCGATCCGGGAAATCTGAAGACA
Organism: Candidatus Omnitrophota bacterium; assembly: GCA_016180585.1. Taxonomy (GTDB): domain Bacteria; phylum Omnitrophota; class Gorgyraeia; order 2-02-FULL-51-18; family 2-02-FULL-51-18; genus JACPAX01. The sequence goes on along the minus strand of JACPAX010000044.1, from coordinate 32,440 downwards.
TGCGGGTCCGCGGGAAACATTACAAAACGGTGTGGATGAACGCGCGATCGGTGTTTCTGATCGACCAGACGCTCCTGCCGTTCCGTTTCAAAATCGTCAGGGCCGCGACGCACCGGGACACCTGCGAGGCGATACGCGCGATGACGGTGCGGGGGGCGGGGGCGATCGGCGCCGCGGCGGCGTTCGCGATGGCGCAGGCGTTTGCCGAGGCGCCCCCCCGCGGCTTGGAGGATTACGCCCGAAAGGCCCGCCAAAGAATCGAATCCACGCGGCCGACGGCGCAGAATCTTTTCTACGCGGTGAAGCGGGTCTTTGACCGCGCGGTCCGCTCCCGCGACCCGAAAAAGGCGGCGGCGGATGAAGCGGCGTCGCTCGCGCGGAAAGACGAGGAGGACTGCCGGCGTATCGGCGAGATCGGAAACGCCCTGATCAAAGACGGGGCCTCCGTCGGGACGCACTGCAATGCGGGGTGGCTGGCGTTCGTGGACTACGGGACCGCGCTCTCGCCCGTGTACGCCGCGGCCCGCGGCGGAAAAAAAATTTTCGTTTACGTGGACGAGACCAGGCCGCGCGGTCAGGGAGCGAGACTCACCGCCTGGGAGCTCCGCAACGAGAGGATCCCCCACGCGATTATTCCCGACAACGCCGCGGCGTATTTCTTCTCGAAGAAAAAAATAGACCTTGTGATCGTCGGCGCGGACCGGATCGCGGCGAACGGAGACGCCGCCAATAAGATCGGGACGCTCGAAAAGGCGGTCTGCGCGAAGGAGTTCGGGGTCCCTTTCTACGTCGCGGCGCCGACCTCCACTTTTGATCCCGGCTGCCGGAGCGGGGAGGAGATCCCCATCGAGGAGCGCTCCGAGGACGAGGTGCTTTATCAGAGCGGTCCGGGTCCGCGGGGAAAGGAAGGGAGGATACGCGTCGCCTCGCCGGGCTCGCGGGCGCTGAACCCCGCTTTTGACGTCACGCCGGCGAAGTTTCTGACGGGGATCCTCACGGAGAAGGGGATTCTCAGGCCCTCGCGGGAAAACGTCGCTTATTTGTTCAGAGGGAAAGAAAATGAAAAAACCGAAACCGGAAAGACACCCGCCCAAGTTTAAGACCACATTCCTTAAAAGGCGGGCCCCCGACGATCCGAGGCTTGAGGCGCTTAAGTCCTGGTGCGGGGTGTTTCACCGCTCGGGACTGGCGCCCTCCTATGGACTGGGCTCCCATGGGAACTTGAGCTTCCGGGTCAAACCGGGGGGAAACCGGTTCATCATCACCGCCTCGGCGATCCGTCTCAAAAACCGGCTCACCAGACGGTGTTTCTTTGAGGTCAACCGCGCGGACCTCAGAACAAACACGGTGAGCGGCGCGGGGGTGCGCCGGCCGTCTTCCGAGAGCCTCATGCATGAGGCGATTTACCGGAAGCGTCGGGACATCCACGCGATTTTTCACGGGCATTGTCCCCAAATCCTCGCCCGGGCCGCCAGGCTCGGAATCCCCGAAACCCCGGAGGAGCTGCCCTACGGGACGGCCGCGCTCGCCGAAAGCGTTTCGGCCGCGCTCGCGGGGGGTTTCTTCGCGGTCATGAAAAATCACGGCTTTGTCTGTCTTGGAAAGGACCTCGACGATGCCGGCGCCCGCGCCGTGGAGATGCTCGGCAAGGCGCTGGAAAAATCCTAGCGCGACACGGCGAAATTAGAAAAATTTAATCCGATTCTAATTTTTTTCTAACCCTCCTTTTTGTACGCTGTCTTTGGCAGGAATAAAAAGGAGGACAGCCTGATGCGAAAAATACTCGTGGTCGATGACGACAAGCAGACGCGGAGGATTTACCGGAGGGTGTTGGAAATCGAAGGTTATCCGACGGCGGAGGCGGAAGACTGGGAGGCCGTGACGGATGCCTTGCTGGATCATCCGGACATCGGTCTGATCCTCCTGGACATTCACATGCCCGATGCGAGCGGGGACGTCGTGTACCGCGTGACGAGGCTCCACGATCCCCGCATCCGCGTGATCGTCTCAAGCGTCTATCCGCTCGATGAGCAAAAGCGGCTGATCCTCAAGGCCGACGATTATTTTGACAAGTCCGAGGGAACGGGGCTCCTCGTGCGGAAGGTGAGGGAGGCGCTGAGCCTCCCGACGCCGGTGGTCGCAAGCGGGGTGACGGAATAAGGAAAGCGGATTATAATAGGGCCCGAGGACGGAGGATCGCCGGAGGGGACTGCCGATGCGTCTATTGGTCGTCGAAGACGAGAAAAAAATCGCCGCGTTTATCCGACGCGGGCTCCGGGAAGAAGGCTACGCGGTAGACACGGCCGCCGACGGGGAAGAGGGCCATTTTCTCGCCACAACCAATGACTACGACCTCATCGTCCTGGACCTCATGCTTCCCAAGATGGACGGTCTCAACCTCTGCCGGAAGCTGCGCCGGGACAAGGCCTCGCCGCCGGTGATCATCCTCACCGCCAAAGACGACGTCAAAGACAAGGTCGCGGGTCTCGACACGGGCGCCGATGACTATCTCACCAAACCCTTCGCCTTCGAGGAGCTTCTGGCCCGCGTCCGGGCGCATCTGAGGAAAAAAAACGAACCGGCCGCCACCCGCTACCGGGCGGGCGACCTGAGCCTGGATCTCCTGACTCACCGCGTCGAGCGCGACCGCAAGGAAATCCCGCTTACCGCGAAGGAATTCGCGCTGCTCGAGTATCTGATGAATCACGCGGGAGAGGTCGTGACGCGGACGATGATCGCCGAGCATGTCTGGGACATCCATTTTGACTCCTGCTCGAACGTGATCGACGTCTACATCTCCGGTTCCGGATCGTCCTCCTCTACGTCCTGACGCTTTTTTTCACGCTGTCGCTCTTCAGCGCCTGCCTTTATTTCTATTTCTCAAACGAGATTTCCCGCCGCGTCGATGTGATGTTGGATCTCAAGGCCCAGGGACTCGAAAACTCAATCAAGACCTACCTCAAGACCCGCGAGATCACCGAACCGGCCGGGTGGTTCGCGTTTCTGGCGAGTTCCCGCAAGAAGGACGAGGCGTTTTGGGTGATCACGGGCCTTCTGACTAAAAAAGACCTGGCCTCGAATGCCGGACGCCTCGAGATGGCGGCGACTATTTTCGACCGTTCGGGGAAGCTCATCGCCTCGACGCACCGGCTGTCGCGGACGACGGTGCTGGATCCGGTGGTGCTGAGAAACGCGCGGGTGGGGCGGCCCCAGGTGCACAACGTCAAGATCAAATTTGCCGACGGCAGGCGGATTCCCGTACGGGCGCTGACGCGGCCGGTGGTCGACGGGAAGAAGGTCGAATACATCATTCAGGTCGGGGCGTCGCTCAAACCCATCGGGGAAGAACTCGGAGGGATCGGCCGCGCCCTCTTTTTTCTGACGCTGATCACGCTCCTCATCACCAGCTGGGCGGGACTTTTGCTCGTAAAAATCACGCTCAGTCCCGTCGATAGAATGGTCCGCAGAATACGAAACATCCGCTCCGACAATCTCGATAACCGGATCCAGCTTCCGCATACCAACGACGAGATCGCGCGCCTGGCCGAGACGTTCAACCAGATGCTCGCCAGGCTCGATCGCTCTTTTGTCTCCCAGAGGCAAATCGTCCAGGACATCTCCCACGAGCTTAAAACGCCGCTGACGATTTTGAGGGGGCAGCTCGAAGTGGCGCTCAAGAAAACGCGCGACCCGGCCGAATACGAGGAAATTTTAAAAAGCGGTCTTGAGGAAATAGAATCGATACGCCGGATCATCGACAATCTCCTGACGCTGGCGCGACTCGACGCCCAGACCTCGCCGCTCGAAACCGAGCCGGTGGACTTGGGCGCGCTCGCCGCGTCGGTGATCGAGGACATCCGGGTGTTGGCGGGCTCGAAAGGCGTCGAGGTGCATTTTCAGAACGGGCAGCCGGCGACGCTGAGCGCCCACCCGATCCATCTGCGACGACTCCTCATGAATCTTCTCGACAACGCCGTCAAATACACGCCGGCGGGGGGGAAGGTCACGCTGGACATCGGCCGGAGCGACAAGGGGGCGGAGATCCGCGTCAGTGACACCGGCGTCGGGATTTCCGAGGAGCACCTGCCCCACCTCTTCGATCGGTTTTACCGGGTGGACAAGGTCCGCCAGGTCGGGGAGGGCTACGGGCTCGGCCTCAGCATCGCCAAGTCCATCGTCGAGGCCCATCACGGCCGGATAGAGGTCGGCAGCAAACCGGGCAAGGGCACGACGTTTCGCATTGTCTTTCCCCCCGCCCAGGCGCCTTCTTTTTTAAACTAACAGTCTGATGAAAAGCCCAATCTCCGCCACAAAGCGCCGGCGGACCCGTCCGCAAAGCTCTATGGACGGACCCGACGAGCTTTGTGGCGGGCGCGCTCGCTTCCTCGGCACCTCGCATCTTGGGCTTTTTGATCAGACTGTTCGGCTCATAGATTTTTCAGTCTTCTTAATTTTTTTAATTGGCGATGATAGAGAAATGTCACCAAATTCACAAGTTCGAAGGATCGTCTAAAAAATAATTTGTCTCGAATTAAACCTTGTTGAGCCAGGCTAAGTTTTGCTTAAATCCGTTTAATCGGTAAACCAAGAAAAAATCTGAAACAATTTGAATTTGACTAAGTTGACGGGTAGACTTTCTTTTGACTGCTGGCTAGCTTTAAATTCCTATACTTACGTGGATTCCGGATAAATTTTAAGGAGGCCGAATTGTCACCGCATTTTAAATTTGAGATAAATAAAGGAAGAAAAGGCGGCTTCCTTAAGACCGTTTCCAGCTTCTTGATTTGCGCTTTCCTTTTTCAGGAATTTGCTTTCGCCAATCCCGATATTTTTAAAATAACCCCACAGGGGGGGGCGGACGCTGAAAACTCCAAGGCTTGGGCTCAGAAATTATTGCCTGCCATTCCCGAATCGATAGCTACGATTGAAGACTCCTACCAATCAGATTCGAATAAGACAGTCATTCTCATCCAAGACGCCCATACCAATAATTCCGGTCAAATCAACGTCGCTAAAGCGCTCGATCTGATCTTCAAAAAAGACCCGATTAAATATGTTTTCCTCGAAGCCGGTTCCGGCGATGAATCCCTCTCATTCTTAAGAAAATACGCCTCCGAAGAAAAAAGAAAACAAGTCGCCAAATCCTTTTTGATCAACGGTAAGCTTCAAGGCACGGAATATCTCGACCTCACCTCCAAGCATCATTTCATTCTCTGGGGCGTCGAAGATTTAAGCCTGTATGCCAAATCCGTCGCCACTTATCGCGCGGTTGCCAAAGAAAGAGAAAAATTCCAAGCCTATCTTGCCCAAATCGAAGCCACGATCAACGCCTTAAAGCCAAAAATCTACAACCCTTTTTTGTCCGCTTTTGATGAGAAATATCAAAAGTTTGAGAAAGGCCGGTTATCCTTAACGGATTATTTTGAAATACTCACGAACGAAGCGGAAAAACTTGGCATTCTTTCCGAGAATTACCCGCATCTTAAAGCGCTAAAAGTACTCAAGGAAATCGAATCGAAGATTGATTTCAAGAAAGCGAACGACGAAGAAAAGGCCGTCGTTTCCTCTCTGCCAGCCGACGATCAGAAAGAACTCGTTGCGGCACAGGCTCCATCCAAGATTTCCGGCACTGACAAGCCAAGCGAGAAAGCGTTCTTTGCGCTTCTTGAGGAAAAAGTTGGCATGAATCTTAGCCAATATCCCGAACTCTCCAAGTACTTCCATTATTTAAAGGAAGCAAGGAATATCCGGCCCAAGGCCATTCTCGAGGAACAAGAAGCTTTGGAAGAGGAAGTATTCAGATCTCTTACCCATAATGAAGACGAGGCAAATCTTATACAAGCTTCAAAGAATCTCGAATCTTTGAAGAAGCTCTTTAATTTGACGCTCACGCCGGATGAATTCGCGGAGTACCAAAAAAATAAGTTAAGCTTTGACATCAGTCGACTCACGGGCTTTTTGAATAAAAAGATCATGGATTTGGGGGCCCATTATGAACGAGCGGTTTTCCTCGAATCAGGCTATGAAGACGTCGTCAAGCGATGCGAAGTATTTTACTCTCTCACCTACGAAAGAGACCAAAAGTTCATTCAAAATCTGACTCAGAAAATGAACTCGGAAAACCAAGAAAAAGCGGTGCTGATCACCGGCGGCTACCATACTCCCAATCTTAAATATCTCCTGAAAGCCCAGGGCCTTTCCTATATCTGTATTACTCCTCAGGTGTTGCAGGAAACGAATCAAAAGCGGTATGAAGAGCTTCTTTTAAATCAAAATATTGATGCTGTCAAGACTGTCACCGCGTCTCCGATGGCGGCTAGTTTTAAAACAACCGTTCACACCAACATGTTGATGCGTGTTTTGCAAATGGGTCAATTGGGCATTCCTTACGACGAAGCATTAGCAGATGGTTTGGCAACTTCCGCCGATGATTCCAACCGAATCGTTCTAGCCATGAAAGAAAGAGAAAATGCTCTGGGCGGTCCCTTGGCCGGAGTGGGCGGCGCTGGATTTGTGGGGGGTAGGCCAATTAAGACAACTCCCGCAATAGCTGGCGCGAGAATGGCAGAAATTCAAGTGGAATGGGATCAGATAGTCCCCGTATTAAAAAGAGTTATTAGTCAGCATAAAACTGAAACTGGAAAAGCAAACTTTTTATTAACTGGGCCCGTGGGTGAAACAATAATTTTGAGCGAAGAAGATATCCCTGCATCGCTTGAAAGTTCAGGAATTACTCGTAAAACTTCTTCAACATGGTCAATCGTAGTTGATGAGGCCTTACCATTTGCATTTGGGTCTACGCCGGAAGAAGCCACTGCGCGATTCGAACGGCCGAATCATTATTTTCACTTTCAAGCAAAGCCGTTTCAGCCTGTGGCCACTTCAGAAGGAATTCAAGCTGTTTTGAACGAATTGGCAGAAGACTACCCTGATGCACTGGTTGATGTGGTGAAAAAATATTTATCAGGTCAGATTAGTTTTTACCACGCTACAAAGGCCATCTTGGATCTTATTTCGACTACATTTGAAGAAAGATCGGAACACCAGCCCAAGGCTAAGGCGGTCTTGGCTTCTTCATGGATTGCGGCTAAGCATGGTCTAGGGGATTATGCTCAGGGAGCTATTGCCAATTTCCTGTTGTCTCGTTTCAGTTTAAATGAGCTTCATGAATATGTTTCTAATGACGGCATCATTAAAGAAGCTTCTGATCTATTCTCGCAAAAAGGTGGGCGACTAGCTGGACTAAAAACCTTTTTTGAAAATGAGCTGGTTCCATCGTTCAAGCGGTTTGAAGAGCGTCTTTTTGAGTTGGAAGGCAATGTTTTGGCACAACAGCCCAGTCAAGATGGATCTGACACTACTCTCGCCGTTCAATTAGTAAATGAGGATACGCTACAATTTGAAACAAGACACTGGTATGGGGATGAGGATGTCCTTGGCAGGGATATTTATAGAATGAGCTTTGGTCCCTCAGAGGTAACGATTGAAAGATCGGATGCCTATAAATGGGTCGAGAGTGACCGTGCCACCATAAACGAACCCAACTCTTTCCGTGGTTTTGGTCGTGATAAGGAGGGAAACATTTATCTTCTTGTAAGTGAAGCCTTTAATAGGAAATACACAGAAGCTAAAGCGTCTCCCAAAAATTCATTTCTGACACGATCCTACATGTTTTATTTCAACATCGTGTCAGAAGAATCTGTTCCAGACAATCTGTTGGATGTTCACAAAGTCTTGGGTGTCCGCATGGCAGCGGATTTGCCTTCTCAAATAAAACAATACATTAAAGATCAATTTCATCATCCACAAGCAATAAGTTTTAACCCATCCCCGAATCAAGCCGGCCCTATTTCCGCTGTGGCGAATATTCCTGGAAGCAATTATAAAGTAGTCGGAATCAGGAGTTATACGCATTCTTATGACACATCCGATTTAAGCCCTATTTATCACGATAATTACCTACCTTCTCTTGCCATTTGGGATTCGTTTGTCGGGAAAGTGGAGTCGATTCTTGAAGCTCCAGGCCGATCCACAAAGGCCGAATCCAGGAGCCCTTTTATTGCGCTTGAGGTGAAAAGTGATCTGCTAACTGCCATTGATACAGATGGCAAACAAGTTCAGTGGGACATTACAGATTTGAGAAAGCCCAAGAAAACCAGCGGGGTGCGTCTTGCAACGCTTGTTTTTGATCAAAGCCCAAGCAAGCGCCGTGTGATTGGCCAGGATACAACCAGAGGCTTTACCTGGTCGGAATTTCCCTTGGATAACACGCCCGAGAATGTTCGAGACCTTCAGGAAATTCTAAAGCGCTCCGGTTTAGACAAAGTGTTTCCAGAGCAAACTCCGACGGTCTCTCTTATTGGCGTAATGATGAAAGCAGAAATACCTTATGCACATGCGCTGCTTTTTCAGTCAGGCGATACCTACCGGGTCGGATTTTTTTCATCTTTGCCGGAGATTGATTACAAGGATTATTTAAATCTTAAAGTTAGCCAGAGACAGCTGAACCAAGTTGATCCAAAAGCTATTGTTTGGCTTGGTAATCATCATTATAATCCAGTGCTTCATCCTCCACTAGATAAAGTAGCTGTGATTCTGATTTGGAATCTTTATGGTTTGCGGCTGGCGGCAACACCCGTACTTGGCCCGACACGTCCGGATTTGGAACAAGTTTATCTTAATCAAGTGGAAGCAAGCACGCCACAGCATGTCAAAGATAATCAGTTATTCGATATCCACGAAAAAGGCCGCATCAAAGTTACTATTCGAAAAGAAAATCTCGGCGATTATGATGCAGTGGATAATCCAAAAGGATTGGGACTATGGAAGTGGCTTAAAGATTACGAGAAAGAAGCTGCTCAAGCAACGGCCGGAATCCGGTCGCCTCAGAATGTGCTTTATTCTTTCGACACACGTTTTCGTGTCAATCTTGTCGGCGTAGCTTTTGCCACACTTGCCAAAACGCTTGTTGCCAAAGAAAATTATTCCGACGCTAAGCTGCAAAAAATAGCCGCGGGAGAAGTCCGCTATAATACAAAAGATTATGTGAGTGAAGTTGCAAGAATCCAAGCCGCTCAGGGCATCAAAACATATCTTCCTGCCAAGCGCGAAACTTTAACGATCTGGATGACCTCGTTTTTGACTTTTATGTATGATCTTGCGGGAGGAGAGTTTGGCACGTCTTCTCATGCCAATAGCTCGTTTTTTGCGACTAAAGACCTTGACTCGGAAGGAGGTCAGTATTTACCCGAAGAATCTATCCGTTTTGTGAAAAAAATCCGTGAGATGTTCGAAACGGCCGATAAGACTGGCGAATACTCTTTTGAGATCGCCGCAGAAGACGATCCACTGATTGACGATCAGTTCATGGTTTTGATTCAGAATGGCGTCAATGATTATACCGAGTATTTAAGAAAAGGCGTGGCGACGGATGTCAATCTTAACCGTATTCGAAAAGTAAAAAATCCGATTATCATTGATAACGTTTCCGGCGCATTTCATCAAACCGCCACACCGATCTTTGAAAGATTAGGAATCGCGGGCTCTTTCGAATGGTTCAGAACCAATCAGGACCCGTTTTTTAGCGGCATCGGAAAAGAACTAAAACCGAACGGACAAGTTTATGACTGGTCGCAGGATACCACTATTGTTCAACGCGATCCCAAAACGGGAGAAACCACCGCAATTCCCGTCATGGAACGCATGGGATACGATACGCTGTTGAAAGACAAACCTATCGGCACTGTTATCTTGATGGCTGATCCCGACGCAGACAGGCTTGTGACCGCGCAGATCGAGTCGGCGGATCGTGCGGGATATCTCAAGAAATTGGGCATTGAATATTTGATTTTGGGCAAGGACAGGATATTGGCTGTTTATTCACCGAATCAATCTTTCTTTCTCGCCATCGTTTACCAAGCGGAATCTTTAAAAGCGGCGGGGCTTTGGGAAAATCATCCGAGATTTATCATCATGACCACTGCCTCTTCCACCGCCTGGCGCGAGTGGTCGAAAAAAAATGGAGTTGAAGTAATCAATACTCCGGTTGGTTTCAAGGAAATAGCCGCCGCACAAAGAAAAATAGAATATCAAATAGCGCAAAATCCCGATAATGATCCCAAGAAACCCGTTGTTGTTACAGATGCTTTCAAAAGAGAAGTGAATCTGGGAGTTCAGCCGCGCATGTTATTCGGCGGTGAGGAATCGGGCGGTGCTGTTTTCGGGCCGGAAGAATTGATCCGGAGCAAGCATGGTCGCATCGCCATTGGCATGAGAGAAAAGAGCGACGGAGAGCTAACTGTCATCGAAGCGGCTATGACTGCGTATCTTGAATCCAGGGGCATGATGCTTTCGGATTATCTGAGCCAGATATTTGAGCAGAATGACATTAAAGGCCGTTTTGATATTCGAGAAGATATCCCCTATTACAACCAAAGCGAGCCTGATCCGGTTGTGATGGCAAAGGCCAAGGATGAAGGTATTTTAAAGAGAACCAAGAACTACACGTTCTACTTGAGTATGGCCTTGGCTTATCAAGATGGCAAAATCACCAAACAAAATATCATCGATATCTTGAATGGTTTATTCGAAAGGGATGAGCTTGGCTTCAGCGACTTGAAAGAAATCTATTTTGTCGGAGACGGTGTTTATTTTGATTTTCCGGACAAAGTCCTCGAGATTCGTCCCTCAGGTACGGACGCCAAATCAAAGGCTTATGGAATGGGTATTGATAAAAATCTCTTGGCGCGTTACGGCGCAGCCGTCGGAAATTATAGCGGAGAACTGACACCTTTACATCATCAAATCGTTCCAAGCAATTACTCGGATCTTGAAGGAGCTGAGAAAATGGCTTGGGATCGCTATCAGGAATATTATAGGATTGGTTTGCCTCCAAAAAACTATACTCCTCCGACGCAATACGCCGATGTGGAGTTTGCAAAAGCCGGTTCTCAATTGGCGAGTAAACACCATCTTTCCGAGGTGGAGCTACCCTTATCAAATGAAGTTTTGAGATCGAATCCAACCACTGGCTTCCGTCTCGCGTTACAGACGGTAAATCCGACCACAACCGAAGCATGGAAAAAGCTACAGGCTGATTTTACGAGGGTACAAGCTCAACATTTGCGCGATTTGTTTCAGTCCGATCCCGAAAGAGCCAAGCGCTTAAGTGAAGCATTTAAATCAAACGGCGCGGAGGTTTTTGTCGATTACTCAAAGAATTTGGTCGACCAAGAAACGATTCAACATCTTTTGGAATTGGCTCAAGAAACAGGCCTTGCCGATGCGATTCAACAAATGTTTGCCGGAGAGAAGATCAATCAGACTGAAAATAGAGCCGTACTTCATACGGCTTTAAGAATACCGCGCGACCAAAAGCTTGTCGTCAACGGACAGGATGTTACCGCAGACGTGCACCGGGTTTTGGATCAGATGAGAGCATTTTCTGAAGCTGTCAATTCGGGCGAATGGAAAGGATATACGGGTAAACGGATCACGGATATCGTCAATATAGGAATCGGCGGGTCAGATCTCGGACCTGTCATGGTGACAGAGGCCTTGAAACCGTATGCCACGGGAAATGTAAAAGTTCATTTTGTTTCAAACGTCGACGGAACCGATGTCACCGAAAAAGTCATCAAGAAGCTTGATCCTGAAACGACGGTAGAAAAATTCGGTATTGATACGGCCAATATGTTCGAGTTTTGGGATTGGGTGGGCGGTCGCTATTCCTTCTGGTCTGCCATCGGCCTTTCAATCGCCGCCTATGTCGGCTTCGATAATTTCCAAGAGCTTCTCGCCGGAGCGCATGACATGGATGAGCACTTCAAAAACGTTTCTTTCGAACACAATATCCCTGTCATTTTGGCGCTTCTCAGCGTCTGGTATACCAATTTTTACCGCGCCGAAACCCATGCGGTATTGCCTTATGATCAGTATTTGCATCGCTTGCCTGCGTATCTGCAACAGGCTTTTATGGAAAGCAATGGAAAAAGCGTTGATCGAAGCGGCCGACCTATCGATTACGTGGTTTCACCCATCATTTTCGGAGAAGCCGGCACCAATGGCCAACACCCCTTTTATCAATTGATTCACCAAGGAAATCAAATCATTCCGGCCGATTTTATAGGCGTTTCGAATAGCCATAATCCGCAAGGCGATCATCACGAAAAGTTACTTGCGAACTTTTTTGCTCAAACAAAGGCGCTCGCTTTCGGTAAATCGCTGGATGAAGTGCTCGCCGAGGGCGTTCATCCGGCCATTGCGCCTCACAGAGTATTTAAAGGAAATAATCCTACGAATTCCATTTTGGTCAATAGGATGTCTCCTAGGGCTTTAGGCGCTCTCGTGGCAATGTATGAACATCAGATTTTTGCTGAAGGGGTGGTTTTAAATATTTTCAGCTTTGACCAGTGGGGAGTCGAGCTTGGTAAAGTGCAAGCCGGACCAATTTTAAAAGAACTTAAAGGTCAGCCTGCGACTGTAGTCCATGACGCTTCGACAGCTAATCTACTCAATCGGCATCGGACTCAAAAATCCGGCGGGCGATCGGCCACGCAATCTTATACCCTTAACAGTAAAAATGGCATCACGAAAATTAAGGTTACTGTGATAAAAGAATATGATCAAAATTCTTTGGATATTAAACCGGCAACCGTAAAAGTAAGTGGGGTTGCAAAAGAGATATGGAATGATCAAGGTCAATGGAGGCCGATAGAGTTTGAGGAATCATTCACGCTCGATATTCCATTAAATTTCTCCGCTGATCGTGCGGCTTATCAGGTTCTTTTCAGTGTTCATCGTGACACCTTTGGCCATGTTCTTCCTCAGATAGATGCATATCGGAAAGCGGTCAAGCAGGCCTCCTTTCATCCCATGGATAGATTAAGATGGGTCAATGAGGATGAGGCCGAAGTTCTGGCGTTCTTTAAAAACCTGGCTACTGAATTAAAGTGGCCTTGGGGAGACAATCCGGCAGAAAAATGGAAGGATACAAAAATTAAACCACTTACATTAGAAGGTTTAAAGAGAGTCGCAAGAGATTTGTATACACCCGCCCAATATTATAAGGGTCTTCGTCTCACCGTTTTAGAAGAGATGCCCGAAGCTTATGGTGCCTATGTGACGCCGTTTTTGGAAGAGTTTATAGAAAAATCGGCGGAGGGTACGCGGCTGGCCACGACCAAAGCACCAGCTCATTCGGAAGTATCCCGCGCGCGTTTTTTTCTTAGTGTAGGCTGGAATCTTCCTGAAGGTTTTCAGAGAGAATTATCGCTCATGAAGGATGATCGGAATATTCAAATTCTTTCTCTTAAAAAAGACGCTCAGGATATCCTCGTCGTGGTGAATCAAGACACTCGGGAACAATTGACTTACGATGTCTCAATCCAAGCTTTGACAAAAGTACGTGAAAAAGAAAGACACGACTTGTCCGGCGCGACGGATATCACCGAGCAGGCATTTGGTCTTCATGAGGCCAATGGTATGCTTGTCTCTACAAGAAGCACTAAGCCAACCGCAAAAGTAGTTTTGGTAGACAGCTTCCCGGACCTCCCGAACGATGCTTTTTATCGAAACCTCATTCTTCGCTTCAGCCAGACGCTGGCCGAAGGCTCTCAAGTGGTCTTGGTTTCACGGGAGCCGGGTAAGGCTGAAAAAATAGCGGCTTTAGCGAGGGCGATCGGCGTGAGAAACTCCGCTCAATTCATGGCCATGAGCAAGGGGGACTTAGCGAAACTCGACCTTCCTACAAGCTACCTTGTGGCAGATACTTATTTAGACCAGGCGAAAGCGCTTTATGGCAAAAATCAGAGGTATTTTCGCCTGCAATCGCCCGATGAAAAAAACCTCATCGGTGTTTATGCGCTTACGCCGGTCGGCGTACTCATGGACCTGGTTTCATTAGAAGAAGATTGGGAACGCGCCGCTCAAGTTTACAGCCAGATTGTCGGCAGACGCGTAAATAGAGATGAACTGAAAGCCGCGCTGCGGGGGGCGCTTCTCATCCCGTTTGTTTCGAAGCTTATCGGCCGTCTTGTCGCGCAAGTCTATATGGCTGAAAGAGCCATTGGAGGATCGGTATAATAAATTCCGAAATTTCTTGAGAGACTCGCATTAAGGTGATAGCTTAAGTCCTGCCGTTTTGGCCGCGATACACCCGGAGCTTACATGAGGCCGGTTGGGGTTGTCAAAGAGTCTGATTTTAAGGTAGTGGGTCCGTTTGCCCTCAGGGCCCGGCTCGCCTTGTCCCCACCCCCTCCCCCGCCACCCGGCAAGCTTTGGGGGACTGCGGGGCGCCGATATTTTGGGGGATGGGTTTGGAAAAGTGAAGCGTTTGGATGTCCATCAATGGTTATTCCGGGCAGGGTGCTTGCCGCCTAAAAACATGAAAACCGTCCTGGGGGTGATTTTGTTTTTGTTGGGCGCGGGCGTCGCGGCGGCGGAGGCGCCGGGGCATGAGTTTGTCGGCGCCAAAAAGTGCGCGATTTGCCACAAGACGCCCGCTCAGGGCGGGCAGTACGGGATCTGGCTCGAGAGCAAACACGCGAAGGCCTTTGAGACGCTGGGCACCCCCGCGGCCGCGGCGATCGCCCAAAAAGCGGGGGTGGACGATCCGTCCCAAAGCGGCCAATGTCTCAAGTGCCACTCGACGGCGTATGGGTTCACCGAAAAAAGAGCCAGCGACGCGATCGCGGTCGAGGAGGGGGTCTCCTGCGAATCCTGCCACGGTCCGGGGAAGGACTATATGAAAAAAAGCGTGATGCAGGACCTCCGGGCGGCGAAAGCGGCGGGGCTCCTGGTTCCGGACGAAAAGACCTGTCTCCGGTGCCACAACGCCGGGGGGCCCGTCCCCGAGGATTTTGATTACAAGACCTACCGGGAAAAGATCAAGCACCCGAAGCCCAAGGTGTAAAATTCTCTCTCGTGCTTAACCTCCCCGTTCCCCTCCTTCGTAAGGAGGGGTGGTTTTTAGTTCCGGGACTTAAGTTTGTAAAGAATTGATCGGTATTTATTAAAAGACGCTGAGTGATAGATATTTTCGGGCTTCTATAGTATTCTAGTCTGGATGAAGCGCGCGCGGAGCGGAATCGGGAGACGATGGGCAGGGTGGTCGCCAAAAACGACGGAGCCCGTCGACGCCCGCGCCGATAAAAAAGACCCCACCGAAGCGCTTCTGTATTCGCTCACGTCCATCCTCATCGGAGTCACTCCCAAAGGAACCGTCAACTATTGGAATCCCGTCGCCGAGTCCACGTTTCAGGTGAGGGCCGTGGACGTGGTGCTGCGGCCGCTGGCCGAATGCGGCGTGCCGTGGGATTCGGCGGCGATCCTCGAGCGCATCGCCGACTGCGGTGAAAAAAACCGCCCGGTGCCGCTGGAGGACATCGCGTTCACGCGCGCGGACGGGCAAAAAGGTTTTCTCGGCTTCACGGTCATCCCCATCCAGAGCGATTCGCAAAAGGACCGCTGGTTCCTGCTCTTCGGAGCGGAGGTGACCCAGCGCCGGAAGATGGAGGCGGAGCTCAAGGACAAGATGCGGGACCTCGAGCGCTTCAACAGGGCCGCGGTGGGCCGAGAGCTCAAGATGATGGAGCTCAAACAAAAAATACGCGAGCTTGAGGAGCGGTTGAGATTTTATGAGAAAGGGTAGGCGATGAAATTCGCATGGAAGCTCATCGCCGTGATGCTGGGAATCCTCGCGGCGATGGGGGTGGTGATCTACCACTTCGTCTATCTGCCGGGGCTCGAGTCGCTCGAACGCGAAATCAAGAAGCGCTTTAAAAACGACATCATCAACGTGATGGACCAGATCGACCGGTCCCTGTATGAGCGGTTCTCGGACCTGCGGCATCTGGCGTCGGACCCCGCGCTCCGCTCCAACCCGCCCGCGCCGGCGGCCGTCGCGGCCAGACTGAAAGAATTCGCGGACGGCGAGGCGGCGTTGTTTTTTTATGATCTCAACCGCGTGAAGATCGCGGGCTCCGGCGCCGCGGAAGCCGGCGAGGAATATCCTTTTGCGGCGCGCTGGGCGGACGTGCTGCTCGGCGAGCGTTACGTGATGGAAATTTCCCGATCGGAAACCGGCGGAGATCCCGCTTTTTATTTTTCCCATCCCGTCAAAGACGCGCGGGAAAAGATTCTCGGCGTGCTCGTTTCGCGGGTCCTGGTTTCCACGGTGTACCGCATCATCGAGGGCACCGCCTCGCTTCATGAGGAATACGCGCCGATCATCGACCTGGTGAACGAAGAAGGCCTCCTGCTCTACTCGACCTACAATAAAAAGGGAATGCTCAAGGACAATCTGACGGGCTGGGAGAGCGTGAAAAAAGCGCTGAAGGCCGGGGGGGACGCGTCGCCGCAAGAGGAGTACTTCTATGTCTTCGTGAAGGAGAACGGATACTCGGACTTCAAGGGCAGCGGCTGGACGCTGCGCGCCTACATCCCCAAGGGCATTGTTTTCAAGCCGGCCCTCGAGCTGCGCGACCGGATCGTCGCGGTGCTGTTGCCGATCGCGTTCTTTTCCATTCTCGCCGTCTTCGTGGTGTCCCAGTCGATCTCGCGGCCTCTGGTCCGGCTGAAGCGCGCGGCCGACCGCATCAGCCGCGGGGAGTTTGACACGGGACCCCAGGTCCGTTCCCGCGATGAGGTCGGGGAGCTGGCCAGGTCTTTCTACAAAATGACCGACGAGCTCAAGCGGGCGAATCTGGCGCTGGAGGACTGGGCGAAGACCCTCGAGAAAAAAGTGGAGGCCAGGACCATGGACCTCGGGCAGGCGCAGAAGGCGGCGCTCAACATGCTTGAGGACCTCCAAAAGACCAAAGAAGACCTGGAGCGGACCAACAAAGAGCTGCAGAACCTGGACCAGCTCAAATCGCATTTTGTCTCCACGGTCTCGCATGAGCTGAGGACTCCGCTTTCCATCATGAAGGAGGGAATCAATCTCATCCTCGACCGGATCCCGGGCCCGGTCAACGACCAGCAAGGGCGCCTGCTGGAGGCGATGAAGAACAGCCTCTATCGTCTCGAACGCATCATCGACAACCTGCTGGACATCTCCAAGATCGAGTCGGGCAAGGTGGAGGTCCGCAAGGAGCTTGTCGAGCTTGGGCCGCTTCTCCAGAAGAACCTGTCGTTTTTCGAGGCGAAGGCGAAGGAGAAGGGGATCGAGCTCAAGCTCAATCTTCCCGCGGAGGGGGTGCGGGTCTACGCGGATGAGGACAAGATCAACCAGGTCTTCACGAATCTGGTCGGCAACGCGCTGAAATTCACCGGGAAGGGATCCGTCCTCGTCGAGGCGAGGGAAAACGCCGCGGAGGTGGAATGCGCGGTGAGCGACACGGGAATCGGGATCGAGAAAGAGAGCCTGCCGAAGGTGTTTGACAAGTTTCAGCAGTTCGGGCGCACGGCGGGTCCCGGAGAGAAGGGGACGGGACTGGGGCTGTCCATCGTCAAAGGCATCGTGGAACTTCACCGCGGCCGGATACGCGTCGAGAGCGAGCCCGGGAGGGGGACGCGCTTCACGTTCTGGCTTCCCAAACACACCCCCGGCACCCTCGCCAGGGAATGCGTCGCCTCCGGCATCGAACAGGCGAAAAAGAAAAACTTCAAACTTGCGGTCGTCGCGGTCACGGCCGCGGAGGCGGGGCCCAAAGAACCGGCTCCCTCGGACCCGCTGATGGACGAGCTTGCCGAAATCGTGAAAAGCGGCCTGCGCCGCCAGGGCGACATGGCCTTCAGGGACGGGACGACGGTCTTCGTCGTCTGCGTCGACTGCGACCGCGACAACGCGCTGAAAATGGGGATGCGCCTCGGCCAGGCCGCCAACGATTATCTGGTGGAAAAAAACCTGTCCGGGAGGGCGAAGATAGGGGTGGGATGCGCCGCGTTTCCGGATGACGCCGCCGCCGGCGACGATCTGCTTCTCAAAGCAAAGCGCGCTTCTTTCCAGAAGAAATGGCTCGTCAAAAAGAAAATCCTCCTCGTCGACAACGAGCCGGACTTCGTCGACATGCTCAAGATGCGGCTCGAGGCCAACGATTTCGTCGTGACCCCCGCCTATGACGGCCGGGACGCGCTGGAAAAGCTCAAGACCGATCGCTTTGACGCGGTGCTCCTCGACATGCTGATGCCCCGGATGGACGGGCTTGAGGCGCTCAAAATCATCAAGGGCCAATACCGGGACCTGCCGGTGTTCATGATCACCGCGTATACCACCGATCAGCGCTTTGATCTGGCGATGGAGCTGGGCGCGGCCGGGTTTATCCGCAAAACAAGCGACCTGAATCACGAGATCGTGAATATCATGACGGTATTGGATATGTCGGACCAATACAGTGTGCGTTGAAAACAGGAAGCACGAAGCAGGAAACAGGAAGCATGAAGCATGAAACAGGAAGCATGAAGCATGAAACAGGAAAAGAAGGCTCTTTTATCATGCCTCCTGCCTCCTGCCTCCTGCTTCATGCTTCATGTCTCATGTCTCCTGCTTCATGTCTCATGCTTCATGTTTCAAAAAGGAGATCCACTAAATGCCCGGGAAAAAGATTCTCGTCGTAGACGATGAGACGGAGCTCGTGGCGATGGTCAAGATGCGGCTTGAAGCCAACCGGTACGAAGTAATCACCGCCGCCGACGGACAGGAAGGACTGGACGCGGCCCGCCGCGAGCGGCCCGACCTGATTCTCCTGGACCTGATGCTTCCCAAGATCGACGGGTACAAGGTCTGCGGTCTGCTCAAGGCGGACACGCGCTTTCGGGCCATTCCGGTCATTGTCTTCACGGCCCGCGCGCAGGACTCGGACAAGAAAATGGCCGAGGAAACCGGCGCCGACGCGTACCTCACCAAACCCTTTGAGCCGCAGGCCTTGCTCAAAAAAATCGCCGAGTTTATCGGCTAGGCGTCCGCGCCGGGGAATCCATGGCCCTCAAAAAAAAATTATCGCTGGGAGAAAGCCTCGTGCAGGAGGGAATGCTCACGCCGGAGCAGCTTCTCCGGGCCCAGGCCGAGGACAAAAAGACGGGCCAACGCCTCCGGAAGATCCTGGTCCGGCTCGGGTTTATCGCCGAAGAAGACCTCGTCTCTTTTCTGAGCGACAGGCTCGGCCTGCCCCGAATCGAGCTTGGCAACATTTTGATCGATCCCAAGATCGCCGAGCTCATCCCGGAAGACCTCGCCAGAAAGCACGAGGTGATCCCGATCCTGAAAATCGGGAACCGCCTCACCTGCGCGATGGTGGACCCCTGGAATGTCTTCGCGCTGGATGAGCTGCGCGCGAAGACGGGGCTCATCATTGAGCCGGCCGTCGCGACCGAGTCCGAGATCAAAAAATCGCTGGAAGAATACTACGGCGCGAAAGGCGGCATCGAGGACGTGATTAAATCCATCCAGGAGGAGCAGGTGAGCCTCCGCGAGGAAAAAGAGCTGGACCTGAAGCGCCTCGACGAAATCTCCAAGGAACCGGTGGTCGTCAAACTCGTCCACCTTCTCCTGATGGAGGCGATACGCCGGGGCGCAAGCGACATTCATGTCGAGCCGGAGGAACACGTGCTGAAGGTCCGTTTCCGCATGGACGGGATGCTCCGGGAGATCGCCGCGCCCCCCAAGCATCTGCAGCCCGCGATCATTTCAAGAATCAAGATCATGGCCAATCTCGACATCGCCGAGCGAAGGACGCCGCAGGACGGGCGTTTCAACCTGAGAATAGAAGGGCGCGAAATCGACGTGCGCGTCTCCTGTGTCCCGACGATTTACGGGGAAAACGTCGTGTTGAGGCTTCTGGACGTCTCGCAGGCCCTCCTGTCCCTGGGGCAACTGGGTTTCTCCAGGGAAAACTTTGAAAAATACGCGAAGCTGATTCACCGGCCGCACGGCATCGTCCTGGTCACGGGCCCCACCGGCAGCGGCAAGACCACCACACTTTACTCCTCGCTGGCCAAAATCAACACCCCCGATAAAAATATCATCACCATCGAGGACCCGGTCGAGTATCGTCTGCCGGGAATCCGCCAGACCCAGGTCAACTCCAAAGTGAACCTCACCTTCGCCAACGGCCTCCGGTCGATTCTCCGGCAGGACCCCGACGTGATCATGGTCGGCGAGATCAGGGATTTTGAAACCGCCGAGATCGCGATCCAGGCCGCCCTCACGGGGCATCTGGTATTTTCGACGCTGCACACCAACGACGCGCCGGGCGCGGTCACGCGCCTGATCGACATGGGGGTGGAGCCGTTCCTGGTCTCCTCCGCGGTGGTGGCGTTTGCGGCGCAGCGCCTGGTCCGCACCATCTGTCCCCAATGCAGGGAGAAATACCAGCCGTCCCCCGAGGACCTCCGCGAGATCGGTCCGGCCGATGGCGCCCCCGCCGTCAAAATACCGGAGGGTCCGTCCGCGTTCCGCGGCGGAGGCGGGGATTTTTACCGCGGCCGCGGCTGTCAGGAGTGTCTCGACACGGGGTACAAAGGGAGGCTGGCCATTTTCGAGCTTCTCGTGCCCGACGAAAAGATAAGGCATTTGACGGTCATGAAGGCCTCTTCCGAAGAAATCAGAAAACAGGCGAGGGTCTCGGGGATGATGTCGCTGAGGGAAGACGGGCTCCTCAAGGCCAGGGAGGGGATCACGACCATTGAAGAGGTCTTAAGGGTGACCCAGGATGAGTGAAACCGGGATCGTCTCAAGACGGGTGAGTCCGATAGAGCTTGTGATCTTCAACGCGCAGCTGGCCAACCTCATCAATTCCGGGATCCCGATCGTGACCAGCCTCTACACGCTCGAAACGCAGCTCGAGAACAAAAAGCTCAAAGGCGCCGTGAGGCTTCTCTGCGGCGACATCGAGTCGGGGGACAGCCTTTCCCAGGCCCTGGCCAAAAGGCCGCGGGTGTTTGACCCGCTTTTTCTGAGCATGGTCCGCGTCGGCGAGACGAGCGGCCGTCTCGGCGCGGTGCTCGGGCGTTTCGCCGAGTTTTCGGAACGGCGGGAGGACCTGCGTCAAAAAATAAGCGCCGCGCTTTTTTATCCGACGATTTTGGTGTTCGCGGGACTGGCGGTGATTCTTTATATCGTCACGTTTATCGTGCCGGAATTTGCCGGGATCTTTCTGCAATCGGGAGTGCGGCTGCCTTTGCCGACGAGAGTGGTGTATGCCCTCGGGATGGGGATGCAGCGCTTCTGGGTCTCGGTTTTGTCGGGCGCGGCGGTCGTCGCGCTGGGCGCGCGGATGGTCGTGATGTCCGCGCGCGGCAGGCTGCAGTGGGATTCCCTGAAGCTCCGACTGCCGCTTTTTGGCGCGCTGCACCGAAAGGCGGCGATCTCGCGGTTCTCGAGGACCCTCAGCACGCTGGTCTCGAGCGGCGTGCCGATTCTCGAGTCGCTGGATATCGTCCGATCGGTGGTGGGCAACGAGGTCATCGCCCGCGTGATCGCCGCCGCGCGGACGGCGGTCGAAAAGGGCGAGAGCCTGTCGGGGGCGCTGAAAGCCGGCGGCGAGTTTCCCGCCGACGCGGTGCGGATGATCGCCGTTGCCGAGGAGAGCGGGGACCTCGACGGGATGCTCGCCAAGATCGCCGACTTTTATGACCTGTCTCTGCACTATTCGCTGAAGCGGCTCACCGTCGTGCTCGAACCGGCGCTTCTGGCGGCGATGGGAGGCGTGGTCGGCTTTATCATGGCGTCGCTTTTGGTGCCGATATTGGACATGATCCAGATTTTGAGACGTTGACTTTCATATCAGGAGAAGGAAACTCGGTCACTTCATAAGGAGGACGTCGCATGCGGAGAAAGAACGGGTTTACGCTGATTGAGCTTTTGATCGTGATCGCGGTCATCGCGATCCTGGCGGGGATCGCGCTCCCGCGGTTCAAGGGGATGCGCGATGAGGGAAATATCGCCAAGGCCAAAGGGGAGTTGAGGTCCCTGCAGGTGGCGGTGGAAAGTTACTACGCGCATAACAGTAACGCCTACCCGAGCGCCCTCTCGGCGCTCACGTCCGCGTCGCCGACCATCGTAAGCGCTATCCCCAACGATCCTTTCGGGTCGGGTTCCTACGGCTATACCCGCGGGGGGACGGGCAATAACTTCTACATCATCTATTCCGTCGGCCCCGGCGGCAACGGTTCCGCCGCAATCTCCGACACGGACACGGTCACCGAGACCAACGGCTCAAGTGGTATTTATGTATCGAATATCGGCCAGGATACCCAACCTTAACAGTCGGCGGGGGTTTACCTTATTTGAGGTCATCCTCGTGATGGTCCTCGTCACGACGGGGTCCGTGGTTCTCCTGCGGGCGCTGGCGACCGGGCTTTTTGCCGGCCGCGAAAACGCGAACGAGGCGACGGCCGTGTGGCTGGCCCAGGAAAAGATGGAAGAGATGCGGAACGAAACTTTTGCGGGCATCGCCGGCGAAGCCCGCGCCGCGGTGAGCGGTTTCTCCCCCTATGAGCGCGAGGTCGTCGTCGGCGCCGTGCAGGCGGGCCTGAAACAGGTCGCCGTAAACGTCTACTGGACTTCGAAAAGCGCGGATCTCAGCTCGAGCCTTGTGACTTATGTGTCGGAGGTTTAGGACCCGTCGCCCCATTGTGGGATTCACTCTGATCGAGCTTTTGATCGCGCTGGCGCTGGTGTTTATTCTCATCGGAGCGGTGCTCATGGTGTATGTCACCGGGTTCAGGGCGTTTGGCGCGCAGGAGAGGGGGAGCGCCCTCCAAGGCCAGGCCGCGCAGGCCGTGGCGGCGCTGTCCGCTGACCTGAGGGGGGCCACCTCGCTGGCCGGCGCGGGAGCGGCCGCCGTCACGTTTACGGCCGACACCGACGCGGACGGGGTGGACGAGGGCATCGAATATTCCTGGTCCGGGACGGCGGGGGACGATCTGGTGCGCGCGGCCGCGGCGTCCGTGCCGGCCGCGCACTCGGTGCAAAGTCTTGTGTTTTCGTATTACGACGCCGGCGACAATCTGCTGGACTTCCCGGTCACGGCGTCGCAGGTCAGACGCGTGGGGTTTGACCTCACGCTTTCGGAGGCCGACGAAGTTTTCCGCCTCCGTTCGAGCGCGCGCCCGAGAAATCTTTGATGCGCGCAAGAGGAAAGGAGGGTTTTCTTCTGCTTTTCGCGTTTATGCTGATGACCACGCTCACCGTCATCGCGGCGGCCCTTTTGTTTTTGGTGGCGCACCAGACGCGCGACGCGGCCGCAAGGACGCAGGACCTGAAGCTTTTAAATCTGGCGGAAGCGGGAATTGAAAGGGCGATGCGCGAGATACGCCGGGAAGCCGAGTCCTCGACCGAGACGGGGACCGCGGACCTCCGGGGCGCGACCACCGGCGGCACGGCGGGCACAAGCGCCCAGAGGAACCGCGTCCGTTACACGGGGGACGGAGACGCCCTGACGCTCGACGCCGCCGGCGGCGGCACGAACGTCGTGCTGGGGGATTTTGACCTGAATTATCTGGGGACGCGGATTACCCATGTCAGCCTCGGTTGCCGGTACCGCAAATCATCCGGCGGCGGCACGAGCCCCAGGCTTGAGATTTTGTACACGACCAACGGCTCGTTCCCCGAAGCGGGCAACTCGTCGTTTGACGCGGTCGCAGGATCCGGGTCCTACAACGCGTCGCCGTACGTCGCGCTCGATATCACCGCGGACCGGACGTGGACATGGCCGGTGATCGCCGATCCCGATTTCAAAATCCGGGCCAGGGCGTACGACTCGAGCAACCGCGACCTTGAGATGGATTATCTTTTTTTGAGCGTCACCTATGAAATCGACGCCGCCGACGAACCCTGGGCGACGGGAACCTACGACACTTTTCCCAAAAGTCTCGGCGGGGGGACCGTGGAGTCCGTCACGATCGCCGACGAGCAGGGCAAGGCGCATCTGAATACGGCCTCACAGCCGCTGCTCCGGTATTTGATGGAGGAACACGGGGTGGCCGCCGGCGTCGCCGCCGTCGTCGCGACGAATATCGTCAACGCCCGCGCCTCCAATCCCTTTGACTCCATCGAGGAGGTCAAACAGGTCTCCGGGATGACCGCCGCCATCTACGACGCGATAGAGCCCGACATCACGGTATACTCGCGGATCAACACGAGCGCCCAGGGCCCCGCCGCGCCGCGCGCGCCGATCAACATCAACACGGCCTCGCGCCGGGTCCTCGAGGCGGTTTTTGATCCGTTGGCCTTCTCGAATCCCGGCGACGTGACGAACCTCGTCGACGAGATTATCGCCCAGAGGGAGGAGGAGCCCTTCACTTCTTTTTACACGTCGGACGACTCGGACACCCGCGCCTTCTACCACCTGGAGCGTTCGGTGAGCGGGCTGAGCAACGCCGAGGACGACCGCGTGCTGGGCAACGCCGACGCGTCGTCTCTGAGCCCCACCCGCGAAGGGGGAAACGCCGAAGACGCGGTGACGACGGAATTCTGCTATGATTCCGGCGTTTTCAAAGTGGAATCCGTGGGCGGGTTTGCCGGCCGCCGGTTGCGCGTGACGACCATCCTGGGGGACCGGGGGAACCGAACGTTTACGACCGCCGTGGGGGACACGGTCAGCGCCGGGTATCGCCGGGAGCGTTTCGAATGAGAGCACTTTTTGGCGCGGGGCAAGACTACGTGATCGGTCTGGACGTGGGCGTCGCCTCCGTCAAATGGGCGCTTTTCGCGAAAAAAGAAGGCGGGCTTCACCTGCTGAAGGCCGACCGGAGAGAAATCGACGCCTCCGCCGCGCCCGAGGAGCGGAAACAAAAGACGATCGAGGCGCTGCGGGACGTCGCCGGGGACCTCGAGGTCAAAAGATCGAAGGTGTTCGCGAACGTCAACTGCCCGAGGACGGCGGTGCGCAGGGTCGCCGTCCCGGCCGCGCCGTCCAAAGCATTAAAGGAATGGATCGGGAGCCACTGCAAGGATTATTTTCCTTTTGCGACCGACGACGCTCGGGTCGATTTTGAGATCACGGAGGAATTTTCGGGCAAAGACGGCCCGAGGTTTCACGCGCTGGTCGCGACCTCTCCGACCTCCACCGTCGACGACGCGCTGGCCCTCCTCGAAAAGGCCGGGATACGACCGGCGGCGCTGGCGCCCGTCCCCTGCGCGTTGGAGCATTTGGCGGAAGCGGGGGGTGTCGAAGAGGGGCGCGTGAAGTGCCTGGTGGAGATCGGCGAGACGTTCACGGAGCTTGTGGTCTTCTGCCTCAGGGGGGGCGTCGCGGACACGGCGAAGCGGCCGGATCTTCTGTTCTCGAGGAAGATTCCGGTGGGCGGCCGGGATTTCACCAAGGCGCTTACGGCCGCGCTGGTCTCCGACAAAGGCAAGATTCAGCTGGGCCCGGGGGAAGCGGAGGCGTTTAAAAAAGAATGGGGGATCCCGGCGTCCGACGCCGTCATTCCCGAAGGAAAAATCTCCGCGGCGCAGGCGGCCTCGATGACGCGCCTGCCGCTGGATCAGCTGGCCGGGGAGATCGAGCGGTGTTTTGACTATTGTCACGAGGAAGCCGCGGACGCGCGGGTGGATTCGGTGACGCTCTTCGGCGGCGGCGGGTCGCTCAAGGGGCTGGCTGAATTTCTGGCGGACCGGCTTGGGGTGCGGTGCAAACGCGGAAATCCCTTTGCGAGTCCCGCGTTGCGGGCAAGTCCCGCGCCGCTTCCCGAGAATCCCGCGCCATTTGCGACCGCCGTGGGGTTGGCGATCGGCGCGGGCAGGGGCATCAATCTCATTCCGCCGGAGGCCAGGAGCGGGACGGAAAAAACGATCAGGCGCACCGCCTTCAAGGCGCTTGCCGCGGTCGTCGCGACGGGGTTCGTGCTGCTGGCGGCGGGGTTTGTCATTCAGGGAGAAAGCGATAAAAAAAAGACCGCCGGCGCCGTCGCGGAGATCGAGAGCCTGCGGCCCGCGGTGGAGGAAGCCGAGCGCGCCAAGTTTATCGGGTCTTTTTTGGCGGGAGAGCCTTACTGGGACGACCTTTTCAAGGAGCTCGCCCTCCGCGTGCCGGAGAACGTCCGGCTCACCGAAATCACCAAACGGGGAAGAGGCCTTGTCTTGAAAGGGGTCGTGGCCTTTCAGGAAAGGGAGGAGACGCTTTCGAATTTCATGTTTGCTTTGGAAAAGGGGGCGTTTAAAAACGTGAGGCTTGTGACGACGCGCGAGCTCAACGGCCGGCAGATGAACGAGTTTGAGCTCGCGGCCTGGGTGGACGGCCAATGAAAATCGACCGGATGAAACTTCGCGCGGTCTCTCCGGCGCTCGCGATCGCCGTGGCGCTCGCGGCGGCGCTGGCGCTGGGGGCGCTGGCATGGAAATCCAGAGAGGCCCGTCTGGAGTGCCGCGCGGCGCACGACAGGCTTCTCGAGGCCAGGCGCCTCGTCGCCGATTTGCGCGCGGCCGCGGGGACCGAGGGGGGGCGGCTCGTGACCGAGGAAAATCTGTCGCTGGCGATCGACGAGCTGGCGCGCCGGGGCCGCGCCGCCGGAGTGGATTTCCTTTCGATGACGCCCAAAGAACCGCCGGACTCCGGCGGCGCGCTTTATCGGATATTGCCGGTGGAGGTGGAGACGCGCTCCACGTTCGCCGGACTCGGGGAATTTCTGGGGATCCTGGATGAGTTGGAGCAGGGCCTGGTCGTCGTGGAGAGCTTCACGATTGTTCCGCAAAAAGAAAACGCGGCGACGGTGGAATCGCGGATTTTACTCCATCTTTTTCTGGCGAAGGCCGGTGCGAACTTATGAGAAAAAAAGAACTCCCGCTCTTGATCGCGCTCGCCGTGGCGGCGGTCGGAAGCCTGATTTATGGATTGCGCGTTCCCGCCCGCCGGCCCGGGGGTCTGCCCGTTTCGCCTCCCGCGTCCGCTCCGCTACTTGGGCCTGCCGGCGGGGCGTCCGGTCCCTCCGTCCGGCCCAAGCGGAAGCATGCCGGGGAGACCTGGGGCAGAAACCCTTTTGTCTTCGGATCGGTATCAGCCCAGTCTTTTGCGGGGCTGACCTTGAACGGAATTCTCTGGGACCGCGTGAAGCCCCAGGCGATCATCGGCGGGCAGATCGTCGGCGTCGGAGACGTGGTGGCGCCGGGCGGGACGAAGGTCGAGGACATCCGGCCGAACCAGGTGGTGCTCGATGACGGCAGGGATAAAATTGAACTGATGTTGGAGTGACCCGCGTGAGCCTCCCGCGTTTTTTTGTTCCGGCCCAACGGCTGAGATCCCGGACTTTTGAGCTCGGCGAGAAAGAAAGCCGCCACGCGCTGAAGGTCCTGAGGCTCGGGGACGGAGACCGCATCGAGCTTTTTGACGGCGAGGGAAATGCCTTTGGCGGGCGCGTCACCGGCCGGGCGCGCGGGCGGCTCCTGGTCTGTGTCGAGGAGGCCCTCCCGGCACGGGACCCCGGTGTCCGGGTGACGCTGGGGATTTCCGTCATTAAGCCGGACCGCATGGAGTGGCTCATCGAAAAGGCAAGCGAGCTTGGCGCATCCGGCATCCTGCCCGTTCTTTCGCAGAGAAGCGTCATTCGGATCTCCCGGGAGCGATGGCCGCGAAAGATCGAGCGGTGGCAGAAAATCGCGCGCGAAACATGCAA
This sequence comes from Candidatus Omnitrophota bacterium, assembly GCA_016180585.1. Taxonomy (GTDB): domain Bacteria; phylum Omnitrophota; class Gorgyraeia; order 2-02-FULL-51-18; family 2-02-FULL-51-18; genus JACPAX01. The sequence continues at coordinate 4,888 of JACPAX010000044.1, read as the reverse complement.
GCAATGCGGCCGCTCGCAGGCGCCCGTCGTCGGCCCGGCGCAGGATTTTAGGGCGTGCGTTCAAGGATTCGGCGGTTTTGATCGGGTCTTGATTCCGACGCTCGCCGTCCAAGGCCGGCCGCTCAAATCCGTTTTGGACGCGCGACGCTCCGCCAAAAATATTCTCGCGCTGATCGGACCCGAAGGGGATTTTACCCCGCAGGAGGCCGCACTTGCGGTGGCCGCCGGCGCCGAGCCCGTTTCCCTCGGAAAACTCGTGCTGCGCAGTGAAACGGCCGCTGTCTATTTAACGGCGGCGCTTAATTTCGCTTTTTTCGATTGAAACGGGGACAATCTAAAAATAATATCTATTAACAATTTGACAAATCCCTTTGAGGGTGGTATACTTCCGGCGTTCTCTCACTCTCCACGGGGCGCGGTGCAAAACCAAACCGTTTGATTGGAACCGGATGGTCTTTTTTCTCAAGAAAGGGGCGTTTTGAAAGAGTTTATTTCAAGACTGACCTGGGTGGAGTGCATTGCCATTTTGGCGGTGTTGCGAGGGGGATACACCGGTTTTCAGTCGGGATTTTTCCCCGAGCTTTTGAGGAGCGCCGGGTATCTGGTCACGGTGATCGTGACGTTTCATTTTCACGGCTCTCTGGCGAGGGTCCTGACTTTAAACACTTTTTTGAATGAGGGAACGGCGTCGGCGGTGTCGTTGGCGCTTCTTCTCGGAGGCGTGTTTCTGGCCGCCAAGCTTTTGACGATGCTCGTGCTGCGCATGCTCAAAGTGGGCGACGGCGGGTTTCTGTACCGGGCGGGCGGGGCGGTTTTCGGCGCGTGCCGGTGGGTGATTCTCTTAAGCCTTATTTTCATGATGATCGATCACTTGCCGTTGGGGCCGCTCAAGACCGATATCCGCGAGCGATCGTTCGCGGGGCCGGTCATTTCGCGGGTGGCGCCGTCGCTCTTTGACTTTTTGTCCGCCTTGTCGCCGCAGTTGGGCGTCTCCGAGAAGGCCCTATGATTCCTGACGCGGTGCTGAGCCAGATCCAGGAGCGGCTGGATATCGTCGAGGTGGTCTCCGATTTTGTGCCGCTTCGCCGGGCCGGGCGGAATTTCAAGGCGAATTGCCCGTTCCACGAGGAGCGGACGCCTTCGTTTGTGGTGAATCCCGACAAGCAGATTTTTCATTGTTTCGGATGCGGCGTCGGCGGCAACGTCTTCAGCTTTTTGATGAAATTCGAGAAAAAGGATTTCAGGGAGGTCGTCGAGGCGCTCGCGGAAAAAACCGGCGTCGAGATCCCGAAGGACAGGACGGAGAATCCCGCGGCCCAGAAAAGGACCGCGCAGGCGCTTGAGGCCAATCGGCTGGCGCTTGAGTTTTATCACGAGTGTCTTTTGACGAAGGCGGAGGCGCAAACCGCCCGGCGGTATCTGGAGTCGCGAGGGATCCGACGGGAAACGATAGAGCATTTTAAAATCGGTTATGCGCCGGAATCGTGGGACGCCCTTTACCGGGCGCTCAAAGACCGGGCATCCGAAGAGACGCTCGAAAAGAACGGACTGGTGCTCCCGAAAAAAGGCGGCGGTTTTTACGACCGTTTTCGCGGGCGGGTGATCTTCCCGATTTTGGATGCGAAGGGGATCTGCGTGGCGTTTGGCGGGAGAGTCCTCGACCAGTCGCTGCCCAAGTATCTCAACTCGCCCGAGAGCGAGATTTATTCAAAGGGCAGAAATCTGTACGGGCTTTTTCAGGCGAGAAAGTCGGTCCGCGAAAATGACGGCGCGGTGGTCGTCGAAGGCTATATGGACCTGATCGCCTGCCATCAGGCGGGGGTGACCGGTGTGGTGGCGTCTTTGGGAACCGCGCTGACGGAAGAGCAGGCCAGGCTCATCCGGCGCCACACGTCGAATGTCACGATTCTCTACGACGCCGACAAGGCGGGAGAGATGGCCACGCTTCGGGGGCTCGAGATTTTTCTGGAGCAGGCGCTTGAAGTGAAGGTGGTGCGCCTGCCGGAAGGGCACGACCCGGATTCTTATCTTCAGGAGCGGGGGGGCGAGGCGTTGAAAGCGGAGTTGGCCGGCGCGAAGTCGCTTTTTGAGTTCAGGTTGTCGCTGGCCAAGGCCAAGCACGATGCGGGCGCCCTCGAGGGCCGGGTGAAGATCGCCAATGAGATGGCGCTTTTGCTCGGCAAGGTCCGGGGAAGGGCCGAGGCTGCGGCGGTTTTTACCGCCCACCGTTCCTTCCGGTCCGTCGGTCGAGCAGGGCTCCGCGCCGGCGGCGGAGCGGTTGATTTTGGGCCTCTTGTTTGAGGGCGACGATTTTACGAACGACGCCAGGGATCAGGTCGGTCCCGGCGATTTCAGAAATCCGGTGATCCGGGGACTCGTGAAAAGCATTTTCGAATCGCCCGTGATGTCCGTCCAACAGTGGATGAATCGCTTCGGCGAGGATCCGGAGGCGGTGAAGATGATATCCCTTGCCTGCGCGGAGGTCGACGGCATGACGGACAAGAAAAGAGTGTTTTCCGACTGTCTTTTGGTGATGAAACGGTCAAGATTGAAATCCGAGCGGGAGGGGATACGGTCCCAGATCGTTCATGCCGAACGCGAGGGCGACCGCAACAGGATCAGTCAGCTTTTGTACGATTTAACGGAGCTTAATAAAAGGGAAAAAGAGACGCATGAAAAAAAGTAAAAAACGAATCGTTGGACCCAAAAGATCCGAGCGGCAGGCTCAGGCTCGGAAAGGATCGGCGGTAAAGGGCTCCGTCGTCCAGGCCGCCTCTCCGGAAGGGGCGGAGGTGTCGGAAGCCGCCAAGAACAGGCTCAAAACCAAAAGCATCGAGCAACTTGTCGCGCTGGGCAAGGAAAAAGGGTTCCTGACCTATGATGACATCAACCGGATTTTACCGACTCACGTCACCTCCTCCGACGAGATCGACGATGTGCTTGTGACGCTGAATGCCCAGCAGATTGATGTCGTGGACTCCGAAGAACCGGATTCCAAAGAAACGGACGCCGATACGGATTCCGACAAGGATTCCGATTCGGACGAGGCCCCCGAGCCCGAGGTGGAAAAGAAAGAAGAGGAGGTCAGCACGATCTCTCCCGTCCGTCTTGAGCAGATGGACGACCCCGTGCGGATGTATCTGAGGCAGATGGGACAGATCTCGCTTCTCACCCGCGAGGAGGAGCTCGAGCTTGCCAAGCGCATCGAGGCGGACGAGCTGGAATTCAGGAAAACGGTTTTTGAGAGCGTCTATTCGCGGGGGTATATTTTGGATTTCACGAATAAACTGCTCAAAAAAGAATACACGATCGAGGAATACATCGACGAAGAATTCAAATTCCGTGACAACGCGCCGCGGACGCTGCGGCGGCTCAAGATACTCGCCCGGCGGCTCCGCGGGGCGAAGCGGACGACCAACACGCTCGATCTTTTGCTGCAGTTCCGCGTGAGCCCGGGCGTCGTCGAAGACATTTTCCATGATATCCGGGACGGGCTTTTTCGGATGGACAGGATCGATAAAGACATCGAGAAGCACCGGCGCAGGAGGGCTCGGACCGAGATCACGAGGCTCCTCAAGGAGCGGCGCCAGATCCTGAAGACATTCGGGGAGAAAAATTACGAGGCCTTCAAGGATCGTTACCTGACGATTCGCCGCAAGGAAAGCAAATACCAAAAGGCCAAGCGGGAGCTGGTCGAGGCCAATCTGCGTTTGGTGGTCAGCATCGCGAAGAAATACACCAACCGCGGCTTGTCGTTTCTCGACCTGATCCAGGAAGGCAACATCGGTCTGATGAAGGCGGTGGACAAGTTCGAGTACCGGCGCGGTTACAAATTCAGCACTTACGCGACCTGGTGGATTCGCCAGGCCGTGACGCGTTCCATCGCCGATCAGGCGCGGACGATCCGAATCCCCGTGCACATGACCGAGACGATCAATAAACTCATTCGCGTGTCCAGGCAGCTTGTGCAGGAAACCGGCAAGGAGCCGACGCCCGAAGAGATCGGCCAGCGCATGCGCATGGGCGTGGAAAAGGTGCGTGAAATTCTCAAGATCGCGCAGGAGCCGATTTCGCTTCAGACGCCGATCGGCGACGAAGGGGATACGCATTTCGGCGACTTCATCGAAGACAAACGCGCCGTGTCTCCCTCCAGCGCGACGACTTATGCGATGCTGAAAGAACAGATGGATGATGTGCTCACGACGCTGACGGACAGGGAAAGAAAAGTCCTCAAGCTCCGCTTTGGAATCAGCGACGGTTATCCGCGGACTCTCGAAGAGGTTGGGTCCATCTTCAACGTCACGAGGGAGCGGGTACGCCAGATTGAGGCCAAGGCGCTCCGCAAACTTCGCCACCCGACCCGCTCGAGAAAGCTCAAGACGTTTCTGGAGCTGGGTGCCGGCGAAGATTTGGAGTTCTGAAGGTTTTGGGCCTGTAGCTCAGTCGGTTAGAGCAGCTCACTCATAATGAGCGGGTCGTTGGTTCGAGTCCAACCGGGCCCATTGTATCGTTCAGAAATTGGGCAAGCCGATGGGGTGGTTCGCCCCGTCATTCGACGGGGCGCCCGGTCGAATGACCGGGCGAGTCCAACCGGGCCCAGTGGTGTAGGATTGGTTCCCGTCAAAGCGTGTTGCCGGCGGATCAAGGATTAGGGTGCGTAGCTCAGCTGGTTAGAGCGCTTCGTTCACATCGAAGAGGTCGCTGGTTCGAGTCCAGCCGTACCCATTGTATCGTTCAGAAATTGGGCAAGCCGATGGGATGGTTCGCCCCGTCATTCGACGGGGCGCCCGGTCGAATGACCGGGCGAGTCCAGCCGTACCCATTGTATCGTTCAGAAATTGGGCAAGCCGATGGGATGGTTCGCCCCGTCATTCGACGGGGCGCCCGG
>JACPAX010000053.1 GCA_016180585.1 Candidatus Omnitrophota bacterium | reverse complement strand
CTCGCTCTCCCGGAACAGCCGCTCCAGATTCGGGATGACCCCTTCGAACGGCCGGCCCCAGATCTCCACTTGAGGCGCTCCGTAAAGGATCTTGCGGCGGACCGGCTCGGCGTATCTCCGGAACGGCGTTTCCAGATTGATCCCGGTTTCCCGGGCGAATTCCCGGATGAGGGCCCGGTGGTACAGGATGTAGCCCCGCCCGCCCCGGCGCCATGGCTGAATGGCCCCTTCCGCGATCGAAAGCGAGGGGTCCGGGATCACCAGGTCCCGGTCGATCTCCGGCTTGGTTCCCAGCCCGTGGCAGGTGGGGCAGGCCCCGTAAGGACTGTTGAATGAGAAGAGCCGCGGTTCCAGCTCGGCCATGCTGGTTCCGCACGCCGCGCAGGCGTACTGTTCGCTGAAGAGCAGATCGCCGGGACTGACCACGACGATCCCTCTGCCGGCTTTCAGCGCGGTCTCCACCGAATCCGTGAGGCGCTTTTTCACCCCTTCCTTTAATATCAGCCGGTCCACGACAATGTCGATCACGTGCTTTTTCTTTTTGTCGAGACGGACGCCGTCGGAGATCTCGCGAACGGCGCCGTCGACGCGGACGCGGGCGAAGCCCTCCTTGCGGATGTCCGAGAAAATCTTCCGGTACTCCCCCTTGCGCCCCTCGACCAACGGAGAGTAAATCTCAAGCCTCGTCTCCGCCGGGGCTTTAAGGATCTGCTCGACGATTTCCTGCGCGCTCTGCCGCGTGATCTTCCTCCCGCACTTGTAGCAGTGCGGCACGCCGACCTTCGCGAAGAGAAGCCTCAGATAATCGTAGATCTCGGTGGTCGTGCCCACCGTGGAGCGCGGATTCGATCCGGCGATGCGCTGCTCGATGCTGATCGCGGGAGACAGGCCCTCGATGTACTCGACATTGGGCTTCTGCATCCGGTCAAGAAACTGACGGGCATAGGCCGAGAGGCTCTCGACATAACGCCTCTGCCCTTCGGCGTAAATCGTGTCGAAGGCCAGCGACGATTTGCCCGATCCGGAGAGCCCCGTGAACACCACCATCGCGTTGCGCGGGAGCCTTAAATCGACCCCCTGAAGATTATGCTCCCGGGCGTTTTTGATGAAGAGATAGTCTTTTTCCATGGATGAGTCTTGCGGCTTAACCTCCCCGTTCCCCTCCTTCGTCAGGAGGGGAGTGACCATTCCTCCCCTTACGAAGGGGAGGTGGTCGCCTTCGGCGACCGGAGGGGTGGTTTAATTTTTCTTTTCCAAACTCTCGTCTTCCTTCAAAATCTCCGGTATCGGCCGCGTATCGATCCGGATGCCGCCGTCGTGTTCGATGACAAGCGTGTAAATCGTGCCGGGCACGAACACCGATCCGGGCGCCTCGATCTGCGCGTTCTTGATCCCGATCTTTTTGCGCTCGTTGGGATCGAGCGCGTAGGCCCAGAATTTTTTCCAGATCGCCTGCTCGAACTTGCCGGGCGGGTCCTGGACGCGGTAGCCCCCGGGCACGACCTCCGGGTCGGTGATCTTGAATTCCTCGGTGTTTTTGCCGTCGAGCACAAACGCCTTCATGAAAAGATACACGCTCTTTCCCTTCATGCGATGGCCCTCTTCGACGTGCTTGTCGTCAAAGCGCACGACGAGCGTTTGAAACTGGATGAGATTGCCCTTGAACGTGAAATATTTGGCCTTGAGCGGCCGGCCCTTCACGTCATACTCGAGAAACTTGATCGTCGTCGTGTACTTCCGCGTGTACTCGTCGAGGCTCGATTCCGTGACCAGCGCCTCGGCGATGCGCGACTCGGCCGTCAGATTGCGGATGATCTGCCGGAACAGCAGGAAATCCCTGAATTTGAAGTAGCCGACAAACAGGAAGAAAAGAAGAACCAGGACAACGAGACCGCGCAACGTCTTCTTGACCCGCGTAAACATCAGACCCTCTTAAAGAGGCATTCCCTCGACAACTTTCCGAAAACGGAAAACGCGTTTTCGCGACGGCGGTTTTTGAGCATCCGCGCGGTTTCGACCAGGGCCCACCCGGCGTACACCCACGTGATCTCCTCGCGCAGGCCGGGCACGAAAAACTGGACGATCCACAGCGCAAAAAGCCCGGCCGCCTCCGGAAACGAGAAGTCCATACTCGCCAGAAACAAAAACCCCAGATAGGACTGGACAATCGTCAGGAGGATCTCGACCTTCTGGTGTTCGTCAAAAACGATCTCGGCCGGGTGTCCCAGCCCGAACGAATAAATAAACGGCACCGTCGCGACGAGGATCGTCCACTGGTTGATCGACGACGAGACGAAGTTCGCCAGCGCCATCGGCGCCTTTTTGGTCTGCCTCGCCCAGTGAAAGGCCGAGAGCTTCTCCGGAAATTCGCTTAAGAACGGCGCGACCCACTGCACAAACACAAACTGCGAAACGCCGACGGCCAGCGCCAGCGCCAGCATCGACTCGAGGAAGGGGTGCGCGACAAACCAGAGGATCAGAGCGCCCGCGGCAAAAAAGAGAAAAATACCGAGGATGCTTTTCTTTTTTTCCAGCTTCATCAAGGCCCTCGGGATCCGTCCCAGGTCTTCGATCCCCTCGGCGCTCTGCGGCGGCATCTTCGAGAGGAGGTAGAAATAAAAAGCGTAGATCGCGGTCAGCGCGACGCCGTCAAAAAGCGTCAGGGTCCCTTTGAGATAAATCCAGACAAAGTACGCCAGCGCCGGCAAAAGCGAGAGCACCGCCACGCACTGGTCGTCGTCCATGTGAATGCTCCAGAAGCCATTTTCCCGGGTGTGAAATTTCCTTCCGCGGCAGAAAAACGCGACAAAGTAAACCATCGGCCAGCCGAGGCCGACAAAAAGCCTCAGCGACCCGGTAAAGTTGGCCGTGATCAGATGCACCTTCGCGGGGTCCTTGGCCGCCTCGAGCGCGATGGTGGCCTCGACGGCGAACTCGGGCAGCGTCTGCACCCAGGCGAGCACGGCCAGAGCAAGCCCCTGCGAGATATAAAATTGGCCGCATTCGGCCGCCCAGGCGATCAGCATGGCGGCTAAAATAATGGCGGGAAACGTCCAGACGGCATGAATGGCTTCCATAGGGCGTCTATGATAACATCCGCCAAGTCCCCTGCGCAACAAAACCCGGCCGGGTTTTTAGCGGATAAATTCCGAGGACAGGCCGGCCCATTCGGCCAGCGAAAGGGTTTCCGGGCGGCGGGTGGAGGCGATGCCGGCGCGCTCGAGCGCCGCTTGGACGGCGGGCCTGGAGAGCGCGGGGGAGGCCTCGTCGGTCAGCGAGTTGAGGAGCATTTTCCTTCTTTTTTGGAACGCGCGCCTGATGAGCGCGAAAAAGGCCGCCTCGTCGTCCACGCGCGCGGGCGGTTTTTTTAAAAAAACAAGGCGCGCGACCGCCGAGTCCACCTTCGGCGGGGGATAGAAACTTTCCCTGCCGATTCTTCTGAGGAGGGACACCTCCGCGTGAAACTGCGCAAAAACCGAGAGCGGCCCCCAGGTCTTTCCGCCGGGCTGAGCGCCGAGCCGCTCGGCGACTTCCCGCTGCACCGTCAGCACCGCTTCGCTGACAAGAGATTTCTGTGAAACAAGCCACTCCACAATCGGGCTGGTGATATTATAAGGGATGTTGCCCGCGACTTTGACCGGCTCGGAAAAACCCAGGTCCTTTTTTAGGTCCGTCTTCAGGATATCTTTTTCGAGGAGCGCGAACGCGCGGTCTTTGAAATAGCCTCGCAGGAATTTCGCGTAAAGCGGGTCTTTCTCCACCGCGACTACGGACGCTTTTTTCTCAAGCAGGGACCGCGTCAAGAAACCAAGCCCGGGGCCGATCTCGAGAGGCACCTCGAGGACCCTGTTTGGGCCGACCTTTGCGACGCGCCTCTCCTCGATCAGGAAGGGGATGGCCCACGCTCCTTCGGCCGCGGCCTCGCCGGCCGG
>JACPAX010000043.1 GCA_016180585.1 Candidatus Omnitrophota bacterium | reverse complement strand
GTTGTTTTGCAGGACGTCCACCGTTTCGCCATTGTGGAGAACGTGAAGAAAATGTTTATTTTGACTCCGAACCCCGAACTCCGGACTCCGAACTAAAAATGCGCTGGACTCAGTATTTCATCCCGACCGTCAAGGAAACGCCTCAGGAGGCGCAGATCAAAAGCCACCGGCTCATGCTGCGCGCGGGCCTGGTCCGGAAGCTGGCGAGCGGCGCCTACAGCTATCTTCCGCTCGGCCTGCGGGCGCTGAAAAAAGCCGAGGCGATCGTCCGCGAGGAAATGGACAGGGCCGGCGCGCTGGAAGTGCTTCTGCCGGCGATACACCCGGTGGAGATTTGGAGGGAATCCGGTCGCCTCGAGGTCCTGGGCGAAGACATGATTCACTTCAAGGACAGGCACGGCAAGGAAAACGTGCTGGGCCCGACGCATGAGGAGGTCATCACGGACCTCGTCCGCCGCGAGATCCGCTCCTACAAGCAGCTGCCGGTGACGTTTTACCAGATTCAGACCAAATTCCGCGACGAGCTGCGGCCGCGATCGGGCGTCATCCGCAGCCGTGAATTTTTGATGAAGGACGCCTACAGTTTCCACGATTCCGACAAGAGCCTGGACGAGACTTACCAGGCGATGAAGGAGGCGTACCGAAGGATTTTTTCGCGCTGCGGGCTTGATTTCTACGTTGTCCAGGCGGACCCCGGGGCGATGGGCGGATCGGGCTCGCAGGAATTTGTGCTTTTCTCCGACGCCGGCGAGGACTGGATGGCGCAGGTCGGGGATTCGGACACGGTGGTGAGCGTCGAGATGGCTTCGCGAAAATTAAAAAGCTCAACGATTCCTAACGACGGAACACCTGTAAGGCGTTATAGGAAAGTGCATACGCCCGGACACAGCAGCGCCGAGTCTGTCGCCACAACTCTTAAAACACAGACGAGCAATCTTATCAAAACAATGATTTACCAAAATTCGAATAATGAGATATTTGCCGTCTTGGTTCGGGGGGACCATGAAGTCAGTGAGTTTAAAATTAAAACAACAGAACCCGGTGCGCATTTAGCACCCAGAGAAATAATTGATCAGAAATCAGCTTTTGGGTTTACGGGGCCGCTTGGTTTAAAGGATATGAAGTTTTACATCGACGAAGACGTGCTTGAAATGAAAGATTTCGTTGTTGGTGCTAATGAAGCAGAGCAACATTTTGTAGGTATGAACTGGGAAGATATTTTATTTACTTCCAGGTCTGAAAGAGACCGAGTAAAGATCGTTGGCGATTTTAGGCAGGCGGTTGAAGGAGATTTGTCTCCGGAAGGAAAGCCGCTTAAATTCCGCACCGCCATTGAACTCGGTCACATCTTTAAATTAAACCTCCGTTATTCGGTCCCGCTCAAAGCCCAATATTTGAATGTCGAGGGGAAGCTCAACCCGCTCATTATGGGCTGTTACGGCATCGGCGTGAACCGGATCCTTGCCGCCGCGATTGAACAACACGCCGACGACAAGGGGATCGTCTGGCCGAGAAGCATCAGCCCGTTCCAGGCGCATGTGGTGATGCTTGACCCCGAAGACGCCCAGTCCAGGCGGATTGTGGAGGAGATTGAAGGCTCCGGGGAGCTTAAGGCGGCGGGTGTGGACATCCTTGTGGACGACCGCAAAGAGACGGCCGGCGTGAAGTTTAACGACGCCGATCTCATCGGTATCCCGCTGCGGGTCATTTTAGGCCAGAGAAACCTGAAATTGGGCAAGGCGGAGCTCAAAATCCGCAAAACCGCCGAGACCCGCCTCGTGGACACCCCGGTCCTTGTTCCCGCCATTCTTGAGACCCTGAATAAACTTTGAAAGCTTGACAGGAGGAGGGATCTTTGTTAGTATAAGCTTCATTATTCCAGTAGGTTAGCGATTTCGTGGTGAGAAAAAGTGGGTGAGAGCCCACTTTTTTTGTTGAATGCGGGAAAAGGCTTTGGCGTCCGATGTTGCCGGTGGAATTGGAAAATAAAAAAGAAGGCATTCGCCTGGAAGTGGAGAAACTCGGCGCCGAGCTCGTGGACCTTGACGCCCGGAGAACGTCCGGAAGGACGGTAGTCACTCTGGTCGTGGACAAGCCGGGCGGGATTGCGCTGGATGATTGCGCCCGCATCAACGCCCATTTGGGCCTTTTCCTGGACGGGATAGGCGAAGCGGAAGGCGGTTTTTTCAACGCGCCTTATCTCCTGGAAGTGAGCAGCCCCGGCCTTGACCGCCGGCTGAAAACCGAGAGGGATTTTCAGAGGGTCGTCGGGCAGGCGCTTCGCGTGACGTACCGGCTGGAAGACGGCCGGACGGTGACAAGCGTTCTGAAGCTTGTTTCGCTGGACGAGGACGTTTTGGGCTTTGAAAATCCGGCAAACGGCCAAAGGGTATCGATGAAGATGCCGTCCGTCATCAAAGCGGTCAGAGAAATCACGTTCTAAGCTTGCGGCGGCTGACACATAAACCGCCGAAGTAGCGCAGACTTTAGTCTGCGCAATCCCGGCGGCTAACAAACGGCCCGTTTCCGTTTTGGACAGGTTGCACAAATTACGTAGCTAACAAAAGGCCTGTGAGATGAGTACGGAATTATTAATGGTCCTGGAAAACATAGAGCGCGAGAAGGGCATCAGCCGCAAGGTGTTGATCGAGTCGGTTGAGGCCGCGCTGGTGTCCGCCGCAAAAAAAGTGCTTCACGACAAGGACAAGGACGTCGAGGTGAAGATTGACGTGGAAAGCGGCAAGATTCGCATTTATTCCGACGGCAAGGAAATCGTCTCCAATGAATTCGGGCGCATCGCGGCCCAGACGGCCAAGCAGGTGATTTTCCAGAAAATAAGAGAGGCCGAGCGGGATGTAATTTTCAACGAGTTCAACCAGAAATCGGACTCGATCACGAGCGGCACCGTTTACCGTTTTGATAAAGGAGCGCTTCTCGTCGACTTGGGAAAGACCGAGGGTATCTTGCCGAAGCGGGAGATGTCGCCCCGCGACAGCTATCGTCAAGGGGACACGATCCGCGCGTACATTCTCGAGGTCAACAAGACCGCGAAAGGACCCCAGATTATTCTTTCGAGGAGCCATTCCGGTTTTGTGAAACGGCTTTTCGAGCTCGAGGTGCCGGAGATCGCCGACGGCGTTGTCGAGATCCGATCGGTGTCGCGCGAGCCCGGCGATCGCACGAAGATCGCCGTCTGCTCCAAGAATGAGAAGATTGACTGCGTCGGCGCCTGCGTCGGGATCCGGGGGTCCCGCGTGAAGGGGGTTGTCAAGGAACTCCAGGGGGAGAAAATCGACATCGTGCGGTGGAGCGACGACGTGGAGGAATTCGTGAAGGCGGCCTTAAGTCCCGCCGAGGTGTCGTCGGTCAAGATTCTGGACCCCCAGGAGAAGAAGGTGGAGGTGATCGTAGGGGACGACCAACTGTCTCTGGCGATCGGCAAGAACGGACAAAATGTGCGGCTGGCTTCGAAGCTGACCGGCTGGTCCATCGATATCCGTTCCAAAAAGGACATCGCCAAGGAAAAACTGGAGTCCCAGTTGGCGACCGAGATTCCGCCGGCCGTTGCGGCGGAGACGGGCGAAGGGGCGTTGATTCAATCGGTCGAAGGGATCGGGCCCAAGACGGCGGAGGCCATGGCCGCCGCCGGTTTCAAGACGCTCGAAGATTTGAAAAAGGCCTCCAGGGAAGAGCTTTTAGCGGTGAAGGGGATCGGCGAGAAGACTCTCGAAAAGATTTTAAAGGCCATCGGTTCTTCGGAAGGGAAAGACAAAGAGGCGGAATAAAAGATGTCGGCACGGGTGCATGAACTGGCCAAGGATCTCAAGCTTTCGTCCAAAGAGCTTCTGGATAAGCTCAAACCGCTGAAGACCGGCGCCAAGACCCATATGAGTGTCCTGACGGATGAAGAGGTCAAACGCGCCAGGGATCTTGTGAAGAAGCCGGCGTCGCCCGCCAAGACGGTCTTGTCGCCCAAGCCTGCCGTCAAGGAACCGTCCAAGTCCGAAAGACCGCTCGAAACGCCCTCCATTGCCAGCGTCAAGAAAGAATTCTTGCTCCAGCGCATCGGCGTAAAAAACGCTCAGCAGTTGGCCGAGACGGCGCGGCGCGTCCAAGCGACCCCGTCTCCGTCGCACAAGGCGTCCGCTGTCCCGTCCGCCATGCCAAAGGCAAGGCCCGTCGCCCCTCCCAGTCTCAAAAAAAAGCCGAAACCTTTGCCGCCGGCGCCGCAGATCCAACCGTTGGCGACGGCCCCGACGCCCGCGGCGCCGGTTGAGATTAAAAAAAGAAAGGTCCAGATCGAATCCCCCATCGCCGTCAAGGACTTCGCGGCGAGACTGAGCGTCAAACCCAACGAGCTTATTCAGCGTCTTATCCGGTTGAATATTTTCGCGACGATCAATCAGGCGGTGAATTTCGAAATCGCCTCAAAGATAGCCTCCGACCTCGGCGTCGAGCTCGAAGAACTCAAGAAAGCGAAGGAGCAGGAGGTCGCGCAGGCCGGGACGCCGGTCGATCAGGCGCTGCTTGCGGTCCGCGCGCCCATCGTGACCTTCATGGGTCACGTCGATCACGGCAAGACCTCGCTCCTCGACGCGATTCGGAAGACCAAGGTCGCCGCCAGCGAAGCCGGGGGGATTACCCAGCACATCGGGGCCTATGAGGTCTTCCTGCCCAAGGGGGCGATCACTTTTCTGGATACCCCGGGACACGAGGCCTTTACCGCCATGCGGGCGCGCGGCGCCAAGGCGACGGACGTCGTGGTGCTTGTCGTCGCCGCCGATGACGGCGTGATGCCGCAGACGATCGAGGCCATCGACCACGCGAAGGCGGCGGACGTCCCTATCCTCGTGGCGATCAACAAAATGGATTTGCCCTCGGCAAATCCCGATCGCGTGAAGAAAGCGTTGATGGAGTACGGCCTGACGCCCGAGGACTGGGGCGGAAAGACCGTGATGATCGGCGTGTCGGCGAAGACGGGAAAAGGCATCGAGGAGCTTCTTGAAATGCTCGCGTTGGAATCGGAGCTCCTGGAGCTCAAGGCCAACCCCTCGGCGATGGCCTCCGGCGTCGTGATCGAGGCCCAGATTTCAAAAGAAAGCGGCGTCTTGGCGACGGTGCTCGTCCAGGACGGCACCCTGCGCGTCGGCGATGCGGTGATCGTCGGCGACGGGTATTGCCGCGTCCGCGCGATGATTAATGACCGCGGTCAGCGGGTCAAGCAGGCGAGGCCTTCCACGCCGGTTGAAATTTTGGGTTTGCCCGGCGTGCCCAAGGCCGGAGACCGTTTTTATGTCGTCAAGGACGAGCGCAAGGCGAAGGAAATCATTGAGGCCAGAGAGACCGAGCTCCGCGCCAAAGGGGGCCAAGGTTATTCGCACGTCACGCTCGAGCATCTCTTTGAAAATGTCCGGGCCGGCAAGACGGAGGAGCTCAAGCTCATCATCAAGTCGGATGTTCAGGGGTCCGTCGAGGCCCTGCGCACGACGCTCGGAAAGATTCAGTCCAAAAATGTCCGCCTGAATATCATCCATTCGGGGACCGGCGATGTCAGCGAATCGGACGTGATGCTCGCCGCCGCCTCCGACGCCGTCGTGATCGGCTTCCACGTCGAAATTTCCTCCGCGGCGCGAGAGATCGCCGAACGGGAGATGGTGGATGTCCGTTTTTACCAGATTATTTATGAAGTCAAGACCGCGATCGAGAAAGCGATGGAGGGGCTTCTCGAACCCGAGCTCAAAGAATCTTTCGTCGGGACCGCAGAGGTGCGTCAGGTTTTCAAAGTCTCCAAGATCGGGACGATTGCCGGCTGCACGGTCCAAAAAGGCAAGATCGTCCGGAATTACTCGTGCCGTGTTCTGCGAAACGGGCAGAAAGTCCATGAAGGCAAGGTTGCCAGTCTCAAACGCTTCAAGGATGACGCGCGGGAAGTCCTCGAGGGCTTTGAGTGCGGCATCGGGGTCTCCAATTTCAACGAGATCCTGGCCGGGGACAAAATCGAGGTGTTTGAGATCGAGAAAAAGGCAAGAAAACTGGAATAATATGGACCGCGTTCTCTCCGGAATGAGGCCCACCGGCCCCCTGCATTTGGGCCACTGGCTGGGGGCGCTTGAGAACTGGGTCAGGCTGCAAGAGACCCACGAGTGCTTTTTTATGGTCGCCGACCTTCACGCGCTCATGGGGGAGTATGAAAACCCCGCCGATATACGAAAAAATTCTGTAGAAATGATAGTGGACTGGATAGCGTGCGGGATTAATCCATCCAACATATTTATCCAATCCGAAATTTCCGAGCATGCTGAATTGGCGTTAATGCTTGGCATGCTCACGCCGCTTGGCTGGCTTGAAAGAAACCCCACCTATAAAGAACAACTGCGTGAGATTCAAGGTCGCGATTTAACAACCTATGGGTTCTTGGGCTATCCGGTTCTTCAAGCGGCTGATATTTTGCTCTACAAAGCGAACAAAGTCCCGGTGGGGGAGGATCAATTAGCCCATCTTGAACTGACGCGGGAGATCATAAGGCGTTTCAGGCATCTATATAAAAGCAGCCTCTTTCCTGAGCCGGAGGCGCTTCTTACCAAGGCCTCCAAGATTTTAGGAACGGATCGTCGGAAAATGTCTAAAAGTTATGGCAATGCCATTAATCTGTCGGATTCGGAACAAGCAATCAAAAAAAAGATCCAATCGATGATAACAGACCCTGCTCGTATTAAAGCGTCAGATCCAGGGCACCCGGATAGTTGTAATGTGTTCTCTTACTACAGTATGTTTTCAAGAGATTTAGTTCACGATGTGCGTGACTGGTGCACGAATGCAAAAAAAGGCTGCACGGACTGTAAGAAAAATTTTTCAGACGTTATGGTTGATTTTCTAAGGCCTGTCCAAAAAAAGCGGGAAGAGATACGCGATTCGATGAAAGACGGCACGCGCTACAACGTCGCTCTTAAAATGCTTGTCGGAGCGGGTCAACAGCGAGCCGAGAAAGTGGCCAAAGGGACAATGAGCGAGGTTAAAAAAATATTAAACATGAACCAGTGGATTCATGAGAACTGATTGTCTATGCCCTATAAAATAAAACTTGAGATATTTGAGGGACCGCTGGACCTGCTTCTCCACTTGATCAAGGAGGAGGAGCTCAATATTTATGATATCCCGATCATGAGGATCACCGAGCAGTATCTGGAATATCTGAACCTCATGGAGCTCCTGGACCTGGAAGTGGCGGGCGATTTTCTCGTGGTCGCGGCGACGCTGATGCAAATCAAGTCCCGGATGCTTTTGCCCCCGGACCCCGAGGCGGCGGAAGAGGAGGAGGGGGACCCGAGGGCCGAGCTGGTCCGGCGCCTTCTGGAGTACAAGACCTACAAGGAGGTGGCCGGGAGGCTCCGCGGTTTTGAGGCGGAGAGAAACCGCGTGTTTGTGCGGCCCGCGTCCGCTCGGGAAAACTCCGGCGGCAAGAGCGACGGGGCGGCGGTCTTCGGCGAGGTGTCGCTTTTTGACCTGATTTCGGCGCTTGCCAAGGTGATCGGCAACCTGCCGAAAGAAGTCTTCCATCAGGTGGTCAAAGACGAGTTCACGGTGGCCGAGAAGATTCACGAGATATTTCACGAGCTGGTGAGCCGGCCGATGGTGCGCTTCAGCCATTTTTTCAGGAAGGCGAAAAACAAAGCCGAGGCCATCACGACGTTCCTGGCGATCCTTGAGCTTGTGCGTCTGGGGGAAATCATGGTGATCCAGCCGGACCGGTTCGGCGAGATCGAAATCGCAAGGAATGTGAGAGCGCCAGAGCGCCAGGGCACCAGAGCGCCTGGAGAGGTTTAACAGCCTACTGAAAAACCTCATGTGCCGGCAGTCTGATCAAAAAGTCTCAGATGCAAGGCGCGAGGAAGCGAGCGCGGAGGCGCTATGGGAATAGCGCCGCACAAGCGAGCGACCGAGCAACGCCGCAGATGAGGCTTTTTCATCAGACTGTTAATCTTTCGTTGTCTGGCGCCGGGCGCCCATCAACGGGTCGCCGGGATCGAGAAAGGAGTTTATTTTGGAAAAAGAGGAACTGGTTCGGATTCTCGAGGCGCTTCTCTTCGCGGGCGAGAAGCCGCTCTCGGCGGAGGAACTTGCCGCGGTGTTTGGCGCGGATAAACCGGACGCCTCCCGGATCAGCGGGGCGCTGGGAGAGTTGGCGGAGCGTTTTCGGCGGGAAGACCGGGGGATCCAACTGGTCGAGGTCGCCGGAGGGTTCCAGCTTGTCACCAACCCCCGGCTGTCGGGATATCTCAAAAAATTTTACGAGGAGCGCGACAAGAAGAAATTGCCCCAGGCGACGCTTGAGACGCTCTCGATCATCGCCTACAAACAACCGGTGACGAGGGCCGAGATCGAGTTTATTCGCGGCGTCAACGTCGACGGGGCGGTGAAATCCTTGCTTGAAAAGGGCCTCGTGAGGATTGCGGGTCGCAAGGAGGCGCCGGGACGCCCGATGCTGTACGGGACCACCCGCGAATTTTTGGAACATTTCGGCCTGAAGTCCCTGGAAGAATTGCCGGCGCTGGCCGAATTCAGCGCGAAGGACCTGGACGCGCGGCTTCTGCCGCCGGAGCTCAAAGAGACGGCCCAGGGTCCGGCGGAGCTTGCCGAAGGCGAACGGAACGGAGAAAACACATGAGCGTCGACAAAGTCAGAAAAAAGATCGATTCGATTGACGAGAGGGTCCTCAGGCTTCTGAACGAGCGGGCCGGGATCTGCAAAAAGATAGGCAAAATCAAGCGGCGCCGGAAAGAGGGTGTTTATGCCGCGGACCGCGAGAAGGAAGTGCTGGACCGGCTGAAACGCCTGAGCAAGGGGCCCCTGCCGCCGTCGGCGATCGAGGCCATTTACCGCGAGATCATGTCCAGCGCCATCAGCCTGGAGAAAGAGGTGAAGATCGCCTATCTCGGCCCCGAGTTCACGTTCACGCACCAGGCCGCGCTCAAAAAATTCGGCGCCTCCGTCCGTTATTTTCCCTGCCCGAACATCTCCGATGTCTTCGCGGAGGTGGAGAGGGGACGCAGCGACTATGGCGTCGTCCCGGTGGAAAACTCCACCGAGGGCGCGGTTAATTACACGCTCGACATGTTCATCGAGTCCCCCTTGAAGATATGCGCGGAGTTGTATCTGTCGATCAATCAGTACCTTCTGTCCAACGCCGCGTCGATGAAGACCGTGAACCAGATTTATTCGATCCCGCAGGCGCTGGCCCAGTGCCGCCTGTGGCTGGAGTCGAATCTTCCCGGCGCCAAGCTCATGACGACCTCAAGCACCGCGGAGGCCGCTCGCTATGTCGCGGAACATCCGCAATTTAAAAACGAGATCGCCTGCGTCGCGAGCCTTCTCGCCGCCAGGGAATACCGTCTCCGGGTGATCGCGCCCTCGATCGAGGACAACGCCAACAACACGACCCGGTTTATCATTATTTCACGGGCCGAATCCAGACCCACCGGCAAGGACCGGACATCGGTCGTATTTTCCGTGAAGGACCGCGTCGGGGCGCTGCACGACATCCTGATTCCTTTTCAGAAGGCGAACATCAACCTGACGAAGATCGAGTCCCGCCCCTCCAAAAAAAAGGTGTGGAGTTATTTCTTCTTCGTCGATTTCGAGGGGCATGTGAAAGAGCCCCGGATCAGCTCGGCGCTGAAGAATCTCGAAAAACATTGCACGTTTTTCAAGCTGCTTGGATCCTACCCGAAGGCGGATCTCTGATGCCGTTTCCCAAATCAGCAAAGGCCTATTTGGAGGCCGTCAGAAATTACGAGCCCGGGAAACCGATCGAGGAGGTGGAGCGGGAGTACGGCTTGAAGCATGCGGTGAAGATGGCCTCCAACGAAAACGCGTTGGGTCCTTCACCGAAGGCCGTCGCGGCCGTGCGGAAGGCCCTCTCGAAAATTCACCGTTATCCGGACGGCGGCTCTTTTTACCTGCGGCAGAAACTGGCCCGCAAACTCGGGGTGTCTCCGGAGTCGCTCATCTTCGGCAACGGCTCCGACGAGCTTCTGGTGTTTGCCGCCAGGGCCTTTGCCGGCGCTTCGGACGAGGTGGTGATCGCCGACCCGACTTTTTTGATCTACGAAATCGCGTCGCTCGCCGAGAACGCGCGCGTCATCAAAGTGCCCATGCGGGATTTCCACTACGACCTCGACGCGATGCGCGCGAAGATCGGCCCGAAGACCAAGCTTGTTTTCATCGCCAATCCGGACAATCCGGTCGGGACTTATGTCCCGGAAAAAGCGCTTGCGCAGTTTCTCTCCGGCGTGCCGGAGGGCGTGCTGGTGGTCCTCGACGAGGCGTACTACGAGTTCGCGCGGGCCAAAAAGGATTATCCGGATTCCCTCGGGCTTTTGCGGCGGTTTCCGAATTTATTCGTGACGAGGACTTTTTCCAAGGCCTACGGCCTGAGCGGGCTTCGGATCGGCTATGGGGTCGGCGCGCCTTCGCTCGTCGGCGCGCTCGGCAAAGTCCGCGAGCCTTTTAACGTGAATCTCCTGGCGCAGGCCGCGGCGGCAGCCGCCCTCGACGACAAGGCGCATCTGGCGAGGACCTTGCGTCTGGTGGCCGGCGGCAGGGCCTATCTGCGGAACGAGTGTCGGAAAATGGGTATTTTCACGGTGGACACGGTGACCAATTTTGTGCTCGCGGATCTGGGAAGACCGGCCCGGCCCGTCTACGAGGGTCTTTTGAAGCGGGGGGTGATTGTCCGTCCGATGAACGCCTGGGGGCTGGGGACTTTCCTGCGGATCACGGTCGGCAAACCCGCGGAAAACAAGAGGCTGGTTAAAGAGCTGAGAGCAATCCTTGAAAGGAGCGCCCAATGATTATCGTTTTAAAACCCGAGGCCACTAAAAAAGAAATCAAGCATGTCGAGGACAAGATCCGGCAATTGGGTCTCAAGCCCATGCTCTCGGTCGGCAAAGAGCGCACGATTATCGGCGTGATCGGCGAGGAGGACAAGGCGCGGATCCAGCCTTTCGAGGCGTTCCCGGGGGTCGAGAGCGTCATGCCGATTCAGAAACCGTACAAGTTTGTGTCGCGCGAGTTCAAAAAAGAGAACAGCGTGATCAAGCTTGGCCCCGGCGTCGAGATTGGCGGAGAAAAGGTCGTCGTGATGGCGGGGCCCTGCACGGTGGAGAACCGAGAGCGCCTGCTCCGGATCGCCGGCGTGGTCAAAAAAAGCGGCGCGAAGGTGTTGCGCGGAGGCGCCTTCAAGCCCCGCACCTCGCCGTATTCGTTTCAAGGCCTGAAAGACAAGGGGATGAAGTTTCTCTTCGAGGCCAAGAAGGCGATCGGGCTTCCGATCGTCACCGAGCTCATGGACCCGCGTGACCTGCCGCTTTTTTTGAAGTACGCGGACATCATCCAGATCGGCGCGCGCAACATGCAGAATTTCGAGCTCCTGAAAGAAGTGGGGAAGACGAAAAAGCCCGTGCTTCTCAAGCGCGGGATGGCGAGCACCATCAAGGATTTTCTTCTCTCGGCCGAGTACGTGATCTCCGAGGGGAATCACAACTGCATTTTGTGCGAGCGTGGCATCCGGACCTTCGAGGACTCGACGCGCTTCACGCTCGACATCAGCGCCGTGCCGGTGATCAAGAAACTCAGCCACCTGCCGGTGGTGATCGATCCCTCGCATTGCTCCGGGATCTGGGAGTATGTCGCGCCGCTCGCGAAGGCCGCGGTGGCCGTGGGCGCGGACGGGCTTCTCATCGAGGTCCATGACGACCCCGAGCAGGCCCTCTGCGACGGCCCGCAGGCCCTCAAGCCCGGCAAATTTGACAGGCTGATGACCGAGCTTCGCCAGATCGCCAAAGCGGTGGGGCGGGCAATTTAAAAGAAAGAAAAGCTTGCCAGAGGCCACTTAGTAGTGTACACTTTAAAGTGTACACAATAAGGGGGGTTTCATGATAGCTACGATCCGACAGCTGCGTTCTTCAACGAAAGAAATTTTGAATACTGTCAGCCGAGGAGGTACCGTTTGGGTGACTAATCGCGGCAAAGCCTGCGCCAAAATTGTCCCGGTCATGGCTGACAAACAGTCTCACAAAGATGAAGCGTTTGGGATGTGGAGGGACCGTAAGGATATCCGCAGTGTCCGTTCCTATGTCAGGCGGATGAGAAAATGGCGTCGTGCTGATTGATACGGACGTCCTGATCTGGCATCTACGCGGCAACGCCCGCGCAGAAGGGGTGATCGAACGCGGCGCAACCAAAGCAATCAGCGTGGTGACCTACATGGAGATTGCTCAGGGACTTCGAAATAAGGAAGAAGCCCGCCGTTGGCAATCTCTCCTGGCAAATTTTGACATTTCGGTTTTACAAATCGAGGAGCGCGTTTCCTCCAAAGCGATGTTCTGGATGGACGAATTCGCCCTAAGCCATGGTTTGGAAATCCCGGATGCTTTAATCGCAGCAACGGCGGAAACCCATGGACTTGTTTTGCTGACGGGCAATTCTTCGGACTATCGCTTTCTTCCCGGGCTTACTATAAAGCCATTTAAACCATGACCAATAATTTATGAAGTCCTTATTCAAGAAAGTCTGCATCGTAGGAGTGGGTCTAATCGGCGGATCCCTGGGAATGGCGATCAGGAAACGCCGCCTCGCTAAGTTTGTGGTTGGCGTTGTGCGGCGGAAACGCTCCGCAATCGAGGCCGTTGGCAAAAAAGCCGTCGATAGGGCAACGCTTGATTTTAAGGAAGGAGTTTCCGGGGCCAGCCTGGTTATTCTCGCAGGGCCCGTTTCAACGATCCTGGATCATTTAAAGACTTTGCCAAAATATTTGTCGCGAGGGGCAGTGGTTATCGACGTGGGTAGCTCCAAAACCAACATTGAGCGAGTTGCGCGAAAATATTTGAAGAAGAACGTGTTTGTGGGATGCCACCCAATGGCCGGGTCTTCGAAACGCGGTGTGACAAGCTCCGATGCGAGCCCCGATCTTTTTTTGGGCTGTACGTGTTTTATGACGCGTAAAAACAGCATCATTCGGAAGTTCTGGGAAGCGATAGGCTCAAAAGTTTCGGACCGTTTAAACGCAGACCAACATGACGAGTGGGTTGCCGGCCCTAGTTACAGCGTCCATGTCTCCGCTTGTGCGTTGCTTCGGAACAGAAGCATGCGGAAGCTTGTACGTTTAAAACAAACCGCTGATAACCCGAGCTTCAGGGATGCCGCAAGACTTTCTAAGTGTGATCCTGCATTGTGGGCGGATATTTTGTTATCAAATAAATATTCGTTGGCGCATATTCGAGATTTTGAAGCGAGCTTGTCGGATTTTAGAAAAGCGTTGGTTCTAAAAAATAGAATAAAATTAGAAAAACTTATTTCCGAAGCCAACACTATTTCTCGCCAATTGACTCACGATGTTGATTGAAATCATTTGTCCAGCACTAAGGGCGCGGGAACGGGTGACGGCGGTGGGGCGCCCCACTCGGCGCGCAGCCGCGGAATGACGGCGAGCACCGATGGGGCTGCCGCCGGCAGGACCCGTTCTCGCCGACGATGGATCATCGCCATCGACGGTCCCGCGGGAAGCGGAAAATCCAGCACGGCCAGGGCGCTCGCCAGGCGTCTCGGGCTTCCTTACATTGATACGGGCGCGATGTACCGTGCGGTGACGCTCCAAGCGGTTCGGGATGGGGTGCCGCTAAAAGACGCGAAGCGGCTCGCCGCGATCACCCGAGGATCCCGTATTGTGTTCCGGGACAGAAACGGGGGAGGTCAGCGCGTTTTCCTGAACGGCAAAGACGTCTCGGAGGCGATTCGGGGCCCGAGGCTGACAAGACAGGTTTTCTACTTGGCCCGGGAGCCTCTCGTGCGTCGCGAGCTTGTCAAAAAACAGCGGCGTCTCGGCCGGAGCACCGGCGGCGTGATCGAGGGCCGGGATATCGGCACTGTCGTCTTCCCCCGCGCGGATTTTAAATTTTATTTTGACGCCCATCCCCGCGTGAGGGCCCGCCGCCGCTACAAAGAACTGAGGCTCAAGGGAGAGAAAGTGAGTCTCAGGGAAGTCGCCCGGGACGTGACCCGCCGCGACCAGACGGACTTCTCCCGCAAGGTCAGCCCGCTTCGCGTGGCCAAGGACGCGGTGGTGATTGATACCAGCGCATTGACAATCGAAGAGACTGTTGATAGAATAATTGCCCTGATTCAGTCTAAGTCATTGAATGCCAGAGGGTTAAACCGTACCCGGTCGCGGAGCGCCGCGCGTGCCTAGAGCGAACCCCCTGATTTACGGCGTGGTGAGAACCACAAGCCTCGCTTTTTACCGGTTGTTCTTTAAATTTCGCTCGTACGGGGCGGAGAAGGTCCCGGGTCCCGCCGAGCCTCTCGGCGTCATCTTGGCGCCGAACCACGTCAGTTATCTGGACCCGCCGGTCTTGGGGATATCCCTCCGCCGGAAGGTCACGTATCTGGCCAAAGAATACCTTTTTAGTTATCCGCTTCTCGGATTTATTTTACGAGGCGTCGGTGTCTTGCCGGTCAAGACCAAGACGGATGATTTTAGGAGCCTTCGCGATCTGATTCGCTGGCTCAAGGGCGGCGGTTGCGTGGTCGTGTTCCCGGAAGGGACGCGTTCACCCGACGGGGAATTGAAAGAACCGGAAAGCGGGGCGGGGTTTCTGGCGGTCAAAAGCCGGTCGCTGGTCGTCCCGGTCTACATTCACGGGACCCGCCAGGCGCTTCCTCGCGACGCGCGGTGGTTTAAGCCCTATCCGGTGAGCGTTTATTACGGGGAGCCGTTTCTGCCGGCCGACGACCGGGCGCTGATGTCGGAGCCCGATCCTTATCTGGCCGTAAGCCGGAGGATCATGGCGGAGATCGCCAAAATTAGAAATGCTGTGGAGCACCAGAGCACCAGAGCACCAGAGCACCGGAATTAAAGCGAGCTACCGGTCTCTGGTGCGCTGGTCCCCGGCGCACCAACATTATTATTTTCCGGGGTTATACGACAGTCTTCTTAACCTGCTTCTCTGAAGTCGTCGTATCCGGAGACGAGAGCCGCCAGTCGGCTTTCATGAGGAGGAAGTAATGGCACACGGAATACAACGGTTGTTTGTGTCGGAAGAACCGGAAGAACAAGCGGGAGAAATCTCCGCGGTGGATTACGAGCAGACTTTTCATCGCGTCGGCCAGGGGCACGTCGTCAAAGGACGCGTCACGGCCGTCAACGCCAAGGAAGTCATCGTCGACATCGGATTCAAGTCGGAGGGGATCATCCCCGCGCACGAGTTTGATTCGCTCGTGTCCCTCAAGCCGGGCGACGAGGTCGAGGTGCTTCTCGAAGAGACGGAGAACGAGCATGGCCGCGTGGTGCTCTCCAAGCGCAAGGCGGAGAAAAGCCAGGGCTGGGACCGCGTCGTCGAGCAGATCGAGGAGGGCAAGACCGTCGAGGGCAAAGTCACCCGCAAGGTCAAGGGCGGTCTCATGATCGACATCGGCGTGGAGGCGTTTCTGCCCGCGTCGCTGGCGTTTCTCAAAGGTTTCGGCAGCCTGAATTCCCTGCTGGGTCAGACCATTCAGGTTAAGATCGTGAAGATCAACCCGAGCCGTAAAAACATCATCGTCTCGCGCAAAGACCTTCTCGAGAAGGAAAAACAGGAATCCAAGGCGAAGTTCCTCGAAGAGCTCGAGGTCGGCGTGATCCGTAAGGGGGTCGTGAAAAACATCACGGACTTCGGCGCCTTCGTGAATCTCGGCGGCATCGACGGGCTTTTGCATATCACCGACATGAGCTGGGGACGCATCAGCCATCCGTCGGAGATGCTTAAAGTCGGCGACAAGGTCGAGGTGAAAATCCTTTCGTTCGACAAAGAGACGATGAAGGTTTCTCTGGGGCTCAAGCAGAAAGACGCCAATCCCTGGACCGACGTCGACCAGAAATTCCCGGTCGGATCGAAGGTCAAAGGGAAGGTCGTGAACGTCGTTCCGTACGGTGTCTTTGTGGAGCTCTCCCGCGGGATCGAGGGCCTCGTGCATATCTCGGAGATCTCCTGGTCCAAACGCATCTCCAACCCCGCCGACGTCTTCAAGGCCGGAGACTTGGTGGACGTGATGGTGCTCAATATCGACAAGGAGCACGAGAAGATCTCGCTGGGGATCAAGCAGACCGAGCTGAACCCCTGGACCGGCATCGAGAGCCGCTACAACGTCGGAATGAAAGTAAAAGGGATCGTCCGTAACCTCACCGATTTCGGCGCTTTTGTCGAGATCGAGGAGGGGATAGACGGGCTCGTCCATATCTCCGACATGTCGTGGACGCGCAAGATCAACCACCCCAAGGATGTCCTGAAAAAAGGCCAGGAGGTCGAGGCGGTGGTGCTGATGGTCGACCAGACCAATCACAAGCTCTCGCTGGGCCTGAAACAGCTTATCGTCGATCCGTGGGAAGAGATCGCCTCCAAGCTCTCCGTCGGCGCGCTCGTCCTGGGTAGCGTCACCAAGGTCGCCAGCTTCGGCGTGTTTGTCGAGATCGAAAAAGACGTCGAAGGGCTTCTCCACATCTCGGAGACGGACCTGGCTTCCGCGCAGCTGTTGGAGGGGGCGTTCCCCGTCGGAAAAAAAATCCAGGCGCGCATCGTGAAAATCGATCTTCCCGCGCGAAAGATCGCGCTCAGCACGAAGGGCGTTCCACAAAATTAATGTGTCATTGCGAGGAGCATAGCGACGAAGCTCGCCACAAAGCATCGGCGAGTCCGTCCGACGAGTCCGCCGAAGAGGTATGGCGGACAATCTATGCCGATGGCAGAGATTGCTTCGCTTCGCTCGCAATGACATGATGAGTTCCCTCGAGCTTCTTTGTCGAAATGCGGTAGACGTTATTTCGAAAGAAGAGCTCGGGGCTCGTCTTTTGTCCGCCCAAAAAGAAAACCGCCCGCTGAGGGTCAAAGCGGGCTTCGACCCCAGCGCCCCCGACATCCACCTCGGCCACACCGTCCTCTTAAGGAAGCTCCGCGAGTTTCAGGACCTGGGGCACAAGGTCATCCTCCTCATCGGCGACTACACGGCCATGATCGGCGACCCCACGGGCCAAACCAAGACCCGTCCCGCGCTCTCACGCGACGAGGTTGAGAAAAACGCCCGGACCTATCAGGACCAGGCCTTCAAAATCCTCGACAAAGACCCCAAGAAAATCGAGATCGTCAAAAACAGCGACTGGTTTCTCGGCAAAGATATGTTTCGGGTATTTTTTGAGAAAGTTTTGGCGCAGTATACCGTAGACCAGCTTCTCGCGCGCGAAGACTTCGACAGACGCATGAAAGAAAATAAGCCCATCACGGGCCCCGAGTTTATGTACCCGCTGCTACAGGGTTATGACTCGGTGAGGCTCAAGGCCGATGTCGAGCTCGGCGGCACCGACCAAAAATTTAACCTGCTCGTGGGCCGTAATCTCCAGCGCGCCTTTGGTCAGGCGCCACAGATCGTGATGACATTCCCGCTGCTCGTCGGCCTCGACGGCACGCAGAAAATGTCGAAGTCGCTAGGCAACACTATCGCCGTGAACGACTCCGCCAAAGACGTCTTCGGCAAGGCCATGTCCATTCCCGATACGCTGATGTCGATGTACTTTAATCTTTTGACCGGCGAAAACGGCGACGAGATCCAGAAGCAAGTCATTACGGGCAAACTTCATCCCCGCGACGCGAAGGTGAAGCTCGCCAAGCTCCTTACCGAATCCCTGCACGGCAAACCCGCCGCGGACAAAGAGGCGGAGGAATTTGAGAGGGTGTTCAGCAACAAAGAAAACCCTACCGATGCCCCCGAGGTTCACGTCCCGGCCGCCCTCGACGCCGCCACCCTATTAAAGGAAGTCAAAGCCGCCCCCAGCTCCAGCGAGGCCTACCGCCTGATCCAGCAGGGCGCTGTTACGCTGGACGACGTCAAAATCACCGACCCAAAAGCTCAGATCAAAATTAAGAACGGCAGTTTACTGAAAGTAGGAAAGAAGTTTTTTAGGAAGCTGTTAGTGAAAAAATAAAATATTGAGCTATTAACTATCAGTTTTTTTGAGAGAAAGCAATGACGTACATTTTAGGATGGAAAACTTGTACTAATGTTTTCATCGCCGCTGATTCTGCGTTGCATTGGCCCGGTCCGGATCCGCAAGAGGCAGATCTGCCTAATTTGCCTACCTCTTCTTTTGGAGAAAAAGTAGTAAGCACTTCAACGGATACTGTAAGGGAAGCGATGCTAAAATTAGTAAATATAGATGAAGAATTTATCATTGGAATTGCTGGGGGAATCAAAAAAGCGTTGGATGTGATCGAAGTTTTTAAAACTTGGACAAAGTATTGTAATGACCCAAAAGAAGCTCTTACTATAGCTATTAATAGTTGCGGCCCTTATGATAAAGAAGAAGATCTGATAGGGCTTATATGTGGTTACATGGGCAATAACAATCAGCCGGTATTAATTTCATATAATCACGACGGTAAAAAAACCATTATTGGCCATTCGGATTTTGTAAATATCGGGTCACTCGATTCGCGTCACTCTGGGATCACTCAAAAAATAGTTAATACATTTCTCCAGAAAAAATTAGTTGATCAACACATGCTCGTTGCTGTCACGTCGCTACTGCAATCATATGGAATTTTTAGCAATTTAATGCAAGGGTCGGTAGGTGGAGTATTTATAGGGATTTCTCTTGGTACCAGTGGGGTGAAATGGCAAGAAGATACATTATATGTGCTTTATGACCCACCGAATTTTTTCCCCATTATGGTCGCCGTTAGGCAAAATATACTCTGCGTCAAGTCAGCTGTGACAAAAGATGTAAGGACCTTTTCCAATTATCTTAATTCACCCAATTTTATATCAAGTGAGGACTTTAGTCTTCTTAAGAAGAAAACGGAGGATTTCTTTTGTAGCGGAAGAGCTTTTTTCTACGTTTTTCTCAGTCTAAAAGACAGGATTATAACAGTTGTCAAGACAAACAATATTGATAACAAGTATTTTCGTATTGTCCCAGATGGCAAGGGTACGTTTAAGTGCCATTTATTACCAGCACTTCGGGAGAAAATTTTTTCAAATTTGGATAGCGTAGATGACGCAGTTCCATTTAGGTTGAATTGGTTAAATGCTTAGGAAATCGCAGGTAAGGGTGTCGGTTCTTGAAAGTTGAAAAACGTAATTGTTTCAGGATTCGAGAACTGGCCCCTATGTGCTGTAAACTCAACAACATGGACCACGTCTTGTAAATGAGTAGTAACCCTGCTGAAATAAAAAAAATCGAAGAGATCTATGAGTATTTGACATGGGTTGACTATATTTCTGAAGCCAAAGAAGTATTATTTAGAGGGCAGCCGATCGATAGGCCATTGTTACCGCGCATAGCTAGATTAAATCTAGGCGACGCCCTTCTTGATACCGAAGAAAAGTTATTTCGTCAATTTGTTAGGCAATATTCTGCTTTTGAGCGTATTTTACCTGAACGTAAATTAGAACGCTTAGCTGTAGCTCGTCATCATGGATTGCCCACGAGATTATTGGATTGGACTTCTAATCCTCTGGTAGCATTATGGTTTGCGATAAGAGAAAGGCCAGCACCCGAAAAATATGCAGTTGTGTGGTCTCTTTGTGTGGAACCAAATGAGTCAATCCCATTCTTAGTTGAAACTCCCGAAAGACTCCCTGCCATTTCAAGCCGCTTTCTGTAAAACGTTCTGGTTCAGCTTCAGCTCTTTTTG
>JACPAX010000054.1 GCA_016180585.1 Candidatus Omnitrophota bacterium | reverse complement strand
GATTGGATTCTTGCCCCGGTGAGTGTTCCGTTCTCAAAAGTCAGATCCGAAAGTCTGGTGCCGTCTTCTTTGAGGATAAAATCGATCCCGGGGGCGTCTTTCCGGTAATGGAAGGTGAGGTCCCCCACCTGGACCTGGGTGAGGCGTCCCGTGGCGTCGTAGCGGGCGTCGAGATTATTTTGAAACACGGACACCCCGCCCAGACCGGGAAAGTCGCTTGAGGACCCTTCTTCAAAAGTAAGCTTCGAGCCGTCGGCCTTCCAGACTTCCCGGGGGGAACGATCAGGAGAGTAGACGATCCTTCTTAAATCGGGGAGTGTGGACAGATCGGGCGCGGGAGGAGTGGGGATAGACCAGGCGCCTTTGCCCTCGCCCACAAGCTTCCTTATCCAGTACGCGCGGCTCCCGGAAAGAAAGCGTTTGCGCTTTAAGACCCGCCGGTAGCGCTGGTGGCGAATCTCCCCGTTGGAGTCTTTGGAATACGTGATCTCCTCAAAGCCCCCCGGATACCCGACGCGTGAGACCAGCCCCTTAAACTCACCGGTAGTGTAGAAGTCGGTGAAGGTCCCTCGGCCCGTGGACCTTGTCCCAAGAAGTGTCCCGTTTAGGTCATACTCGGTGACGGCCTCCGGGGAGACATGGCTAATCGTCCGGGGTCCCAGGGTATAGAGCAGCCCTCCGGGGGTTTTGAAGGAAGAGAGGGTGACCTGGGTGTCTCCCTGGGGGGTTTTGACAGCTTCGTAGAAATACTCCGCTCCCTCGGAGGTGAGGATGCGCGTCAAGAGACCCCCCTCGTAGAAGCTTCTTTTTTGGTCGGGCTTGGACCAGAACTCCTTTAAAGAACCGTCGGGGTAGTAGTCGGCCCTAAAATCGTCGGAGTCGACGGCCAGGAGCAGCCGGGTGGACGGGTCATACCGGTAGGTGGAGCGTACCCCGGTTTTGGAGAGCGTGTAATCCACCCGTCCTTGGGTGTAGAAGACCTTCGTGCCGAAGAGCGCCCCCCACGTACCGGAGGAGGTCGTCGCTTGAGGTGGTGAGGGTGAAGTTTAGCTTTTGGAGGTCTAGAAGGTCGGTCTGGTGTTGGGCGGCCTGAGCTTGGGCGCTCCGGATAGCCAGGGCGAGCTGCAGAGGGAAAGCGCTGCTTTGGCTCTGGGGCGCCAGACGCCTTTGGGAATCATTCCAATCTTCAAAAAAACTGCTCCCCAAATCCCCCGCCCAAAGAACCTGGGTATTCAGGAAGCTTACGGCCAGGACCAGCGCGACGGGCTTTAGGAGTCTTTTTCTCAAACGGGGGCCTTTCGAGTCTACCCTAATCACTGCTTCACGGGCCTACCCCATGAATTCATTCCTTACAAGGGCAATCCAAAGAATACCCGAAGGATTCATATTTGTCAAGGGGTGTTTTGAGGATATGTCAATCACGAAAAACCGTCAACCACCGGCCCTCTGGAAAGAAAAAATCCCGGAAAGTCCCGCTTGTAGCTCTCATTACGGAGAGGGAGAGATTCGAACTCTCGAACCCTTGCGGGTTACGCGCTTTCCAGGCGCGCCGCTTCGGCCACTCACGCACCTCTCCCAATGAGCACAGGACTTACCATTGCGCAAGCAATCGTCAAGTCCGCTATATTCTCTTTTTCTTGAAAAATTCCTGGAGCAGGGCGCCGGACTCAAACTCAAGCAAGCCCTCCTCAATCTTGAAACGGTGGTTCCACCGGCCGTCGGCGAGAAGATTCACCACCGACCCGCAGGCGCCGGTCTTCTCTTCCCTCGCCCCGAAGACCAGGCGGCCTATCCTGGCGAGGATCATCGCCCCCAGACACATCGGGCAGGGCTCCAGTGTAACATAGAGCGTCGCGGCGGGTAAACGCCCCTCCCCCAGCGTCTCGCAGGCCTGCGTGATCGCGATCATCTCCGCGTGAGCGGTCGGGTCTTTGAGGAGACGCGACTGGTTGTGCGCCCTGCCGATGATCTTCTTTTGATGGACGAGCACCGCGCCGACCGGCACCTCGTCCGCGTCAAAGGCCTTCCGCGCCTCGCGTATCGCCTGCCGCATAAAAAACCGATCCAGATCCTTCCGGCCGCCGAGCATGGGCCCTAATCTACCATAAATCCCGGCCGCGGAACCATGTTTCTTGTTTTTGCCCGCGGCTTTCAGGTATAATCGCATCTCCCATGGCCGACGCCTCTTGTATCGATAGATTTCTCTCTTTCTCTCCCGTCGAGAACTTCGAAAAATACACGGCGGACATCTTGGAGGACCGTTTTTTTGGATTCCCGGCGCAGCCGATCCTCAACGCCGAGGAGGACCTCCTCAGCGTCCACAAAAAATCCGTCGCCTACTTCTCGATGGAGTACGGCCTCTCCTCCAACACCTACAACGCGCCCGAAAGCGCGCGGCCCCCGAGCCCCAAAAACCTCTCGGCCGAGCACCACGTCTTCTCCAACCTGCGGGCGATGGACTATTACCTCTCGGTGGACGCCGGCCATCTCCTCGATCTTCCGATTTACAGCGGCGGTCTCGGGGTGCTCGCCGGAGACACGCTGAAGAGCGCCGCCGACCGCGGGGTGTCGCTGGTCGCCGTCGGCATTTTGTGGAATAAAGGGTATTTTAAGCAAAACTTCTGGTTCAAAGACGGCCAAATTCCCGAGGAAAACAACTGGGACCCCTTCTCCTACCCCGGCCTGGTCCCGCTGCAAACAAGGATCGAGATCCCCCTAAGACGCGAGACGATACGCCTGCGCCTCTGGAAGTATTTCGTCTACGGCTTTGACAAAAAAAACGTCGTGCCGCTTGTCCTCCTCGACTCCGATCTTCCCGAAAATTCGCCGACCGCGCGCACGCTCACGGGCCAGCTCTACAAAAGCGACAACGTCGAGTGGAAAATCCTCCAGCGCGTGATCCTCGGGATAGGCGGGATGAAGGCCATCGGAAAGCTGGGTTACCACATTGACCGCTTTCACCTGAACGAGGGCCACGCGGCGCTCGCCTTTGTCGAAAAAGCCAAAGAGGCGCGCGACTCCGGCGTCGAGGCGCTGACAAATCGTTTCGCCTACACTTGCCATACGCCGGTCGCGGCCGGCCACGACCGTTTTCCCAAAAAACCCCTGCAGGAAATCCTGCCGGACGAGGAATTCGGCCTCCTCAAAAAGTGGGGGCAGGACCCGGAGCACTCGGACGTCATCAACCTGACCCAGCTGGCGATGACGACCTGCCGGCACGTGAACGCCGTCGCCGCCAAGCACGGGGAGATCACCCGCCTGCAGTTCCCCCGGTTCGGCGAAAAAATACAGTCCGTCACCAACGGCGTCCACACGCACACGTGGATCTCGGCCTCCGTCGCCGCGCTGCTCGACGAATACCGCGGCGTCATCGGCGACTGGAGAAAATCCCCGAAAAATCTCTGGAACGCGCGCTCGCTCAAAGACGACGGGACCTTCCGGCAAAAGCTATGGCAGGCCCACCAGTTCAACAAAGAAAAACTCTGCTGGTTCCTCAAATCCTGGCGGCTCAGGCCCGACACGTTTACCGTCGCCTGGGCGCGGCGCATCGCCGCCTACAAGCGCCCGAGCCTCATCCTGCAGGACGTCGAGAGGCTCCTGGACATCGCGCGGCGCGTCGGTCCGATCCAGATCGTCTTCGCCGGAAAGGCGCACCCCAAAGACGACCTCGGCTTCACGTACGTCAATGAAATGCTCACCCGCATCGACTCGCTCGAGACCCACCGGGACCTCCTCCGCGTTCTGATGCTCGAAAACTATGACACCTATTTCGGCAAGCTCCTGACTGCCAGCGTCGACGTCTGGCTCAACAATCCGCTCCCCCCCTTCGAGGCCTCCGGCACCAGCGGCATGAAAGCGATCCTGAACGGCGTCCTTCAGCTTTCGACGCTCGACGGCTGGATGGTCGAGGCCGCCGAGAAAAACGTCGGCTGGATTTTCGGCTGGCAGCACCACGGCCCCGAGATCGGCGACGAGAAAAACCTGCGCCTCAAGGAAGACTCCGACTCTCTTTATCAAACACTCGAGCAGGTCGCCCGCCTCTACTACGAGACCCAGACCAAAAACGGTTTCCGCGACTCCGACTGGGTCACGAAGATGATCTACGCGATCGCCGCCGCGGGATTTTTCAACACCGACCGTATGGTCGAGGAGTACCAGCTCAGGGCTTGGCGGGCGGAGTAATTATTGGTAGAATAGCCCCCGCTTCTTTTTGAGAGTCCGCAGGATTCAAGCTGAAAAGATTGTGCCCGTAGCTCAACTGGATAGAGTATCTGACTACGGATCAGAGGGTTGCAGGTTCAACTCCTGCCGGGCACACCAGTTCTAGAGACGAACTAGAGCTACAAGCGGGGGCGTCGGGTTCACGGCGCCCTCGCGCAGCTTCGCGGCCAACTTACCGGACTGACTCTGAAAAAACTCCTCAACTACTTGAAGGTCCTCTTGGCTTTTCAGATAGGATAAAATCTTATCCCTTTGGGCTTCACACGAGCCGTAATCCTTCTCGGCCTGCATGGCAGTAGATACGCGGGTACAGAGGGCGCAACGCTTCATAATGACTCCTTGTTTTAGCTTTCAAATCGTCTATTTTTAAAATCACCTTTTTCTTTATCGTCCAAAATCGCTTTGATGGCTCTAAAGGCCACCTGAAACTGTCTGTCGTATTTCTTTTCAAGATCGTCAATCCTACTTTTTAAGTCCTTATGGGAATTCAAGAATTCCCGCTGTCTTACAAATGTACGAATAATGTGAACGTTGATCTGTGACGCCCTGGAGCTATTGAGAATTGAGGAAAGGATCAATATGCCGTGCTCGGTAAATGCATAAGGCAGGTATCTACGGCCACCTTTGCCAGTTTTCTTTGAGGTGCCATTTTGGTACCTCAAAGCCTCCTCCTCCCCGGCAGTCAGTTGGAACATGAAATCTTCGGGGAAACGGCTTAAATTCCTTTTAACCTGCCTATTGAGGGCTTTTGTCTCAAGGCTACTACCACCACAAAATCTATGCCCACGCCAGCCGTAAGGAAGAGTCCGAGAGAAACTTGCAATGGGTCAACACCCTGACCAGCAACTTAAAGCGCTTTTTGCTTTCGACCTATCATGGGGTGAACCGCAAATACCACAAGGCTTATCTAGCGGAATTTGCCTACGGATTCAACCGTCGCTACTGGCCGCATCAGGCTTTTGACAGGCTGCTTTACGCTTGTCTTAACACAAAACCTGTGACGTTACCTGTCCTAAAGGCATAATCATGCAAATAATTTAACTTCTAACACCGCTTCGCGGCTAAACCCCAGGCCGTACGGACCTTCTATGGTGGAATGTGAATACGCGCTCCGCCTCGGCTGGGGCCTCGGCTCCGCTCCTTCGCTCGCTAGGCCGCTCGCTTGGTCTTGCGGCTTGGCCGCCGCACCG
>JACPAX010000052.1 GCA_016180585.1 Candidatus Omnitrophota bacterium | reverse complement strand
CAAGAGTCTCCTCAAAGAGAAAAATATTTCGTTTGTCGCGCTCACCCCGCAGGTGCTGGCGGAGACCAACCGCAAGCTCTACGAAAAAACCATTTTGAACCAGGAGCCCATCCTTGCCGCCGCGACGCCGCTCACCCCGCAGGCGGGCGCTTTGAGGGACTACCCCGGCAGAACGGTTTTTGAATGGGGGCCGGCGAAGGCGAGACCGGCCACTTTCATCGATCAGTATGGCCGCCAGCTTGCCGCGCAACTGAGTCCGGACGAGAGCCGGGCCCTCGAGAAAACGCTTCGGGAAGGCCGCGACGGCGGCGCGGGCCCGGGCCCCGGCGGCGCTTTTGGCCGCGGACCCGGCCCCGGCGGCCGGATTATTCCGCCGCCCCCGACCCGCGCGGCCAAAGAGCCTGTCGGACAGATCTGGGCCGCCCCGCGGCGGGCAAGCAAAGCTGAGGGGACGCAGCCAGTAGGGGATCTTTATATTAAGGGTAGAGACGCGCGTCAAGCGCCGCGCGGGGGAAGAAAGATCAGTGGTGGGAGTGTTTTTCCTTCCGATCCAGGTAGACCAGAACGAACACCACAGTCAGAAGGATTGCCAGCGTCCCGTATGCAAACCAGATTCCCATCATCGTCCCCTCCTCTAAGACTCGATGCACCAAATGGCGACGGCGCAGACCAAATAAAGGGCCGAACCGGCGACGAACGCTTTAACCTTAAAAACATCGCCCATGAAGGGCCCGATGATCAAGCCGCCAAAAATGATCGTGGACGCATTGGTCATCAAGCGAGCCAGGTTCTCTCTTCTTTTTTGGGTAAGCTTCATATTCTCCCGCAGTATAACACCTTCACTAACGGCTTACAAGCCGGCGGTGCCCGGCAGGCAAGCACAGCTCAGAAGACGGAGACACCCCGGGATCGTGAGGCTAACGCGGTTCGCCAACAGGCTTTGTTGGATCCCGTCGGGTACAGTAAGCTTCTCGCAGAGCTGTATAGAAATTTTGGAAAAGCTAAGACACCCTCATCCCAAGAGTCCGCTTCGACCCAACCCCCAAAACAGACGGGTCTTAACGGCGGCGCGCGGCGGGCGGCCGGCGCTTCGCAAGAAACGCCGACGGATCAGACCTGGGAGATCCGGACTATCAAAGCATCCGGCAATCATCCCGTCGGCGATGATGACCAGCGGTTTTTGGTGAGTCACAAGACCCCTCTGCCGGAAGGTCTCCTTCCGTGGTTGGCGACCAAGCTCGGTATAAAAGAGCCCAAAGATCTCCTGCTCGATAGGGTGGTTATCCCGCGTCCGTTTGTGCCTTATCGATATCCTAGGCCTGCTTTGGAGGTGAGTCACAAAGACGGTTTGTCCCGAGTCACGCAGGTTTTGGTTTTTGATGGTGAACCCGAAGATAAATCCTTGAGTGGTCGAACTGATTCCTGGGCGACCCCAAAAGGCGTAAAAGTTGTTAGTGTCTCTGTCAAAGCAACGTGGGATCCCAAGACCGGAATACTGACCATTTCCGGCGCGCGACAGGCGGCGGCGGACACCCCGGCGCTCGCGGTTTACAGGGAGATGAAGCCCCGGCTTGACGGGATGGGTTTTGCCGAAGATCCTGTTCAAAATCTCGAACCACCCCTCTCATCCGCATCGATGAATAGGCCCGGTCCCGACGAGTCATTGGCTAACGTTGAGGTAAATGCAGACCAATTATATTTTCGGGCCGTTCTGGGGCAATTGGTTTTCTTTGAAGTGGCTCTGAATCCCTCGGAAGTAAAATTGAGGTACAACTGGGCTGGCGGCACAGAGGAAAAGGACACGCTTCATCTCCCGAAAACCTTCACGAAAGAGATCCCGTTGGACCCCAATGCCATCGCGGGGATCGCCGCTGATAAAAGGGAAGGCACTATTTACTTCTTCATCAGGGACGGGGCTGATCTTGAAAGTATCGCCCGGGTATTTGAAGAAATCGCCCAGGAATTGGGTGATCAGTCCCACGTTTCTGTGATCAGGGCACACGACGGCGTTCCAAGATCCGTGACCATCGGCCCTTACCGGTTTAGGCCTCTTTCCAAGAAGCCCCTGTACCCGACACTCAAACCCCTGGCGGACATGAACCAGTACGCCGCCTCCCTCGCTTCCGGCTCATCCCCCGTGACTCAAGACCAAAAAGGACTCCGCTCCGCTCTTCAAACACCTTCTCCGGATTTCAAGGAAAGCGAAGAAATCCGGGCCTCGCGCGAAATTGGGACGGGAATGGGCGCTAAATCCCCGACGGCTCAAAAATATGAAAAGATAAATTTCAGGGCCTATCCTCAACGTTTTGTAGAAAGCAGACTTTGGACTTCTCTTTATTCACTGGGCAAGCCTGTTGAGACAAGGCGATTTCTGGGAATTACCCATGCCCTGCCGGCGCAAGTAAAGAGCGCGGATCTAAAATCTCAGGATGAGATGCTGGCGGCTCTAGAGGATAAGCCCCTCCAAGTCAAGGGCATGCAGAGGTTTGCCGATATCTGGGGCTCAAGCATTGATCTTCGGGCGTTGGTGAGGCTTCTCACCAAGCAGGGCGTAAACGCCATCGATTTCCTGACTTCCACCGCCGTTATAACGGGTGATTTTCCTTTACGGCTCACAGTGAGCAACGCCCGGCAAATCGAGGGTCTTGAGGATGCGGTGGTCCGTGAAAAGGGTCTCAATAAGATCGATAAAAAGGATTTAATCGCTTATACGTTCAGAAAAAAACGGTGGGTCGACGGTCACGCGGATGAGGATATCGTTCATTACAATGTGGTGCGCCGGCGCCAAGGCGTTCATGAGAAGATGTATACCGTCATGAGAGACGGAAGCCTGCGTGAATTCATCGCCGGGGGGGACGGCGAGTACCAAGATTGGTTCGGCGGGAGAGTGAAGCGAAAGGCCGGCCAGGTGATCGACGGCCAAATCGGCGGTTTCGCGTACTTTATGAGCCGGGTCGGCGCTTATGGGACGCGCGGCGATTTTACAACGGATAGTCCTGTCGCCGAAGCGGGCGGTTTGGGTCGGTCGGGCGGATCCAACGTGATGTTTCTCGCCGCTGCGAATGCGTTGTCGGGAGCCGGCCTCAATAAAGGCGATATTCACATTGAGGCCATCAATGATGAAGGAAACGGCGAGGAAGGCGTGCTCGCGTTGCTTTCAGGTTATACCGGAGGGCAGGAAGGCGGGGCGACGCTTAAGGGCGGGGCCGCTCAATTTGTT
Organism: Candidatus Omnitrophota bacterium; assembly: GCA_016180585.1. GTDB lineage: Bacteria > Omnitrophota > Gorgyraeia > 2-02-FULL-51-18 > 2-02-FULL-51-18 > JACPAX01. The sequence goes on along the minus strand of JACPAX010000052.1, from coordinate 1,228 downwards.
CACATAGGCGATATCCAAGATCAGAGCGGCGATTTTCCCTGGCCCGGCGGCACCGAGGTCGTGATCCCTTTGGCCGCATCCGATGGAGAAATAAATTCCCGCTTGCTTTCCCGCATGGCGCTTGTCCAACCCGGGCTCCCCTTTAAGGGCGGCCAGGTCACGATTAAACGCACGGCCGGGGGAGTGAATACGACATGGTGCGCGCGCGCCAAAATTTTTAAAGACCCGCAGACCGGCGAAGCCGCGGCGGATTGGGAAGGCCGGGAGCTTCATGCGCAGAAAATATTGCTTGCCCGCGTGGCGGCCTTCGGTCTCAAGCATGATGAAATAAAATTTCTCCAATGGACTCAAAACGAGCACCGTCGGATCAGAAACGAGCTGGATAAGGGATTTTATGATTTTGCTCTCCAGGCCGATGAATACAACAAAGACGCTCGCCGGCAAAAACCGCCGTACTTTGCCTTCAAGTATCTCGAGATCCTGACGGATGACCCCGATCTTAAAAAATATTACGATTGGCACGTAAGAGGAACCGACGACGAGGGCAAGCCCTTCGATCTGAGGAAAGTCAGCCTTTACTCGATCACGACGGATCCGGCCATCGGACAAATCACCCAAGTCGTGCGTGAGATGACCGGTCGTCCGGGTCTCGAATTGACCGACGAAGATTCTCCCGTGTCCGTTTTTCTTCCCGGGGCCGGCGGAATGGGCACGCCGTTTGTTCTTATCGCGAAAAGTTCCGAATTTTTGGCCGAGCTGCTTGGCCGCCTGCGGTTGCTGAATGCCGATCATCAGCTTGCGCCGCTTGAACATTTCAATGACGAAAAAGTGCTCCAAATCATGAGCGGAGACGGGCTCCTCCAAGGATACATGCAGCCCAAAGCCGGCGGCCCGATCGAGATCACGGATCAGCCTCCGTGGGCGGGAAATCTCCAGGATGGTTTTGAAGGCTTCTACGATCAAGGGACGGGTATTTTTTATCTAACCGGCGCTCAAGCGTATCCGGAAGATCTTCTGAAACTGCCTCGCGTGCGTAAACTGTCCGACTTTCCGGAGATACAAGACCCAGCAAAGCAAGACGGTCGTGAGTCGTCAGTCGTGAGTCCCAAGAAGATCGCTCACGACCCATCCCTCACGACTCAAGACCAAAAAGGACTCCGCCGCGCTCTTCGGTTGTCTTCTGGAGAGGATGACGAGGGAACGTTTATCCAATTGGGAGGCGCGAAAG
>JACPAX010000051.1 GCA_016180585.1 Candidatus Omnitrophota bacterium | reverse complement strand
TTAAGCTGGCGGTCCGCGGCATGGCGGACGCGGTCAACGAGGCGCTCGGCAAAGCCAAGGTCAGGTTGGAGGAGGTCGCCTGCTTCATCCCTCACCAGGCCAACCAGCGTATCGTCGACGCCGTGACGGAGCGGTTGAATTTTCCGAAGGAAAAAGTGTATGTGAATCTTTCCAGATACGGCAACACCTCGGCCGCCTCCTGCGTGATTGCCCTCTATGAAGCGGTCCATGAGGGTCGGATCAAGAAAAAAGACAAGGTGGTTCTGGCGACCTTCGGCAGCGGCCTGGTCTGGGGCGCGGTGGTCCTGGAATGGCCGTGAGACGATGACCCCGGCCGACGGCACGCCGGTAGCCTACCTTTTTCCCGGCCAGGGTTCCCAGTTCACCGGCATGGGCAAAGACCTGTATGACCATTTTCCCGCCGCGAAAAAAATCTACGACCGCGCCGCCGCGCTGGTGGATTTTGACGTCCGTTCGGTATGTTTTGAGGGGCCGGCGGAGTTTTTGAGTCAGACCCGTTTTAGCCAGCCGACGATCTTTGTCACGAGCATGGCGGCCGTCGCCGTTTTGAAAAGCCATCCCCGGGCCTCGAAATTTGTCCCCCGCTTCGCGGCGGGCCTGAGCCTCGGCGAGGCGACCGCGCTCTGCGCCGCCGGGGCCATCTCCTTTGACGACGGGATGCGTTTTGTCTGCGCGCGCGGCCGCTACATGGACGAGGCGGCCGCCGAAAGACCCGGCCTCATGGCGGCGGTGCTCGGCGCTGAACTTGCCACCGTTGAGGCGGTGTGCGCCGAGACGGGGGCCGAGGTTGGAAATCTTAACGCCCCCGGCCAGATCGTGATCTCCGGTTTCAGGGAAAAAGTCGAAGCCGCGGTGGAGAAATTGAGGGAAGCGGGCGCCCGCAAGGTCATTCCGCTTGATGTAAGCGGCGGGTTTCATTCCAGCTGCATGGACAGCGCCTGCCAAAAGATCGAGAAGGCGCTTGAAAAAATAGCGATCGGGCGTCCCGGTATCCCGGTGGTCAGCAATCTGACCGCCGACGTCGAGGACAATCCGACGAAGATCAAACAAAACTTGATTTATCAGATGAACCACCGCACGCTCTGGGAGGATTCCATGCGCTTCATGATTCGAAAGGGGGTGCGCCGTTTCGTGGAATTCGCGCCGGGAAAAGTCCTCAAAGGCCTGCTTAAAAAAATCGATCCGGAAGCGGAGACCGCGTCCCTGAGCGCGGTGGAGGATTTTGATGCCCTCTAAAACTTCCGGGCGCCTTGAAGGCCAAGTGGCGATCGTGACCGGCGCCAGCCGCGGAATCGGCAGGGAGATCGCGCTGCTTCTGGCCCGCGAGGGCGCCAGGCTCGTCCTCACTTCGAGAAATCTTGGGCCTCTGCAGGCCGTCGCCGGAGAAATCGGGGAGGCGGGCGGCGCGCCGCCGATTTGTTTGGCGCTCGACGTGAAAAATGCCGAAAAAGTGCAGGAATTTGCGGACAAAACCCTTGACAATTGTAAGCGGGTTGATATACTCGTCAACAATGCGGGCGTCACGAGGGATGGACTCTTCGTGCGGATGACCGAAGCCGATTGGGATGAAGTGCTGGACACCAATCTCAAAGGCGCTTTTTTGTGCATGCGCGCCGTGTCCAAGATCATGATGAGGCAGCGGGCCGGCAGGATCATCAACATCGCCTCCGTGATCGGTCTGACGGGCAATGCCGGGCAGGCCAATTACGCCGCAAGCAAGGCGGGGCTCATCGCCCTCACCAAGTCGGTCGCCAGGGAGTTGGGATCGCGCAACGTGCTCGTCAACGCGATCGCTCCCGGTTTTATCGAGACCGAAATGACGCAGTCGCTCGGCTCGGACGCCAGAAACAATATCTTGAGAACCATTCCCGTCGGTTTTTTCGGGAAACCGGCGGATGTCGCGCAGGCGGTCCTTTTTCTCGCGTCGGAAGAAAGCAATTTTATAACGGGTCAGGTCATCACGGTTGACGGTGGCATGGTGATGATTTAAAAAGGAGGAAATGATTCAATGGCCGAAATCGGACAAAAAGTAAGGGCAATCATTGCAGAGCAGTTGGGCGTCAAAGTCGAGGAAGTGACCGATGCCGCCTCTTTTGTGGATGATCTCGGAGCAGACTCTTTGGACACCGTGGAGCTTGTGATGGCTCTCGAAGAAGAATTCAACATTGAGATTCCCGACGAGGACGCGGAAAAAATGACCTCCGTTGGCGAGGCGGTGCGTTATGTTGAGGAGAAAGCCAAGACCGCCAAATAATTTCTCATGCCTTACCCCCGCGTGGTTGTCACCGGTCTGGGCGCGGTCACTCCGATCGGGAACAACGTCAATGAGTTCTGGAAATCCCTGGTCGACGGCAGGAGCGGCGTCGGCAAGATAACCACGTTTGATTCCGAACGTTTCGACTGCCGGATCGCCGCCGAAGTCAAGGGATACGATCCCAAGGCGACCATTCCCCCCAAAGAGGCCAGGCGGATGGAGCGCTTTGCCCAGTTTGCGGTCACGGCCGCCGGAGAGGCGGTCGCCGATTCGGGGATCGACATGGCCAAAGAAGATCCCTTTGACGCCGGCGTGATCGTGGGGTCCGGGATCGGCAGCCTCCGCATCGTCGAAGAGACCCATTCCATTTATCTCGAAAAAGGCCCCGAGAAATTCTCGCCGTTTTTAATCCCTCTGATGATCATCAACATGGCCTCGGGATGGATTTCCATTCTTCACGGCATGAAGGGCGCGAATTTGGCGGTCGTGACCGCTTGCGCGACCGGCACTCACGCCATCGGAGAGGCCTTCCGGCTCATCCAGCATGGACAGGCCAAGATCATGGTCGCCGGCGGGACCGAGAGCTGTATCACGCCTCTGGGGATCGGCGGCTTCTGCGCGCTCAAGGCGCTCTCCAAAAGAAACGACGACCCCCGGGCGGCCTCAAGGCCTTTTGACAAAGAGCGGGACGGGTTTGTGATGGGCGAGGGCGCGGGAGTGGTGGTTCTCGAGGAGCTCGAACATGCCAGGGCCCGCGGCGCCAGGATCCATGCGGAGGTGGCCGGCTACGGTCTGAACGGCGATGCCTACCACATGACCGCCCCTCACCCCGAGGGAGAGGGGGCGGCCCACTGCATGAGCTCCGCCTTGCGCGACGCGCGCATGGACCCGGGCGAAATTACCTATATCAACGCCCACGGCACTTCGACCGAGCTCAATGACAAAGTCGAGACGCTTGCCATCAAAAAAGTTTTCAAGGACGACGCCAAAAAAGTGCAGATCAGCTCGACCAAATCCATGACCGGACATACGCTCGGCGCCGCCGGGGGGGTCGAGTTTGTCGCCTGCTGCTTGTCGATCCGGCACCAAACGCTTCACCCGACGGTCAATCTAACCCATCCGGATCCCGAATGCGATCTGGATTATATTCCGCTTTCGGCGCGCTCGGCGCGCGTCGAGGCCTGTCTTTCCAACTCGCTGGGATTCGGCGGGCACAACACGTCGATCGTCATCAGAAAATTTAAGGGGTAGGAAAAATGCCAAAGCTTCTGGAAGGGAAGAAGGGACTGGTTCTGGGCATCGCCAACAAGCGCAGCATCGCCTGGTCGGTGGCGACGAGCGCCGCGCGGGAAGGCGCGGAGATTTTATTTACCTACCAGGGCGAACGGCTTGAGCAGAACGCGAAGGAATTGGCCGCGACGCTGCCCGGTTCCCGCATATTTGCCTGCGACATCACGCGCGAGGACCAGGTGGACGCGGTGATGGACCATCTCGAGAAAACGTGGGGGGGGCTGGATTTCCTGGTGCATTGCATCGCCTACGCCAAGTCGGAAGATCTCGAGGGAAGCTACGTCAAGACCAAAAAAGACGGGTTTGAGACGGCGCTGGGGATCAGCGCGTATTCATTGACGCTGCTTTCCCGGAAGGCCCTGCCGCTCATGGAAAAGAGGGGAGGCGGCAGCATCGTGACGCTGACGTATCTCGGCGGGGACCGCGTGACGCCCGGATACAACGTGATGGGCGTCGCGAAGGCCGCGCTTCAGGCCAGCGTGAAATATCTCGCGTACGACCTGGGCCCCAAGAACATCCGCGTGAACGCCGTCTCGGCGGGTCCGATCAACACGCTGGCGGCCCGGGGTATTTCCGGCTTCACGGAGATCATGAAGTACGTCCGGGAAAAAGCGCCGATCCGCCGCAACACGGAACCCGAGGAGGTCGGCGATGCGACGATCTTTTTGTGCTCGCACCTAAGCCGCGGGATCACGGGCGAGGTGATCTTTGTCGACAATGGATTCAATATTTTAGGCTGCTGATCCACCCCGTCCCGTCCCCGAACTCTGTCTCAGCTCTTGTCCCCGCCCGGACGCATGATTTGCGCTCCGACCCGCGAACGGGGGCGGAGGCCTCCCCTCCGGCGTCACCCGTTCGCCGACTTTCGCTAAAGGGCGTCCCTTAAGTCCCCCAAGCCCCCTGCGGCTCCATAGAAGCTTTTTGAGCACGGAGCTTCCCGTAAGTCCTAATCGCTCCAGGAGGAAAGGGCGGGGGAGGATCTTTACCCTTTTCTTTGGATAGTCAGGTCTCTTCACTCCCGCTAACCAACCAACGACGGAGGGTAGGGTGGACTGTAGGGCGGATTTTAGTCCGCCTAAATCATCAGCTGGCTTACAAGAATCCTATAAGAGCGGGCACAGGCCGTTAAGGCCCTATTTTCGGAATTAGATAGATGACAAACCAAGCTATATAATTTCAGATAATAAAATTATATTAATAGAATTAATTTTTAGACTAAAAAACGATATCATTCTTGAGGGTGAATGCTATTCTTAGTTGAAATTCAAGGAAGGCTCCTTGTAGGATGAAGAGCGACACGCTCAAAATGTTGATGTTACAAGCATCAACTCAACCC
>JACPAX010000050.1 GCA_016180585.1 Candidatus Omnitrophota bacterium | reverse complement strand
ACTTCCACTTTTTTCTCCGCCTCACCGAGACGCTTGGAGCAGAGGTCGGCCATGCGCACCCCTTCCTCGTAAGACTTAAGCGCCTCTTCCAGAGACAGCTCGCCGTTTTCCAGATTCTCGACAATCGTCTCGAGTTTCTTCAGCGCGATTTCAAACGCAATCTCTTTAGGTTCCTGACTCATTGGGCTCTCCTATGTTCTTGTCAGCCTTCTGCTCACAAATCCTCGGGCGACAGGGCCTTTCCTCCCCTTACAAAGGGGAGGTGGTCGCCTTCGGCGACCGGAGGGGTCTTGGTTTAACCTCCCCGCTCCCCTCCTTCGTAAGGAGGGGAAGAATTGTCACCCGTCGCTAGGTTTAATACGTTTCCTTGACCTCGCTGATGAAATAACCTTTGCTCAACATCGTCTTGACCTGGTCGCCGGCTTTCAGTGACTCTGAAGATGCGACAAGCTGCCCCTTTGGAAGTTTGAGTGAGACGCTGAAACCCCGTTTGAGGACCGAGAGCGGGCCCAGCGCTTCGAGTTTGCCGATCAGCGACTGAAGATTTTCTTTTTTAAAACGCAACAGGGTCCCGAGCTCGGTCTTGAGCGTCCTGGCCAGCTCGTCGAGACGCTGGGCGTGCGTCTCAAAATAAGAAAGCGGATCCCCGAACCCACGGCTTTCCAGGAGACCCTCCAGGTTCCGGCGAAGCAATTTCAGTTTCGCCGAAAACACCTGAAACGTTCTGCCTTTAAGCTCATGGATCCTCAGCGCGAGGTCCTCCTTCAGGGGGAGCACGATCTCGGCGGCGGCCGAGGGGGTCGCCGCGCGAAGGTCCGCGACAAAATCGGCGATGGTAAAATCCACCTCATGCCCGACGGCCGAGATCACCGGAATCCTCGAGTTGAAAATGGCGCGCGCGGTGATTTCTTCGTTGAACGCCCAGAGGTCCTCGAGACTCCCGCCGCCGCGACCCACGATCAGCACGTCGGCCGCGTTCTCCCGGTTCAGGTCCTCGATGGCCCCGGCGATCGAGGCCGCGGCCCCGCTTCCCTGCACTTGCACGGGATAAATCAAAAGATGGGCCTCGCGAAACCGCCGGTCTACCCCATGTAAAATGTCTCTGAGCGCCGCGCCGTCGATGGACGTCACAATGCCGACGGTCTTGGGCAAGAAAGGGATCTCTTTCTTACGGGCGGCGTCAAAAAGCCCTTCCCGGCGGAGCTTTTCCTTGAGCTGTTCGAAGCGCAGCCCCAGGGCGCCCACTCCCTTGGGCTCGATGCGTTCCACATAAAGTTGATATTGGCCGCGCTGGGAATAGACGCTCACGCGGCCCAGGCACACGGCCTTGAGGCCGTCCTGCATCTCAAATGAAAGCGACTGGTTTTCGCGGCGAAACATCACGCACTGGATCTGGGAGGACTCGTCTTTGAGCGAAAAATACAGGTGGCCCGAGGTATGCCGCTTGAACCCGGAGACCTCCCCCTCGACCCACACGCCGGAGAACTTCTCCTCCAGGATAAAGCGGATGTTCCGCGTGATATCCGAAACGGAGAAAACAATGCGTGATTGAGGGTGAGAATTCCCCCACATCTCATCCCCACGTCCAGACTCAATACCCACAACCCACCCTCATTCTTCTACTTGACTTCTCTTTGAACCCGTTCAATCGAGAGCGCTTTGCCGCTTCGTTCGTCCACGGAAATAATCGCGCCGCAGAACTTCACGTCGTGCTGCGCGACCTCTTTGCGCACGTTGATCTGCGTCAGAAATTTTTCGAGGATCGGCTGTTTTTCGGCGCCGATGATCGAGTCGTAGGGGCCGGTCATCCCCAGATCCGTCAGGCAGGCGGTCCCCTTTTTGGTGACCCGCTCGTCGGCGGTCTGCACATGCGTGTGCGTCCCGACGACCGCCGAGACCCGGCCGTCGAGGTGCCAGGAGATCGCCCACTTTTCGCTCGTGGCCTCGGCATGCATGTCGACCAGAATGACGGAGGCGCCCTGCTTTTTTAACTTTTCAATTTCCTCGTCCGCGGCAAGAAACGGCGAGTTGAAGTGACACCGCATAAATACCTGGCCGGCCACGTGAACGATCCCGATTTTGGTCCCTTTGCATTCCACGAGGCAGGAACCCGATCCGGGCAGGCCTTTCGGAAAATTCGCGGGCCGCAGCACGCGCGGCTCCCGTTTCGCGTACTCCTCGATCTCCCTTTTTTTGTCGAAAAAGTGGTCGCCGCCGGTGATCGCGTCGCAGCCGTTCTGAAAAAGCTCTTTGGCGACGCCCTCGGTGATCCCCGAGCCGCCGGCCGCATTCTCGGCGTTGCAGACGACGAAGTCCGCAAGCCCCTCCCGTTTCATCCGGGGGACGAAGACCTCGACCGCTTTCCTGCCCGGTTCGCCGTAGGTGTCGCCGATCATTAAAATTTTAAGCATATTTATCTTAAATCCGAAATCCGAATCTCGAAATTCGAAACAAATCCAAATGTTCCAAATTCCAATGACCGAAAGAGTTTTTTTGAATTTTGGTCATTTGAATTTGGGGCCTTGTTTCGGATTTCGTGCTTCGGATTTCGAAATTCTCATTTTGCGGCATCTTCCACCCTAGTCTCCCGGATCACGACCACCTTGACCTGGCCCGGGAACTGCATCGTGTTTTCTATTTTTTTGGAAATCTCTCTTGCCAGCGCCGGAAGCGCGTCCTCGGTCACGCGGTCGGGCTTCACGATCACGCGGATCTCATGTCCACCCTGAATCGCGTAGGACTTGTCGACGCCGGGGTGCTTGTCGGCGATTTCCTCAAGCTGGGTGAGACGCTTCACGTAGTTCTCAAGACTCTCGCGGCGGGCGCCGGGACGCGCGGCGCTGACGGCATCGGCCGCCTGCACCAGCATCGGCCAGACGGACTGCGCCTGGATGTCCTCATGGTGCGCCTCGATCCCGTGAACCACGTCGGGGTGTTCGCCGTAGCGACGCGCGAACTCTCCGCCGATAAGCGCGTGCGGCCCTTCCACCTCGTGGCTTACCGCCTTCCCGATATCGTGAAGAAGCCCGGCGCGGCGGGCGAGCGCGGGGTCGAGCCCCATTTCTCCGGCGATGACGTTCATGAGGTAGGCGACCTCGAGCGAATGGTCGAGCACGTTTTGCCCGTAGCTCGAGCGGTAGCGGAGACGGCCCAGGAGCTTCACAAGCTCCGGGTTCATGTGAGCGATCTCGGCCTTCTCGAGCGCCTTTTCGCCCTCGGCCTTCAGCACCATCTCCATATTTTTCTTGGTCTTCTGGACCACTTCCTCGATGCGGGCCGGCTGGATGCGCCCGTCCTTCACGAGCTCCTCGAGCGCGATCCGGGCGACCTCCCGGCGGACGCCGTCGAACGCCGAGAGCGTCACGACCGACGGCGTGTCGTCGATCACAAAATCCACCCCGGTAAGCGTCTCAAACGTTTTGATGTTCCGCCCGTCCTTGCCGATGATGCGCCCTTTCATCTCCTCGTTCGGAAGCCGGACCACCATCACCGTCGAGTCGACCGTGTGCGCCGCCGCGCAGCGCTGGATCGCCAGACTCAGAATTTTTTTGGCCTTTTTGTCGGCTTCGGCTTCGGCTTCGGCTTCAATTTGGCGAATCAAGCGCCCCGTTTCGCCACGGATGTCGATTTCCATCCGCCGGAGAAGCTCTTTCTTTGCCTCCTCCGCGTCGAGTCCGGAAAGTTTCTGAAGAAGGTGCCGCTCCTCCTCAATCGCCGATTCCAGCGCCGTCTCTTTTTCTTCGAGGCCTTTTCCTTTGAGCGCGGCCTCCTGCAGTTTAAAAAGAACGTCTCTTTCCCTTTTATCGAGGCCCTCGAGCCTCCGGTCGATCGTCTCCTCCTTGTGTCTCAAAATCTTTTCGAGATTTTCGAGATCGCGCTTGGTCTGCGCGATTTTATTCTCAAAGTCGGCCTGGACCGTCGCCAGATACTGCTTGCTGCTTTTGTCCGCTTGTTTCTGGACGTTCTCGGCCTCGCGCTTGGCGGTGACGAGAATCTCGCGGGCCTTGGACTCGGCCGTGCGGATGAGGCGCTCGGCGAAGCGCTTGCGCACCACGTAGCCGATCCCGAAACCGCCCCCCAAAGCGGCGGCGCCGACTAGAACCAGGAGAAAAATAGTGTTGGGGTCCATGATCAAAAAGTTCCTTAATTATAGCAAATGTACAAAGCAAGGTGTCATTGCGAGAAGTCCGAAGGACGACGAAGCAATCTTTGCGGAAGCGTCTGACGCATAGATTGCTTCGTCGTCGCTATCGCTCCTCCTCGCAATGACAGTTTACTTAATGCGTTTGTATTAGTCCGTGAGTACTTGGTCCAACCGCACGTCGTGCGTGTCCACCGGGACCGTCTCCACCACTTGAAACGCGTAGGCCAGTCCCACTTTAGGCGTGCCAGCCTTGAGTTTTTTCAGAAACCGGTCGTAAAAACCCCTGCCACGGCCCAGACGGTGGTTGGCCCTGTCGAACACCACGCCCGGGACCACCGCCAGATCCACCTTCGCCGGTTCCACCAACGCCGACGGATCCGGCACGGGTTCCAAAATTCCGTAGCTATTTTTCACAAGAGTCGCCCGGTCCTGGATAGCGTACAGCCGCAACTCTGTC
>JACPAX010000042.1 GCA_016180585.1 Candidatus Omnitrophota bacterium | reverse complement strand
GTACTCGTTTAGCAGCGCCTACGGAGGCTGTTTTTATACGACGGGGACGCTGCGAGTGCTGACATGGCTGCCGCTTTGTCTTTTGCTGCTGGAATTGGCGGGCGAAGCGACCCGGAAGAAAAAAATAGTTCCCATTGCCTCGTTTTTAGCGGTTTTTATCTCGTTCATGTGGACCGCCGGTTTTCCGCAAGCGGCGCTTTACGCCTCTTTTTATTTGGCCCTCTATGCCCTCCTGATGCCCGCATCGGCGCGGGGGAGAGCGGTCGGGGTTTTAATCGGTGCGGGAGCCGCGGGGATGCTTCTTGCGGCGCCTCAACTTGTCGCGACGTTTGAGCTTGCCGGTGTTTCCACGCGGACAGGCCAAGGCCCGGATTTCGCGCTTTGGGGGTCGCTTTTCCCTCCGGCCTATGCCGCGATTTTATTTCCCAGTCTCAACCCGGTTTTTAGCGTCAGTTTTTATATCGGTATTTTGCCGGTTTTTCTGGTGGCCGCGGTTTTGACGTCCGGGAAGCATCGAAGGGAAAAAGTCTTCTTGGGCTTGGCGCTTCTTTTTGGGCTCTTGGCGATGGGGAAGTACAATTTTTTTTACGCATTTCTGGTTGAAAAGTTTTCTTTGACGGCACTCCGGAATCCGTCCAAGTTTCTTTTCTTCTGCACGGCCTCTCTCGCGTTGTTGGCCGGTTTCGGCTGGGACCGGTGTTTTAAAGAGAAGGGGGAGAGGGAAGTGTCCCCGCATCGCCAAAGGGCCTGGGTATTTCTTTTTGGAGCGGCTGTTTTCTTTCCTCTGGCGGCATCGCTGGTTTTTACATGGGGTCACCCTTTCTGGGCCGCGGCGGGCCGACAAATCGCCCAAAACGCTTTCAGTGGCAAGGCGGACCCTTTGAAGGAGGTCCAGTTTTATTATGATAAGGCGGACCTTCTGTTGAAACTGCTCGGGGAAGCCTTTTCTTACCGTCACCCAAGAAACATCGCGACCTTTGTTTTTGCGGGATTTTCGTTGGGCGCCCTGGTATTTGCCGTCAGGAATTCAAGAACCCGCTTTCTCAAGGAAGCGATTCTTTCGCTGGTGATCCTCGACCTTTATCTTTTTGGGACTTCTGCGCTGGGTCCGGGGGCCGGCGCGGGATTTATCGGGAACGCGGGTCCGATGCCGGTCGCGGATGGGTCGCTCATCCGACGTGTTCAGGAGCTTCAGGCTGAGAACGGAGGTGTTCTCGCCGAATATGTCTCCGGCGTCAATCCCCTCGAGCCCAGCTCCAACATGTTTTCCGGAATACGCCACGCAGGAGCTTATTCGCCGCTTTTGATCCAAAGATACTATGAGCTCATCAAGGATTTGGGCCTTGCGGACTGTTCGCTCGGCAAACGGACGCTCTCCGAAGAGACATGGACGAAGCAAAGGAAGATTTTGGACGCGGCGGGCATTACCTTGATCCTTTCCGATAGGAAGCTGGGCTTGCCGAACCTTGAGCTGACAGACCGGGTGTCGCGTTATTTCATCTATAAAAATATCGCGGCGCTACCCGAACTGTACGCGGTGTATTCATGGAAGGAAATTCCGGGGAAAAAGGAACGCCTCGATTACCTGAAAAGCGGTATTTTTGATCCGGCCCGCGAAGCGGTGGTGGAGGAGGCGCTGCCCGCGGGACCGGAGACGCCGTCCGGGTTTCTTCCAATTCCCGCCCGGCGGACCGACCGGACAATCGACGGGGAGGTCCGCCTTGACCATGACGCCGTCGTGGTTTTTATCAACACCTTTTACCCGCGCTGGAAGGTCCGCGTGGATGGCGTTCCCGGGAAAGTGATTCCGGTCAACCACGCTCTTTGCGGGGTCTTTGTGCCGGAAGGAGAGCATAAAATCCAATTTTACTACGATGACACTCTCCACCGGATGATGGGGAAGATTTCCCTTGGAGGGTGGGTGGCTCTCCTATTGCTGAATCTCTTTTTGTTGGAAAAAAGGAAGCCGTGGCATGCTTTTTAATTCCTATATTTTTATTTTTCTTTATTTGCCTATTACGTTTGCCGGTTTTTTCTGGCTTGGCCGGCGAGGGCAGTTCAGGACTGCGATCATCTGGCTCACCGCGGCCTCGCTCTTTTTTTACGCTTGGTGGAACCCGCGATTTGTTTTTCTGATTTCAGTCTCAATTCTTTTTAACTACGCGGTCGGCGTAAGATTGAGCCGTCCTTCGACGCGGAGCAGGGGGCTTTTGATTTTTGGCGTGGCGATGAATTTGGTGGTCTTGGGTTATTTCAAATATGCGAATTTTTTTGTCGCTTCGTTAAACGCCGCTTTTGGTCTGTCGTGGCATTTATCTTCCATTTTGCTGCCGCTGGGAATTTCATTTTTCACCTTCACGCAGATTGCATATTTGGTGGACGCTCACAAGGGGATCGCGAAGGAGTACAGCCTCTGGCATTATGGTCTTTTTGTGACATTTTTTCCGCATCTGGTCGCCGGACCGATCTTGCATCACAAGGATTTGATCCCTCAGTTTTCGAAGCCTTCAATCTACCGACCCGACACCGGCAATTTTGCGGCGGGCTCGGCGCTCTTCTTTATCGGGCTTTTCAAAAAGGTAATTTTTGCCGACTCTGCAGCGCGATATGCAATCCCCGTTTTTAACGCCGCGGCGGCGGGAGTTCCCATCACTTTCTTTGAGGCCTGGTCCGGGGCTTTGGCTTACACGTTCCAGCTGTACTTTGATTTTTCCGGCTATTCGGACATGGCGGTTGGTCTGGGGCTTCTGATGGGTATTGCGCTTCCGCTTAATTTTAATTCTCCGTACCAGTCGGAGAATGTGATTGAATTTTGGAAACGCTGGCATATGACACTTTCACATTTCTTGCGCGACTATCTCTATATTCCGCTTGGGGGAAACCGTAAAGGATCAGCCAGACGCTACTTGAATTTAATGCTCACGATGCTTTTGGGCGGATTGTGGCACGGCGCGGGACGATCGTTGCTCTCCGGGCGGAACGCGGCCGGCGTCGTCAATTTTGACGAAAGGCAATTCCAGCGGCTTATTATCGCCAACAGAAGCGTCGTTCCCGAGAATTACGGGATTTTTCTTGAAAAATGGGGGGTCTCTCTTTCGGCGTGGGGAGTGCGTTATGAAAATTCAGTTTTATGGCCGGGGCTTGGAGGGCTTTTGTTTTTGCTGGGGCTTTGGGTTGTTTGCTGGCTTTTTCCAAACAGTCAAGAGGTAATGAGGTATAGCGGCTCTTGCTTGTTTTCCGATGATTCAGTCAAACGGCGCTGGAGGTGGACGCCGAGTTGGAGCTGGTCGTTTGGTTTAGGGCTTATGGCGGCGTTGGGCATCGCCGGGATTTCACAGGTTTCTGAATTTTTGTATTTTCAATTCTAAGATGAAAAGTCAAACACGGGCTTACCTTTGGCGTACGGGATTATTTACAGCCGCGGGTCTTTTCTTTATCGCGGCGGTGAATTATAGCGTGGATCCCGCGCAACTTTTTGGAGCCGGGCGATCGTTGCTCTCCGGGCGGAACGCGGCCGGCGTCGTCAATTTTGACGAAAGGCAATTCCAGCGGCTTATTATCGCCAACAGAAGCGTCGTTCCCGAGGCCGTGGTGTTGGGGTCCAGCCGTCATATGCAAATAGACGCTTCGTTTTTCCCGTCCAGCTCATTCTTTAATCACAGCGTAACCGGCGGCGTGCTCCAGGATTATCTGGCGATATATCAAATGATGGATGAGAAAGACTCAAGGCCAAAAGAGATTTTTCTGGGGCTGGATCCCTGGCTTTTGAATAAGCACCACGCTCAAACGCGCTGGAAGACGCTTCAACATGAATACGAGGCAATGGCGGCCAAGCTGGGAATGGCTATCCGGCCGAAAAACGAATCTTATTTCAATTCTTTCGGGACCGGCCGTCTGCGGGAACTCTTTTCCTGGGCCTATTTCAAAGAATCTCTGGCGGAGTGGGTGATACGTCGCGGCAAAGCAAAGCGGGAAAATTTTTACGCGACCGACGAATCCTGGCTTGATGTGCCGATCAAGATGGCGGACGGGGCGCTGCATTATGAAAAGGAAAAAGGCCGAAGGTCCCCCATTGAGCTCCGGAAAATTGCCGCTGATTATGTGAAGCAAAAACCGGTGTATTCTCTCGGTAATTTTTTTGAAATAGACAAAAATTTGTCGGCAATTCTGGAGTCTTTTATGGGCCGTTTGAAACAAACGGGCGTCAAGGTCACCGTTGTCCTGACCCCTTATCATCCCGGGGTTTGGCGTGTTCTTGCGGAATCGCCTGATTATCGGATGGTGGCCGCGGCGGAAGGGTTTTACGGCGGGATCGCGGCCAAACAGGGGGTGGCGGTGATCGGCTCTTTTGATCCTGCGCGCTGCGGCTGCGGAGAAGAGGAATTTTTTGACGGCATGCATCCCAAGGAAAGCTGTTTACGGAAGATCTTTTCACCGCTACGGAGTCTTCATCATGCGTGATCCCGCGAGACCTCCACAGGCGAAAATGTTCGATGTTCTGATCCCCGTGTTCCTGGGGGCCAATTTTTCCTCATTAGCGGCTTTTTTTGTTCTTCGGTGGCTCTCCCTTGCCGGAGAAATCGAGTTTGTGGACACGGAGGTGCTTGCGGTTTTTTTGTATCTTTTTATACTCGCCTTCTTCAGTTATCGGAGCCGTCAAAAACAAAATCTTCGCACAGGAGTTCTTTTATGGCATGTCTGCCAATTCGGTCTGATTCTTTTCTTTCTCGTCGCGGAAGTGTTTTTCTATCTTTTTCCTCAGTGGATCCCCAAGACATTGGTCAATACCAATCCCTCGCTTCTTTACGTGAGACGGCATCAGGACGATCTCCTCGACCATCTGTCGGAGAATCCGTGGATTAAATTCCGGTCAAACACCCTCATTCGCTCCTACGGAGACAGAGGCCGTGATTTCATCAACGCCTGGATGACCGATGAGCAGGGCTTCAAAAATGAACCGGGTTTTTCTGGGAAACCAGGGCTTGCGGCGGTGGCGATCGGGGACTCGTTTACCGAGGCGATGGGCTCGCCGCTTGAGAAAACCTGGGAAACGCTTGTCACGAAAGCCGGTTTCCCGGTGTACAACCTGGGAGTTCAGGGGTATGCACCGACGCAGACTGCCGGTGTCTACAAGCTGTATGGAACCCGCATGGCAGCGCCCATTGTCATTTTGGGGTATACCCCGGGTTTTGAGAGGAGGGAGCTTAACTTTCCTGATCGCGGGAAACCCCCTAAAAATGCGGTATTTACCGGGGGAATTCAGTCCATCAACGATTACATGCACGAAGAACGCGCAAAATACCGCTATTTCAAATTTACAAATACCTGCCTTCATTTTTTGAAGGAAACAATACGCGCTCCCCTGAAACGTTTTGCCGGGATGATCCGTGATCCCGAGAGGGCCAAATCACGTTTTTACCCATACAAGGATTTTGTAATGGAAGCCGCCAAGACGCGATACAACTTAAATAATCGTGAATTTGAGCGCTCGCGTCAGGCGATATTAGCTGTTCAGGAAATAGCCACCCGGCGTGGGCAAAAGGTAGTTTTGCTTCTCTATACGCTTCGGTCATGGGCCTATTATGAAAAGGTCTTGGGGCATGAGCCCCCTCCGGATCATTTTGAGACGGCCGTGTCGACAATGATCGGGGAGTTTTGTCGACAGAGGGAGATCGATGTCATTGATACTCATGGAGCGATTAAACGTTATGTGGATCGTCTAAACGATACCGGAGACCCTTCCGAACTGCCTTATTTTGAAATTGACGGACACCATAATCTTGCCGGGAACCAGATAGTCGCGGAGGAGGTTCTGTCCTATTTGAAGGGGAGAGCCAACCCAAAAAAGGGTAGTATTTGACACCTAATGACTACTAATGATAAGATATGACACTATGGAAATCAAAGAAAATGAAGTCTACACGCACGAAGAGACTCAAGTCCTCCTCAAGGTGAGTTCGAGCACCGTCACCAGGATGATCAAAAAGGGCCTGATTCGTTCGGCGAAGGTCGGAAAGCAATACCGCATCATGGGTAAGGAGCTTTTGCGGGTTCTTTCGCCCGGACTGGAAGACAAGGTCGGCAAGGCCTACAACAAGGCCCGCCACTGGGCCCACAAAGACGTCGACGACTAACTTTCTCTGATGACAATTTCCATTGCCGGTCGAAAAGTCGGAGATGGCGAGCCCGCCCTGGTCATCGCGGAGGCGGGGGTCAACCACAACGGCCAGGCGGAATTGGCTCGGAGGCTTGTCATTCAGGCCAAGCGCGCCGCGGCCGACTGCGTGAAGTTTCAGACGTTCAGGGCTGAGCGTGTTGTGACCAAAAACGCGCCCAAGGCGGATTATCAGCTTCAAGGCACGAGTCCCGCGGAGTCGCAGTTTGAGATGCTAAAGAGCCTTGAACTCGACCGGGCCGTTTACCGGGAGCTTGTCGGACTTTGCAAAAAAGAAGGAATTCTTTTTCTTTCCACGCCCTATGATGAGGAGGACGCTGATTTTCTGGAGACGCTCGGCGTCGAGGCGTATAAGCTGGCTTCCATCCATGTGGTCGAGCACCGTTTTCTCTCGCATGTGGCCAGGAAGGGAAAGCCTCTGATTCTTTCCACCGGGATGTCGACTCTGGAGGAGGTCAGCCGGGCCGTCCGTGTGTTGCGTGACGCGGGAAACAAGGATTTTGTGCTTTTGCAGTGCACGACGGATTATCCCTCGAGCGCGGACGAGGCGAATTTGCGGGCGATGGTGACGATGCGGGACTCGCTCGGCGTCTTGACCGGCTATTCCGATCACACGCAGAGTTTTACGGCCGCTACCGTGGCTGCCGCGCTGGGCGCCTGTGTTTTTGAGAGGCATTTTACGCTGGATCGGAGTCTGCCGGGTCCGGACCAGGCCTGTTCTCTGGATCCCCGCGGTTTCTCGGAGTATGCGCGGACCATCCGGGAGGCGGAGCGGGCGCTGGGGTCGTCGGAGAAAGAGCCCACCGCCCGCGAGAAAAAGAACGCGATCGGGATGCGCCGCAGCATTGTCGCCGCAAAGGCGATACTCGCCGGCCAGACCATCACCCCCAAAGATATCCTGATGAAAAGGCCCGCCGGAGGGCTTTTGGGCGACCGGTCCGAGGAAGTGCTGGGGCGCAAGGCCCTTAAGAAAATCAAAAAGGATCAGCGAATCACTCCGGATCTGCTCCAATGAAAAAACCGGCGGCGGTGTTGGGGGCGGGAGGGCACGCGAGGGTTGTCGCCTCCATTTTGGAAGCGCGGCGAATGCCTGTCCTGGGCTTCTTCGATGATTCTTTTGATCCGAAAGCTGGGGAAAAAATTCTGGGAAGGCCGGTCTTGGGTCGCTTCAGGGATATCCTGAAATTCAAAGGGAAGATCGGCGGCGTTTATCTGGCCGTTGGGGACAATGCCTCGAGAAAAAAATTTTTTAATTTTTTTCGGGAGCGGGGATTTTCGCTACCGTCGATTACGCATCCCTCTGCGTTTGTCGAGAAAAACGCCCGAATCGGCGAAGGCAGTGTGGTGTGTCTCGGCGCGATTGTCGGCGCAGGCGCAACCGTCGGAAAAGGATGCATCGTAAACAGCGGCGCCTCCCTTGACCACGAGTCCCGTCTGGGCGATTTTTCGCATCTGGCGCCCAAGTCGGTGGTGGCGGGGCGGACGTCCATCGGCGAATCTTCCTTCGTGGGCATGAACGCCGCGGTGGCGGACTGCTTGGCCATCGGCGCGGGCGTGACGATTGGGGCGGGGTCCGTGGTTTTGCGCAATGTCCCCGATCACAAGAAAGTGCTGGGAGTCTGGCATTGAGCGCGGTCAAAAACAGGGTTTATATTTCAACGGGGGCCTTCGGCCGGGTTTCGGTTTTGGAAATCCTCAAGCTTTGCCGCGAGCGGGGATGGAAGGGGCTCGAACTCAGCTCCGCCGCACTTTATGATGAAAGCATGCGGCCGGCGGTCCTGAAGGCCCGAAAACACCTTGATTTTCTTGTCCACAATTATTTTCCCACCCCCGAAAAACCGTTTGTCCTGAATCTGGCCTCCGATGACCCCGAGACGATTCGTCTGAGCCGCGAACACTGCCAAAGGGCGATAGAGCTTTGCGCGGAGCTGGAATCGCCGTTTTACAGCGTGCACTCCGGTTTTTGTTTTCACGCGGCGCCAAGACACCTGGGCCATGACCAGACCGGCCTTGAGCGCATTCCCGGAGAGAAGGCGCTCGGCATTTTTCAGGAGAGCCTGGGGATTTTATCGGATTACGCGGCTCCGCGCGGTGTCGGGGTCCTTTTTGAGAATAATGTCTGTGCGCCGTTCAACCTTATTGACGGAAAAAATGAGCTTCTGCTGGCGGTGACGCCCGAAGAGATCCTTGCGATTGCCACGGGGGTCGGGCGAAAAAATCTTGGGCTTCTTCTCGATGTGGCGCACTTGAAGGTTTCCGCCACGGCGCTGGGCTTTGACGCGGCGGAAAGCCTAAAGGCGCTTTCCGGGCTCATTCGCGGCCTTCATCTGAGCGACAATGACGGACAAGCGGACACCAATGAGCCTGTCCGGGAGAATTCCTGGTTTTGGACGCCGCTTCTAAAACTTTTACCAAGGGGCGCTTTTTGGGTCCTGGAGGCCTATTGCCTGCCGCCGGACACGATTACCGCTCAAACGGGCCTGATTGACTCGCGGAGGGCCAGTGCCTAAAGATTTTGCTGAAAATATTCTCTCCGAAAAAGCTCTGCTGAAAGAGGTGCTGGACCGTCTCAATCGCGGGGCGCTGGGAGCCGTTTTCTTTCAGGGTCCGGATCGGCGCGTCATCGGCGTCATGACGGACGGCGACGTCAGACGGGCTTTTCTCAAGGGCGCGAGACTTGAGTCGCCGGTACGGCCGTTTTTGCGAAAGCGCTTTGCGAGCGGCAAAGTCGGGGCCTCTCACGAAGAAAACATAAGGCTTTTGGGGGACGAGATCCGGCACCTGCCGATTTTGGACAAACGCGGGCGGCTTGCCGATGTCCTGTCCTGGGCGGAAATGTGGCGCATGCCGGTCATGGAGCCCATGCTCGGCGGCAATGAAATGAAATACGTGATGGATTGTATCACGACAAATTGGATTTCTTCGCAAGGCAGCTACGTCAAAAATTTTGAGGCTCGTTTCGCGGAGTACCACAAAATGCCGCGGGCGCTGGCGACTTGCAACGGCACGGCGGCGCTTCATCTGGCGCTCACGGCTTTGGGAATAGGCCGCGGCGACGAAGTGATTGTTCCTGACTTGACATTTGCGGCCAGCGCCAACGCGGTGATTCACTGCGGCGCGAAACCGGTGGCTGTGGATGTGACGCGGGCGTATTGGAACATGGATCCCGCGATGCTTGAGCGGGCGATCACGCCGCGCACCAAGGCGATTATGCCGGTGCACCTCTACGGGCATCCTTGCGAGATGGACGCGATCATGGCCATCGCAAGAAAACGGAAGCTGCGGGTAGTGGAAGACTGCGCGGAGGCGCTCGGTGCCGAATACAAAGGAAAAAAAGTGGGCACTTTCGGAGACGCCGGTTGTTTTAGTTTTTTCTCCAACAAGGTGATTACGACCGGCGAGGGCGGAATGGTGGTTTGCCGGGACGAGGATTTGAGCGAAAAAATGACGGTTTTTCGTGACCACGGCATGCGGCGTGAGAAACGTTATTGGCATGAAGTCGCCGGCTTCAATTACCGGATGACCAATGTGCAGGCGGCGATCGGTCTGGCCCAGCTTGAGCAAATCGAGCGCTTTCTTGAAGCGCGCCGACGTATCGCCGCCCGGTACGCGGCGGGGCTCAAAGGACTGGCGGGGATTACGCTGCCCCCCGAAATGTCGTGGGCAAAAAATATTTACTGGCTTTATTCCATCGTGGTGGACGAGACCAAGGCCGGAGTGACGCGCGATGAGCTGATTCGCGAACTCGCAAGGGAAGGCATTGAGACGAGGCCTTTCTTCTACCCGCTCCACCATCAGCCGCCGTACCGCTCCTCAGGTTCTTTTCCCGTGACCGAAGGACTGGCCGCCAAAGGCATGAGCCTGCCATCCTCGAACGGCATCCGGCCGGACGAAATTACGCGTGTCTGCGAAAACATCAGGGGGCGCATCGAGCATCATCGTATCGTAAGTCACCTGCGCTTGGCGGATAAGACCGCAACGACGAAGCGTTCGTCCGCGGCCAGGGTCAGACCATGAGAACACTGGTCGTCGGCTATGGCTCGATCGGATCCCGTCACGCGCGCATTTTAAAAGAATTGGGCTGCCCTACCGCGGTGGTATCAAGACGAAAAATCAGTTTCAAGCCCGGTTACCCAAGTCTTTCCGCCGGCATTTTGTCCCAAAGGCCGGAATATGTTGTCGTGGCCAATCGAACGGGTGAGCATCGGAAGACGGTGGTAGAGCTGGCCAAGTCAGGATTCAGGGGTTATCTTTTGGTGGAAAAGCCGCTTTTTCTTAAGTCCGGAGATTTCCCGAAGAACCATTTTCGGAAGGTCTTTGTCGCTTACAATTTGCGTTTTCACCCGCTGTTGCGGGGGTTGAAAACGCTGCTGCAAAATGAAAAAATACTGTCCGCGCAGGCTTATGTCGGCAAACACCTGCCGGAATGGAGACCGGGCGCGGATTACCGGAAGAGTTATTCGGCGCGGAAAAATTCAGGCGGGGGTGTTTTGAGGGACTTGAGCCATGAATTGGACTATCTGAATTGGCTATTCGGCGGATGGACCGCCGTGACGGCCGTCGGCGGGCATTTTAGCGGGCTGGAAATCGACAGTGACGATGTTTTTTGTCTTTTGATGGCCACTCGCCGCTGTCCGGCCGTGATGGTTCAGATGAATTATGTGGATCGGGCGGGGCGAAGGGAAATGGTCGTCAACACGGACCGGCACAACTATCGGGTGGATTTAATGAATGGGGAGCTTGAGATCGACGGCCGCGTCAAGCGGTGCCGGGTGGAAAGGGACGACACGTATAGGCTTGAGCATCGCGCGGTGATAGAACGCCGCTTTGGGCATTTAACCACGCTGGAAGAGGGGATGGAGACGATGCGGCTTATTGACGCAGCGGAGAAAGCCTCCAGAAAAAAAATATGGGTAAAACGGTAAAACGCCTCTGCACGATTTGCGCGCGCGGGGGGTCCAAAGGCGTGAAGAATAAAAATATCCGCCTGCTTTTGGGCAAGCCGCTCATTGCGCACACGCTCGAGCAGGCAAAAACCTCCGGACTTTTTCAGGCGGCGGCGGTGACCAGCGATTCCGAGGAAATTTTAAAAATCGCCGGAAAATGGGGGGCGGACTTTGTCGTGAAGAGGCCGGCGAAGCTGGCGACCGACCGGGCGCCCAAGCTTCCCGCCATACGCCACTGTGTGCGCGAAGTCGAAGCGCGCGCGCGCCTGATTTTTGATACGGTGTGTGACCTGGATCCGACTTCGCCCCTGCGTAATGCGCAAGATATCACCGGCGCGGTGCGATTGCTCGAGCAGGGCGGCGCGGGGAATGTCATCACCGGCGCGCCGGCGAGACGCTCTCCTTATTTTAATTTGGTGGAGTTGGGGCCAAAGGGGACCGTCAGGTTGTCAAAACCGCCGAAGACCGCAGTATTTTGCCGACAGGATGCGCCCAAGTGTTATGATATGAACGCGTCGATTTATGTGTGGAGGCGAGACGCGCTTTTTGAGGCCGAGTCTCTTTTTAACAGGGACACGCGACTTTACCAGATGCCTCCGGAACGGTCGCTGGATATCGATAGCGAGCTGGATCTTGAACTCGTGGGTTACCTGATGGGAAGAAAAAGGTGAAAAGTTTCGACGCGATGTTCAGCCTGAAAGGCAAAAACGCGCTGGTGACGGGCGCGACGGGTTTTCTTGGCCGGTATTTCTGCGAGGCGCTGGCGTCCTTCGGCGCGAACGTCGCGGTGGCGGATCTGGACGAAGCGATTTGCAAAGAACTCTCCCTTAAGCTTTCCAAAAAGCACAAAATTAAGGCCGTCGGGATCGGTTGTGACGTTTCTGACGAGCGCGGTGTACGCTCCATGGCGGAGAAAGCCGAAAAGGCCGTGGGCGATCTCGATATTTTACACAACAACGCCGCCACAAAACTGGACAGACCGTCCGATTTTTACAAAAGCGAGGAAGATTGCGACTTGAAATCATGGCGAGGCGTGATGGCGGTGAATCTCGACGGCATGTTTCTGGTGGCGCGGGAAGCGGGCGGACGCATGGCGCGGCGTGGGCGCGGCAGCATCATCCAGACGGCCTCGATCTATGGCCTGGTGGCGCCCGACCCCAGAATTTATCCGGACCCGCGGGCGATGAGCGCTCCGGCGGTTTACACGGTTTCAAAGGCGGGGGTGATCGGCCTCACCAAACATCTGGCGGCCGTGTGGGGCCCCAAGGGCGTGCGCGTCAACGCGCTGGTGCCCGGCGGCGTGGAAAACGGGCAGGACAAAACCTTTATCCATAATTATTCGAGACGCGTGCCGATGGAGCGGATGGGCAGGCCCGAGGAAATGGCGGGGGCTCTTGTGTTTCTGGCTTCCGACGCGTCGAGCTACATGACGGGGCAGTGCCTGGTGGTCGACGGAGGCTTGAGCGCGTGGTAAAGGGCGGGACAACGCCGATTCGTATCATTCCGCGGCTGGATATCAAAGGGCCGAATGTCGTCAAAGGAATTCAGTTTGACGGAAACCGCGTCCTGGGCACGCCTGACGCGCTTGCCGAGATTTATTATCGCGAGGGGGCGGATGAGCTCATCTTTTACGATACCGTCGCGAGCCTTTACCGGCGCAACTCCCTTTTGCAGTATATCCAAAAGACCGCCGAGAAAATTTTTATTCCGATGACGGTCGCCGGCGGCATCCGCAGCATCGGGGATATCCGGGAGATCTTGAGGGCCGGCGCGGACAAGGTGGCGATCAACACCGCGGCGATCGAAAATCCGGAGCTTTTACGGGAGGCCTCCAAGGTCTTCGGCGCGCAGTGCATCGTGGCCAGCGTCGAATTTTATAAAAAAGACGACGGCCGCTATGAAATCTGGACGGATTATGGCCGCCAACCCACCGGCATGGACGCTTTCGACTGGGCGCGCCGAGCCGTCGACCTCGGCGCGGGGGAGATTCTTCTGACCTCCATCCGTAACGACGGAATGGGGAGGGGGTTTGATCTGGAATTCACGGCCAAGGTGGCTGCCGGCGTGCCCGTGCCCGTGATCGCGGGAGGCGGATCCGGAAAAAAGGAGGATTTCCTGGAGGCGATCCGGCGGGGTTTCGCGGACGCCGTGAGCGCGGCCTCGGTTTTTCATTATTACTACGCGACGGCCCCGGGCGACAATCGCCGTTGGATGTCTTTCGATGAGCCCCGGCTCCGAATGGGCGAGAGCATTGATTCCGGAAACATTGATTTTTTGAAAGAGGGTTATGGAGGTTTGCGTGAAATCATGACGGACAGAGTGTCTCTGCCGGGCCTGAAGGCGTACCTGGAAGAGCATGGTGTCCCCGTCCGCCCGCTGGTTTCTGACGTCAAAGTTCCGGCCGAGGCATGAAATGACAGCCAAAGACGCCGACCTGGTGATTATTGATTATGGAGTCGGCAATCTCTTCAATGTGCAGCGTGCTTTTACGCTTGTGGGGGCGCGGACGATGATTTCCAAAGGTCGCGAGGACGGTTTGTCCGCGAAAAAACTTCTTTTACCGGGGGTGGGCGCCTTCAGCGAGGGAATGCGGCGTCTCGGGGAATACGGATTGATAGACGCGGTGCGGGAGCGGGCCAAGTCCGGCTGTCCCATTCTCGGAATTTGTCTGGGAATGCAGCTTTTTATGACCCATCTGGTTGCGGGAGAGGTAAAACGGTTCCGGGAGCCCGAGACGGGGTTGGCCTATAAAATTCCGCAGATCGGCAGGAACGCGTGAAGGCCCACGGGCCAAAAGAGCGCATGGCGCGGCACTCTCCTTGAAGGGTTGGGGGAAAGGCCTTTCATGTATTTCGTGCATTCTTATTGTGTGTATCCGGCCGCTTCCGCCTCATGGCTGGCCGCGACCGATTATGGCCGCGACCGTTTTTGTTCGGTCCTGGCGGATGGCAATCTCTGGGGCTGCCAGTTTCATCCGGAGCGGAGCGGGGAGCAAGGCCTAAAAATTCTAAAAAATTTCATCGGATTGCCCTCCCGGGTAAAAATCGCCGTATGACTAAAGCCCAAAATTCATTTTTATCTTTGGATCGGCAGTTTAGCAGCCTGCCGAAGGAAGTCAAATTCTGCCGCAACTGCGTGGTCTCCAATCAGCGTCCGCGCACGCGTTTCACCGAAGAAGGGATCTGCTCGGCGTGTCTATGGGCCTACGAGAAGGACCACGTGGTGGATTGGAAAAAACGTGGACTCGAGCTTGAAGCGTTGCTTGAGAAACACCGATCCGCCGACGGGAGCTTCGACTGCGTCGTGCCGGGATCCGGCGGCAAGGACAGCGCGTTTGTCGCGCATCAGCTCAAGACGCGTTGGGGGATGCACCCTCTGTGCGTGACCTGGACTCCTTTTGAGTACACGGAGATCGGTTACCAAAACCTGCAGAATTTCATTAATTCCGGTTTTACCAACCTCCTGGGTCAGCCCGACGGCTTGGTTCACCGTAAGCTTGCGCGGCTGGCGTTTGAGCTCAAGGGCGACGCGTGGGAGCCGTTCAGCTACGGACAAAAGTCCTGGGCGTTTCAGGTCGCCCTGCGTTTTGGACTCAAGCTTATTTTCTACGGGGAAAACGGAGAGTTGGAATACGGCGGCCAGGAAAAATTTAAAAATATGCCCAAGCAGGGACCGGAGGATTGGGTCGTCGAGCAGTTTAAAGGAGCCACCGTCGACGAGATTGCCGAGACGGGTCTGAAAAGAGGCGTTCTGAAAGAAAGCGAGGCGGGTCGGGCGCTGAATTGGTACAAGGCGCCTCCGACCGAGGAGATTGTGACGCGCGGCGTCGAGGGGCATTGGTACTCCTATTACCAGAAATGGACCCCGCAGGAGAATTTTTACTACGCCGTCAGGCACTGTGGTTTTGAATGCAATGATGAGGGGCGCTCCGAAGGCACTTATAACAAGTACGTGAGCCTGGACGACAAGGCGGACGGGTTTCACTGGTATTTGAGCTACATGAAATTTGGGATGTGCCGCGCCTCACGGGATGCTCAACAGGATATTCGCCGGCATCACCTGACCCGGGAAGAGGGCGTCCGGCTGGTGCAACGCTATGACGGCGAGTTCCCAAAGAAGCATTTCAAATGGTTTTTGGAATACCTGGACATCACCGAGGAGTTTTTTTGGGAAGTGATGGATAAATACCGCGAACTTTCGAACGTCTGGGAAAAGGTCGACGGGCAATGGGTCCTGAAACACGTGGTGGAGTAAAATGCGATCGCTGAGGCTGGTCAAACGGAAGTGCATTGCTCCCAATATCCTCCTGATAGACGGCATCGCGCGCTCGGGCAAGTTCCTTCTGGGGAAGATCGTGTCGCACTTTAAACGCATCGAATATTTCCAATACTCGCCGATGTTGGATCAGATCCCCGTCCTCTGGAAAACCCGTGTATTTGAACACCGCTCGGCCGTCGCTTATTTGCAGCTGGTGATTGACAACTTTGTGTACAACCGCATCATCGGGAGGAATCTGAATCTGCGCGAAGCCGATCATTCCTCGATTGACCGGTCTCTCGAGCGTTCGGCCTATTTGGATCGCGCCAAAAATCCGGATGTTAAAAAAATGCTGAGTCAATTTTATTCCAAAAAGAGAGTGCCTTCGCTTGTGGTTCACGGAATGCTTCCGCTGATCGAGCCTTACTTTGAGGCGTTCGCGGGGCTCAAGATAATCCACACCCGTCGTCATCCGGTGGATCTCGTGCATTCCTGGAATCGGCGCAGGTGGGGGGTCCGTTTCTTCAGCCCCGATCGCCGCTCATTTGTCCCTGTATTTCAAGGGGCAAGAAGACCCTTGGGTCCGTGGTTTGCGTTTGGCTGGAAGGACGCGGCGCGTTTGTCGCCGATTGATCGCGTGATCAAAAGCATTTTAACAATCGCCGGCTTGGAGAAAAAGAAACCTAAGACGCTTGACCCAACAAGGAAAAAGAGGATTTTCTTCACGTGTTTTGAGGATATCATCCAACGCCCGGACGACACCGTTCGCGCGCTCTCCGATTTTTTAAAAGCAAAACCGCACCCGCGCATGAAGTCAATCCTCCGCCGCGAGGGCTGTTATCGACGTCTGGCGGTCGGCGAGGGCAAGAAAAAGCTTGACGAGATCCGCAAAGAGGCGAGCGCCCGCTATTTTCGCTCTCTCGAAACGGCCTCGCGGGAATATGAAAGGGAGTGGAATCTTGAGTCCTACTTCGACGCTTAGTCCTTTTCGTTTAGGAAATTTAAAAAATCTTCGGATGGAACGTCCGCAAGAACTCGCCAAGGACATTGTCTTGATTGATGGCCTTTCCGGATCCGGAAAATCGCTTCTATGCCCGGTTTTGAGCACGATGGAGAGAGGCGAGCTATGGCTAGCGGACCATGTTTTTGAATACTTGTCGGCGATGGAAAGTTTTGGCCGGATAAGCCGTGATGCCGCCGGCGTTCTGGTCCGCCTTTTTGCGGATTTCGATCTTTATAATCTCTTCATCTCACGGTACACAAACTTTCGGGAAACCGATCAAACCGGTGCCCGGCTAAATCTTTTGCACAAGCGCCAGATCAAGCGGTTAAAGATGCAGGACGGTAATGTCGTCATGGAGCGGATCCGCAATGAAAAACCGGTCCTTCTTCTTATGACGCATTACATTCTGGATGAATCCGATGTTTTGTTTGACGCGTTGGGCGATCGCCTCAAGCTCTATATTGTGACGGTCCGTCATCCGGCGCACTTGGTCGAATTCTGGCATAACGCCTGTTGGCCTGATCGAGTTGGCGTCCAGCCGCGCGAATTTCAACTTTCGGCTCGATGGAAAGGGAAGATAGTGCCCTGGTACGCGGTTCGCTGGGCGGATCAATACTTGGCGCTTAAAAGCCCTTTGGAAAAGAGCGTGTGGGCGGTGACCTATTTTTTCAGGCGTTTTGAGCAAAAGGTCGCATTCATGCCCGCTCGCCGCAAAGAAAAGGTGTTGTTTATCCCCTTTGAGGAGTTTTCTACCGACCCCGAAAAGCACCTTTCACGCGTGGCAAAGCGAACGGGAATGCGCGTTGGACCGCTTGCGAGAAAAATGATGAAAAAACTTAAGCTGCCCCGCGAGAATCCGAAAGAATCAATTGAGGCGCAAAAAAAGAAGATCCGGCAGTGGATGGAGGACGACAAGGCGCCGTCTCGGACCCGAGTGATGCTGGAAGAACTGATCAATCGGTATGAGGAGAAATATTGATCCTATGCGAGTTTTTTTGGGTGATTTGGCTCACTACACGATTCGCCTTACGAACAATCATACGCCGATCAATATCGGTTTCATTGCCGCCTATTTAAAAAAATATCTCGGAGACTCCGTTGAGGTCAAACTGTTCAAAAACCCGGATCTCTTGATGGATGAAATTGACCGACATTGCCCCGATGTTCTGGCGCTGAGCAATTATGTCTGGTGTCAGTCAATCTCAGAGCTGGTGCTTCGTTATTACAAGCGCAGAAAACCTTCCGGAACCACTGTGTGGGGAGGGCCAAATTTTCCGATGAATGAAATTCATAAAGCCAGGCAGTATCTGATGACACGCCCTTACGTTGATTTCTACATTCCCTATGAAGGCGAGATCCCCGCTCTCAATATTGTGCGTGCGCTTATGGAGCGCGGCGGAAACGCCAAGCTGCTTCAACGCACGTCTCCCGAGCTCTTTGAGGGTTCATTTTTTATAACGGACAAAGGTGAATTGCACGGCAGGAATATTGGCATCCAAATGAAGGATATCAACGACGTCCCCTCTCCCTATCTTACCGGACTTCTCGATCCTTTTCTGGCTGAGGAGCTTCACCCGATGTTCGAAACGCAGCGCGGCTGTCCCTTTCACTGCGGCTTCTGCCACACGGGCCTGGACTATTATAACAAAGGGCGCGTGTTCTCTCTTGACCGCTGCAAGGAAGAAATTTTATATATTACTTCTACGGTTCCGGATCCCACCAAGTCGCACCTGTATATCACCGATTCAAATTTCGGTACTTCAGGAGATTCGCCGTAAGAACCTCTCGGTGGCGCAATTGTCGCACAGCCAGCGCGAGATTGATGAGGATGGAAAACTCAGCACGCCGGAAGTGATCCTGGGGCTCCCGCTGGAGACGCGCGAAAGCCACCTCGATACTTTAAGAACGCTTGTGAACGAGATTGGCGCGTCGCTGATGTTCCAGTATACGCTGATGCTTTTGCCGGGCACCGCCCTTTATACGGACGAGGCTCGAAACAAATATCAATACAACGTCAAATATCGGATGCTCCCGACCGCTTTCGGTCAATATCGCGAGGAGCCATGTTTTGAAATCGAAGAAGTGGCGCCCGGGCACAAGGATCTCAGCTACAAAGATTATCTGGAAATGCGGGAGGTGTTCTTTTATTTACATAACGTCAATAGCAACGCTATTTACCGCACTTTGGTGCGTTATATCCGCTATCTAGGCGGCGATGTCATCGATTTTATGCTCTACCTCATGAAGCGCCGCCAGTCGATGATGGCCGACGACTTTCCGAACAGGGTGGTGAATGATTATATTCGCGATACGCAGGAAGAGCTGTTCGACTCCAGGGAAGCGTTGGTCGAGTTTTTCTCGGATACCAAAAATTATGAGGAGCTAAAGGCGGGCAAAAGGGGAAAGAACCTTGCGCACACTTATCGCTCTTATGTGCTCTTGCATGCCAAAGAATGGGCCGTGTATGTCACAAACTGTTTCCGCGATTACATTTTTAAAAAGTATGCCAATCAAGAAGAGGTCACGGAAGTCGTCGAGGCCATCGTGACGCACATTTTGGTCCAGGCGGAATGCCAGTATCTTTATTTTTCAAAACGATCGTCGATTCCGGAGCGAGAATCGGCGCTTAAGGCCGAGCTTGCTTACGACATCCCGAGCGTTTTTATGAGCAATATTTCGGGTGATCGGCGGCCGATTTTAAAAAAAGAGAAGGTCGTCTATCGCTATTATATGCGCGAGGACGCGATCAAATATATCCAGTCATTTCCGGACGATCAGCGTCTAATCGACTTGGCTCTGATCGTGCTTAGAATGGACCAAAATTATCTCCTGCCCGTTTTTCGTAGAGACGAGGGGGCGCAGCAAGATTCCCTGGCGGGCAAGGCTCTCCTCAATCCCGATTTTTCTCCGTTAAAACACAACCCTTGAGGTCTATGAGATGATCAGAATCGGTCTGAATGGTTTCGGGCGTATCGGTCGAGCGATTTTTCGGATCAACGAAAAACAAAAACGTTTCCAGGTTGTCGCGATCAACGATCTTGACGACAACGTCGAAAACCATGCCTATCTTTTAAAATACGATTCGATTCACGGCCGCTTCAAGGGCAAAGTCAACGCCAAAAACGGCAATAGGGAAATGTCCGTGGGCGGGGGCCGCGTTCGCTTTTACTCGGAAGCGGATATTTCGAAGGTTCCCTGGAAAAAATACGGTGTGGATATCGTGGTCGACGCGAGCGGCGTTTATCATAACGTCCTGGCAAGCCGCCGCCTGCTTAAAAATAAAATCGTTCGGAAAATTATCATCACCCATTCGCCAAAAGACGGCGTGGACTTTACGATGATCTTCGGCGTGAACGAAACTCAGTATGACCCGCGACGTCATGGCATCATCAGCTCCAGCATCTGCGACGTCAACGCGGCCGCGCCCGCGCTCAAGATTCTCGACGAGGCTTATGGGATCGAACAGGGATACATGACGACGCTTCATCCATGGCTTTCCTATCAGAACCTGCTCGACGGCTCGGTCCGATCCGTCTCGAGTCCCGGTCATTTCTGGCAGGATTTCTGCCTGGGCCGGGCCAGCACGTGCAGTTTGATTCCCAAGCAGACGACGGTGGGGGAAGCGCTCGGGCGGGTCCTGCCCTCCCTGGCGAGCCGGGTCAACGTAATTTCCTTTAGAGTGCCTACCGGGTCCGTTTCCGCCTCAGACATTACGTTGACACTCCGGAAAGTCCCAAAGGCGGACGAAATCAACAAGCTTTTCAAGAATGCCGCACGGCGGAACGCTCAAGTGATCGGCTATCAGGAGGAAAGTCTCGTCTCCGTGGATTTTTTGGGGATCGATCAGTCGCTCGTGGTCGACGGGCGCTGGACACGATCAAATCCAAAGGGAGGCGTGAAGCTGGTCCTTTGGTATGACAACGAGTGGGGGTACAGTTGCCGTGTGGTCGACGCGATCGGTCTTGTGGGGCGCTCCTTAAAATGAGACTCGTGCGGTTTGAAGGAAAAAACGGACCGGCCTGGGGGGTTTGCCGGGGAGAGAGTGTTCATGAAGCCGGAAACCCGTTTCAAAAAATTTCCTTCGGTAAAAATGTCGGCCCAGTAAAAACCCTTAAACTTCTGGCCCCTTGTGATCCTAGAAAGGTCGTGGCTCTGGCCTATAACTACAAGGATCTCGTCGGTAAAAAGGAGAAATATGACGAGCCTCTCGTTTTCTTCAAATCTCCGAGCGGAGTCATCGGTCCGCGTGAACCTGTCCGGATCCCGGTGGGAATCGAGACGGTTTGGGTGGAAGTCGAGCTTGCTTTCGTGATCAAAAAGAAAGCAAAAAATGTCCCGGTTTCACGAGCCAAAGATTTTATTCTTGGCTACACCGTCGCCAATGACGTCACGGC
The DNA here is from genome assembly GCA_016180585.1 of Candidatus Omnitrophota bacterium. Lineage (GTDB taxonomy): Bacteria > Omnitrophota > Gorgyraeia > 2-02-FULL-51-18 > 2-02-FULL-51-18 > JACPAX01. Next base: position 18,968 of record JACPAX010000042.1, on the reverse strand, counting down.
GCTTAACGTGCACGGTCGGGATTGGCACCTGGCCCGATCAAAGGCGCTCGATACGTTCTGCCCCACGAGCCCGTTTCTTGAAACGGAGACGGATGCTCGGAGGCTTTCGCTCACGACCGAGATCAACGGCCGCTTGACTCAAAACGGGACGACCGCCAATCGCATTTTTGACGACGCGAGGACGTTGAGCTTTGTGAGTCGTTTTTTTACTCTTGAGCCCGGCGACCTCGTTCTCACGGGCACGCCCGCCGGCGCGCGTCAGTCTCTCGTTCGTCCCGGAGATACCGTGAAGTTGAAGATTGGGGGTCTGGGTGAATTGGTGAACCGGATAGAAAGAGCCGCTTGAGAGGAGGGGATAGTCTTATGATTGCCGCGTTAACGATCGGAAGGGCGGGAAGCACGGGTTTCAAAAATAAGAATTTGTATCCCATTGTCGGCAGACCGCTTTCGTCTTATAGCATGATGGCGGCCAAACGCTCGAGACTCGTGGATAAAGTTTACGTTTCCACGGACTCGCCGGAGATTGCGGCCATCGGCAAACAGCACGGCGCCGAGGTGATTATGCGCGACCCAAATCTGGCGACCAACAAGGCGCTGTCTCAGGACGCGTTCAAAAACGGCTACGAGGTGATCGCGGGGCTCAATAAGCCCGAAAAAATTGAAATGATGGCGCTTTTGTTCTGCAACGGCGCCACCGTGACGCCGGGTATTATTGACCAAGGGATTGAGGCTTTGCGGGCCAACCCCGGTCTGGACTCGGCGGTGACGGTGAGTCGTTACAACATGTGGAGCCCCTTGCGTGCCCATCGCATCGCGGATGGTCGCCTCATACCGTTTCTGGACCCCTCCGCCTTTGAAAGCGCGACTTGCGATCGTGATTCACAGGGCGACGTGCACTTTCCCGATTGCTCGGCGTTTGTCGTTCGCCCCAGGTGTTTCGATTTTTCCTACGGAGTACCGCCTTTTCCGTGGATCGGCCGCAAGGTATACCCGCTTGAGCAGTGGGGCGGTCTTGATGTGGATTACGAATGGCAGATGCCCCAGGTGGAATTCTGGCTGCGAAAACACGGGTTTACCGAGACGCAGACCCCCTACGATGCGGTCCTTACTCATTCCTGACCTTCTGAAAGGTCCCGCGCGGGTTGAGCGGGGGATCTTCGGAAAAAATACGCGGATTTGGACCCCCCAAGCCTGCCGCCCGGAAGAGATCGACGATAAAATTTGGCGGCAGGCCGACGCGATCTTGCTCTGGCACTGGATACCCATTCGGGCGGAGGTTATCGGGAAATTGGAGCGCTGCCGTGTTATTGTGCGAATGGGCGTGGGGGTGGACAGCGTAGATCTCGAAGCGGCAGGCGCGCGGGGCATCCGTGTCTGCAACGTTCCCGATTACGGCACCGCGGATGTGGCGGACCACGCGATGGCGCTTTTTTTGACGCTTGCCCGCGGAATTTACGCCTTCACCGAAAACGTGCGCGCTTCCAATAAGAACTGGAACTGGCAAGCGGCCGGAACGCTTCATCGCATCGCCGGATCCGTGATGGGAATCGTGGGTTTGGGACCCATTGGGACGGCCTTTGCCGTTCGCGCCAAGGCGTTCGGGATGCGCGTGATCTTTTATGACCCTTATGTCGGTCCGGGACAGGAGAAAGCGCTTGGGATCGAGCGCTGTCGCGTTTTGGATGAACTCCTGGAGCAGGCGGACTCGATTTCCATCCATGCGCCGCTTACCCCGGAGACCAAAGGGATGGCTAACAAGAGATTTTTCTTAAAAATTAAAAAAGAAGCGCTTTTCATCAACACTTCCCGAGGCGGCGTTATGGACATGGATGCCCTGCATCACGCGCTCAAGTCGGGACGCCTGCGTGGAGCGGGGCTCGATGTCCTGCCGACGGAACCTCCGGACAGCAGGCATCCCTTGATACAGGCATGGCGGCGGCGGGAGCCCTGGGTAGCCCATCGCCTTGTGTTGACGCCACACGCGGCATTCGTATCGGTGGAGGCGGATGAAGAACTCAGGCGCAAGGCCTCTTTGGAAGCCAGGCGGGTCTTGGACGGGGAGAGGCCGCTGAACTGCGTGAATGAGAAATGGTTCAAGGCCCGTTAAAAAATTTGCGCTACGATGCGCTTGTTTTTGATTTTGACGGCGTCCTTGTCGATTCCGAGGAGATCAAGGTCGATGCCTTCGCGTCTCTCTATTCGGAAGACGGACCGGAGATTGTTCAAAAAGTGGTGGAGTATCATCGCGCCAATTTCGGCGTTTCCCGACTTTTAAAATTCAAGTATTTTGAGGAGACATTGCTTCGGCGTCGTTATACGCCGGAAGCGGGGAGAAGCCTGGCTCGACGCTTTTCGGAGATGGTCGAGGAGAAGGTGGTTGAGGCGCCGTGGGTGCCGGGGGCGCGTGAATTCTTGGAGTCTTACGGCAAAGTCCTCCCTTTGTATGTCGCTTCCGGAACGCCGGATGAAGAAATCCGGCGCATCACCGCCAAGCGCGGCATCCTTCATTTTTTTAAAGCGGTTTACGGCTCGCCGCCCGGAAAGGCCGAACTTCTCGAGCGCATTGTGAGGGAGGGGGTCTTTCGACGCGAACGGGTGCTTATGATCGGCGATGCCCGCGCGGATTACGAGGGCGCCAGAAAAGCGGGCGTTTCTTTCCTGGGGTGCTCCCGCGGCGGGGACAGCCTGCCCGCCCCAACCATTGCCGATTTGACGTCTTTGGAAAAAAAATTGTTTGAGAAGACGTGAGCGGCAAGTTTGTCGTTCTCTCCAACGGAAGCCAGTACAAAAAATTTGTCGAAGCGGGGCTCCGTCCGGGGGATTTCAAGGTATTTTGCGACAACCCCCGTTTTTATTCCTTCCTGGACGGACGGGGAATTCCTTTTGAGGCCCTGGATGAATATTTGCTGAAGACCAGGTGGAGCGAGATCAACGCCTGGGGGTGCGCGGCCGTGAATAACTGGATGAAGGCCTGTCGGGACGCCCGGATATTCAGCGACGTTGACTACGCGTCAGTGACACGTTTATTCTTTTCATACATTTTGATCCCTGCCGTTAAGAACCGCGAGTACGCCGGCCTTCTTTTGAAACGGCGGCCGGACAGGGTCTTGATTTTCCAGAGCCTCAACCCGAGGAAATACCCTTATTTTTCAGGAAACTTTTTTCTCAATTATTTTTTGGACGAGGGGTGTCGTCAGGCCCGAATTCCGGAGACTCAAATTTCGGTGTATGAGCTCGAAAACGACGATTCTGTTTCCCCTTTGCAACGCTCGCTTGTGGCCGACGTCAAGCGCGGTCTTAAGAAAACTATTCTGAGCGTTTATGGCGCGCTGGCGCGGGCCAACTGTAAAATGGAAATCCTGGCGCAGGGTTCTCTGGCGCATCTGGGGCCTGTGGTCCGGGAGCTTAAGCGTTGCGGCCGGCGCGTGGCGATTTATGATTTTGAGTTTCACCAAAACCAATGGAATTTTTCCCGCGCCCTTCAGATCCCTTATTGGACGCCTTCTTCTTTTGGCAATCGAAGTCCGGCCGAGAAAGGGGAATCTGCGGAAAATGTCCGGCGCGAATTTTCGGCCGCGTTGGATTTGGCCGAAAGAAGCGGGATCTTCGTTTATCAGGACCGCGACTTCTCAGTTTTTGTAAAAACCCGTTTGCTGCATGGAATTGGCGACTATCTAAAGAGGCTTTCCCGTGAAGCGCTGCTCTACGAAAACCTGATTCGGGCTTGTTCACCCCGAGCTTTTCTTGTGGACGAGGACTATGCTTCGCGCGGCGCTTTTTTGGGGGCTTTTATGAAGGCAAGGGGGGTGAAAATGTTTTGCGTCTCTCACGCGAATCTTGCCGTGAGTTTTGCGGTACCCGAGGAAAGCAGGTGTTTTTCGCATTCCACGACTTTTGTCCATTCGGAATTTGAGAAGGCGATGTATGCGGCGCGAGGCTGGGATCCTCAGAAAATCTCGGTTACGGGGACCCCCCGGTATGATCGTTTGTCCGGACAGTCCCCTGCGGCTAGGCCGCCGGTTTCGGCAACCGCGGAGAAGGTTAAATTTCTCTACCCCGCTACGGGAATTTGGCTGCATTCGCCTGATCAGCACGGGTATCTGGGGTCGCATTTTACGACATGGGGAGGATTTCAAAAGCCCGCTTTTAGGATGATTTTAGAAGCGCTCGAAGGTCTCCCGGCTGAACTGATTGTTAAGCCCCACAGTGTCGAATCCGTTCCTTTGTGGCGCGAGTTTTTCAAAGAGTTGAAGCCTGCCGGAAAAGCCAGGCTTGTTCCGCAATCGGCCGACTTTCTAACCTTGCTTAAAGAGTCCCGCGGCATGGTTCTTTCTTACTGGTCGACGGGGCTTATCGAGTCGGCGATCCTCCGGAAACCCACGCTGTTCGTGGTCCCCGAGAAATTCGAAAGCCGGATTCTGGACGAATATGCCGCCCATGGGTTTTGCCGGCTGTTTCGGAGCGCGGCGGATCTGAGAAAGGCGTTTGAGGGTATTTGCCGGGGAGAGCGGAGCCGGGGGCCTTCCTTGAGCGAAAAGGACAGGGAGTACTATTTGGGACGGAATGACTCGCAAGGGGCCGCGCGGGTCGTCCGCGAAATTTCAGAGGTTCTTGAGACCCATGCCTAAGAAAAAAGAGATTCTTCTCGACGCCGGCGTTTATTCCTCGGCGTCCATCCTGACGCAGGCGATCACGCTCGCGGCGGCTATTCTCGCGCGGCGTTTTCTCGGGCCTACTCAGATGGGGGTGTGGGCGCTTCTCCAAGTGCTTTTGATTTATTCTTCCTACACCCCGCTCGGGGTCACCGAGGCTATTTCACGCGAGATCCCGTTCTATCAGGGAAAGGGGCGGCCCGATGAGGTCGAGCGGGTCAAGAATCTGGTCTTTAGTTTTTCGCTGCTGAGCGCTTTCCTCATGTCGGCGGGGATTCTGGGCTATGCGTTTTGGCGGATCGGCAGCCTTCCTTCGGAAATTTTCTATGGGCTCCTTTTTATCTCGGCATTGGTGATTTTGCAGCGGGTTTCAAATTTGGAAATCGCTTTTTTGCGCGGCTACAAGCATTTTTCACTGGCGTCTTCCCAGATGATCTTCTCGTCGCTTGTCAACGCCGCGCTGGTCGCCTTTTTCTCATGGCGTTACCAGCTCTATGGTTTTATGTGGGCGATGATGGCCAGTTTTCTTTTTAATATCTTCTATATCAGGGCCTATCATCGTTTTGGTTTCCGATGGGGCCTGGAATGGAGGAGAATCTGGGAACTTATCCAGTACGGGTTTCCGCTGATGATCGTAGGGCTGATGAGCACGGTATTTCTCACGATCGATAAATTGATGATCGCCAAGCTCCTGGGTCTGAAAGAGCTTGGGATTTACAGTGTCGCGCTGCTTGCCTACACCTATCTTGTGACGGTGCCCAACTCCATCGGGATCGTGCTGATTCCAAACTTTCATGAAAAATTCGGAAAAACCGAGCGGTCGCATGAGCTCAAGGGCTATTTGGACAAATCCGCGAAGGCCTTCTCGGAGATCATGCCGATTCTCATCGCCGGGGTCTGGTTTTTTGTCCCCTATTTTGCGAAGCTGATTCTACCGGACTATCTGGAGAGCATCGAGCCGATGAGGATGCTGGTTTTAAGCGCTTATTTTTTGGCGCTCGCCCAGCCGTACAGCTATTTTATTACGGTGATACGCAAACAGATTCTCCTTCTGCCGATTATCGCCGTTGCCTGTGCTTTGGCTTTCGCGGCCAATTGGTGGACCATCAGGCATGGCTATGGGATCGCGGGGGTCGGGGTGGCAACAACTCTGGTGGTTTTTGTCCGCTATGTGGCGACCTATTTTCTTTCCTGCAGGTATCTTTGTTCGTTCCGGGAGGCATGGAGCGATTTCTTTGTCAAGATTGTCAAATTTAGTTGGATGCTCGCGCTGCTTGTGGTCTTGAGGGCCCTCTTCCCGGAAGCTGAACGATCGCTTGCCCAAGCGGCGATCCAATGGGCGTTGTTTGTTTTGATAAGCCTGCCGTCTCTTTGGGAGTTTGGCAAGGCGATTGGCCTGTGGACCATTCTTCGGGAAAAATGGGAAACCCGGAATCGGGTCCCGGCGGCGCTCATGAGTGGCGCTTTTTTAGTGTGGGCGGTGTGGACAACCGTTTATTTTATTTTTGTGTTCGCGTGGCCAAGGCTGATTGAAAAAGGATGGATCCGATGAGCGCTCCCGGTTCGGGGCCTTTGGTCATTCTGCAAGCCTCCGGATTTTTTGTTTTGTTCTGCCTGGCGTTTTTCTCCACGGGGCGTGTCGTCCTGGGGGATTACTGGGGGGTCTCCGAAAGGCCCTCTGTCGCCCTGCTGAATCTTTTGTGCTCAGTCGCCATAGGCCTCTTCTTGTTCTCGCTATGGATGATCTTTTTTGGGGCCCTGGGGTGGTGGCACGCCTGGGCGGTCTATGCTTTTTTGGGGGTGGGGATTTCTCTTTTAATCCTGCGGCGTCGGGAAACCGGAGAAGACCTCGGGCCGCTTTTTCGCACGGAGACTTACGCGCTTTCGCGGTGGGAGTGGGCGATTGTCCTCTTTTTTACGATTCTTGCGGGCGTGACTTTTATCGCCGCGCAGGCGCCCGTCATAGGAAATGACGCGTTGGTTTATCACCTCTATTTTCCGAGGTGGTATGTGGAAACGGGAGGGTTTGTTTACGAGCCAACCCATGCGAGGTCGCTTTGGCCGTCTTTTATCGGCATGGCGTACACGGCGGCGCTTTTGGTGCAGGGGACGGCGCTGGCAACCCTGTTTAGCTGGCTCGCCGCCCCGCTGACGGCGGGCTTGACTTTTTTGACCGGTATTTATCTTTTCAGGGACCGCGCGGTGTCGTTTCTTGCCTTGGGGTTATTTCTCGCGACGCCCGTGGTGTGGATGCAGAGCGTCTATCCGTACACGGATAACGCGGTTATGTTGTACTTATTTTTATCTTATCTCGCCGCGTGGATCTGGAAAATACGCGGGTACGGCTTCAAGGACGCTTTTATCCTAGGCTTATTTCTCGCAGCGCTTGTGTCGGCCAAGATCTTTGGTTTGATTCCGGCTGTTCTCTTGGCCGCGCTTCATTTGTGGGGGATGCTTAGAAGCCGTTCCGTTTCTTGGCGCAAAAAGTCGCTTTCCTCTTTTCTGGCGGTGGTTGTCTGCCTGGTGTTTTCGGGGTTCTGGTATGGGCGCAGTTATATTTTGACGGGCAACCCTGTTTTTCCGTTTCTTTCCGCCTGGTTTGGGAGCGGATTTGAACAGCACATGGTCGGGTTCCATATTCTTCCCAAGACTCTTTTGAATTTGCTTTTGTTGCCCTGGAATCTGGCTTACCGCGTGGATGTTTTTGGGGGAGAGCCTTTGGGGGCCCTGCCCTTGATGGTTCTGCCGCTGTGTTTTTTCTTTCTGGATTTTAAAAAAAATGAGCGCGTCAGATGGATGATGTTCTTTACGACGGCCCTGGCTATCGCGTGGTATTATTCCATCCAGCACGTGCGATTTTTAATCCCCGCCTTGCCGTATGGATGCCTTTTGGCGGCCCTGGCTCTTAGGCGGTGGCGGGAAAAGCCCGATTTTCTTAAAAAAATAACGACCGTTGTCTTAGTCTTCGCCGCCTGCGCGCATTACGCGCTTTCAGCTTATTATCCTTTAAAGTTTTGGAAACCGGCGCTTGGCCTGATCCCCGCGGACGACTACTTGATAAAGAATGAGCGTTCCTTTGCGGTCCTGGCGAAAATCAGGCCTCACCTTAAACCGGGGGAGAAGATTCTCTTTTTAAATGAGCCCCGGCTTTTTTACGCGCCGGCGGGCACCGTTTGTCTGGATAACACGGTTTTGTGGATGTGCCGGCAGAGGGGGATTTCACTGATCGATTGGATCAGGGAAAGTCGGTTCCGCTATCTCCTTGCGTGGGACAAAGATCCGGCAAAATTGGACTGGAAGCCTTATCTGGGACCGGAGGGGGCCCTTGAGTTGAGGTCGCGGGAGCTAGCCACGGATAGGGTGACTACGCCGGAAGAGAGCCTTTATTTTAAACTATGGGAGATTTTTTAATGAGCAAAGAAATTCTTTGCACGCTGGGACCCGCATCGCTGAACGAAAGGGTGGTTTCCCGTCTTGAGGAACTCGGGGTCAATTTATTCAGAATCAACCTGTCCCATACCCGGCTTGAGGATCTGGAGGCCGTGATCCAAAAAATCCGTGGGTACACTCGGGTTCCTATTTGCCTGGATTCCGAGGGCGCCCAAATTAGGACCGGGTATTTGTCGGGGGGTTCGGTAGAGGTCGGAGAGCATGCGCTTGTCGGAATTTCCCGTAAACCGGTCCCCGGAGACAAGCACGAATTAAATTTTTATCCGGCGGAGGTTATTGAGCAGCTGGAGGAGGGCGACATGATCAGCATCGATTTTGATTCCGTGCTGGTCCAGGTGGTGGCGAAGGAAAAAGACAGGGTGGTCGTCCGCGTGTTGAACGGGGGGAAAATCGGGCAAAACAAGGCCGTTACCGTCGAGAGGGGGATCCGCCTGGAGACGCTCACCCAAAAGGACCGGGGGGCGATGGAAATCGGTAAACGCATGGGCATACGCCACGTGGCGCTTTCTTTCGCCAACCGCGCCGAAGACGTGGACTTGATGCGTTCGGTCTGCGCGAAGGACGTTTTTTTAATTTCGAAAATTGAATGCCGTAACGGTCTTTTTAATCTGGAAGCCATTACCGCAAAATCCGACGCGATTCTTATCGACCGCGGCGACCTTTCCCGCGAGGAACCCATTGAGCGGATTCCGTGGCTGCAAAAGAAAATCATCCATGTCGCCAAAAAACAGCGCAAAAAGGTGTATGTGGCGACAAACCTTCTGGAATCGATGATATCAAACCTAAGTCCGACGAGGGCCGAGGTCAACGACGTGATCAACACCCTGATCGACGGCGCCGACGGCTTGGTGCTTGCGGCCGAGACAGCGATCGGCAAAGACCCTGTCTCCTGCGCGCAAATGATCGTAAGGCTGACTCATGAGTACGAACGCGGATTGGACGTCTCGGGAGCGTATTACCCGGTGAGTCCCAAATCGCTTCTGGTGGAGCCCCATGGCGGACGATTGGTAGAGCGCGTCATTTCACCCGAAAATTCGGATAAAACAAAGAAGCGTCGATCGCTTGCTGTCGGAGATACGGATCTGATGGACTGCGAGCAAATTGCTTTGGGGGCCTATTCGCCTCTGGAGGGTTTCATGGGGGAGGAGACGCTCACGAGCGTGCTGGAAAAGAGTCGTTTGCCGGATGGGACGGTTTGGACGATGCCCGTGATTCTGCAGAGGACAGAACTTCCCGGGGATTTTGGGGTGGGGGATACCGTGGGGCTCACAAATGACCGCGGAGCGCTCCATGCGGTTTTGGAGATAAGCCAAATCTATACGATTTACCTCAAAAAAACAGCGCGTCAGTGGTTTGGAACGGATTCGTCAAGCCATCCGGGGGTGGTCGATTTTTTAAAAAGAGGGCCGCATGTCCTGGCAGGGAAAGTGACGCTGGTCCGGCGTCTTGAGGTGCCGCATAGTCGGTATCTCCTTACTCCGGCGCAGGCCCGTTTTGTATTCTCCCATAAAGGTTGGAACCGGGTAGTGGGTTTCCATACACGCAATGTCGCTCATCGGGCGCACGAATACATCCAGCTCTCGGCCCTGGAATCCACGCGCGCGGATGGGCTTCTGATCAGTCCGCTCGTGGGGACGAGCCGACGGGGCGATTTTCTTCCGGAGCTCATCATCAAGAGCTACCAGTCGCTGATTGCGTCCGGTTTTTATCCCGCAGGGAAAGTCGTGATAGGCTCTCTTTTGACCTATCCCCGGTTTTCCGGTCCGCGTGAAGCCGTATTTACGGCGCTTTGCAGGAAAAATATGGGGTGCAGTCATTTTATCGTTGGCCGCAATCACTCCGGTGTGGGCGATTTTTATAAGGATGAGGATACCCGGCTATGGTTTGATAAACTCGGCCCCCTGGGAATAACCCCTGTGTTTTTCGACACGGTGGGTTATGATGAAAGGGCCAAGGAGTACGCGGCGGGCGTTCCGTCCGATAAAACGCTTAAAACCATCAGCGGGACCGAGATCCGGCGGACTCTGAAAACGGGGGGGAAGCTCCCCGACTGGTTTATGAGGAGCGCCGTCCAGGAGATGCTGCAAGCGGAGCTTGCCGCCAAGCGTCCGGTTTTTCACGAATAGGTGGGGCGGGGAGCCATGAAATCAGGGGCGGTATTTTGGTTTACGGGCCTGTCCGGCGCCGGTAAAACGACGGTTGCCGGGGGGGCGCAGCGGGCGCTCGAGAGGGAGGGATATTCCGTGCTTATTCTCGACGGAGACCAAATACGCTCCGGGTTGCACCGGGACCTGGGTTTCTCCGAAGCCGAGATTGAAGAGAACAACGCCAGAATTGCCGGGCTTTGTGAGGCTCGTCGGGCCGAAGCGGACGTTATTTTGGTGCCCATTATTTCACCTTATCGCCGTTCCCGTCAGGCCGCAAAAAAACGCCTGGGTGGACGCTGTTTTGAAGTGTATTTTGACGCGAGTCTGGAATGCGTGATGAAGCGCGACGTCAAAGGCCTTTATGCCAAAGCGATCCGCCGGGAGCTTTCAGGCGTCATAGGGTTTTCGCCGGAGTCGGTTTACGAAACACCGCTTACTCCTGATTTTACCGTGAGGTCGGGGGCGCAGACCGTTGACGAATCGGTGCGGGATCTTGTCGGGTTCATCAAAGATTGCCTGCGCCGGGAAGGAGAAAGAAAATTATGATTCTTTGGCCGCGCCAGTTGCGGGAAAAAGTGCAGGGACCCCGTCGTCACGCCGACACCTTTTACGGCAGGTACGTGATGCGGCGAATTTCGATCTACATTACGGCTTGCCTGTGCCCCTTTCCGGTGTCTCCTTACTGGGTGAATTTGTCTTCTATTCTGGTTGGCGCCGGCGGGGCCTGGGCGTTGTCGTCGGGGCATTGGTTTCTGGGGATTCTTCTGGTCAACGGCTGGTATCTTCTGGACCACGTCGACGGTGAGCTGGCCAGGGCCAAAGATTTTGTCCGCGCGACGGGGCTTTTTTTTGATACCATCGCCAACGCGATTGTTCCGCCGCTGGCTTTCCTGGGTTTGGGCGTCGGGCTGAGCCATGGGGGGGAGCGCTTGGAGTGGCTTGCCGTCGGGTTCGCGGCGTTTTACGGATCCCTAATGATGACGACGGTTATGTTCTGCGAATCGGCGGTGATTCTGCAAAGGCTTAGGCAGGGGCGCCTTAAGGTCCCGGTCCCCGATTCTTATGGCCGGCCGAGGGACTATCAGAACAAATCTTTTTTCCGGGCAGCCTTCTCGCTGATCCATCAGCTGACAACCTTCCCTGTTTTTCTTCCCATCGCGACCGCTCTTATTTTTACGGTGGGTTTGGGCAACCGACCTTTCTTGGAGCCGGTCCTGCAGGCGCTTCTTGCGGGGTACGCCTTGGCCGCCAATCTCGTGTGGGTCGCGGTCCTGGGGGCGCGCGTGATCACCGAAAAAATTGACAAGACTTACCCCGCGACCAAGTGATGCGGGCGCATATCCTCATACTCAATTTTAACGGCGGCGATCTGTTGTCGAAGAATTTGCCGACATTTGTCGAGGCCGTTGAAAAGGCGGGGTTTCCCAGCCGCCTTAGCGTGATCGATAACGCCAGCGCCGATAAGAGCCGGCGGGTGGTGGAGTCGTGGGGAGGGCGGGTCGGTTGGATCCCCATGAAGGAGAATCGGGTCCTCTGCGCCTATAACGAAGTCGCGCCGACCCTGGAGGAAGATCTCCTGGTCTTTATGAACAACGATATTGCGGTTGACCCCGGTTTTTTAGACCCGCTGATACGGCCCTTTCTCGCCGACAAGGATGTTTTTTTTGTCACGCCGAAGTGTTTGAGTCACGACAGAATCACCTACGAGGGAAATAAAACCAGGGGCGGCGTCCGTTACGGCGTTTATTGGGCAAGCTGCCGCTATCCCGGTTACCGGGAGGGGATCGATACGCCCTCGTTGACGCTGCAGGGGGGATTCGGCGCGTTTGATAAGAAAAAGTTTCTTGAGCTGGGCGGTTATGATCCGCTCTATCTGCCCGGCAGGCTGGAGGACGCGGACATTTGTTTCCGGGCTTATAAGCGGGGCTGGAAATGTCTTTATCAGCCGGAGAGCGTTGTTTTCCATGAAGGCGGAGTAAGTTTTCACCGGGCGTTTGGCCGAAAGGGGACCCTTGTCATCAACTGGAGAAACACGTTTCTTTTTATGTGGAAAAATTTGAGCGACTGGACGATCCTCGCGGGGTTTCTGTTCTGGATTCCGGCCAGAGCTTCCTATTCTTTAGTATCGGGAAAACCTGAGTTGGCGATCGGCCTGTTTCAGGCCTTGCCGCTTATCCCCGAAGCGCTGCGTCGCCGGGCAAAACTTAAGGCCGGCGGTTTTCTCCGATCGGTGCCGGATAAAACAATTTTCGGGAGCGTCTGATGCCGACGCTTTCGGCGGTGATCATTACCCATAATGAGAAGGAAAATATCGAAAAATGCCTCAACGCTCTGTTTTTTTGTAATGAGCTTGTCGTGGTGGACTCGGAAAGTCCTGACGGAACGGCCGCCATCGCCGAAAAACTTGGCGCGAAAGTTTTCTTGAGAGCCTTCAGGGATTTTTCCTCCCAAAAAAATTTCGCAATTTCCAAAACGACCGGCCAATGGATTCTCTCGGTGGACGCCGACGAATTTGTTTCGGAGTCTCTGGCGGCCGAGATCCGCGAGGTTCTCGATAATCCAAAAGCGGACTCTTATTATTTGAAACGGGAAAACAGGATATTCGGCCGCCGGATGCGGTACGGCGCGAACCGAGGGGATTTTCAGCTTCGGCTCGTCAGGAGGGAGAAGGCCGTCTTTGAAGGCCGGGTCCATGAAAGAATGGTCTTGGAGGGAGAGGCGTCCCGGTTGAAAAATCCGCTCTTTCATGAATCCACGCCCTCGTTGTCGGCGTACCTGAAGAAGCTAAACTTTTACACGCAGATTGAGGCGAGGACTCTTGAGGAAAAAAAAGCGTCTTTTTCGGGCGCTCGACTCAAAGGGAAGCCGCTTGCCGTTATCGGGCACCGGTTGTTTGTCCGGGCCGGGTTCTTGGACGGCCGCGAAGGGTTCTTCTTCTCCGTCTTAAGCGGTTATTATGAGTTTGCGAAGCAGGCAAAATTCTGGGAGTTGACGCGGAGGCGCGTTGGGAGAGAGGACGAGTGTCATGAGAGCCCGGGCTCATGAAAATTGCGGTGGATTATCAGTCCGTGCGGGGGAAGAAAACCGGAATCGGCGTGGCGGCGCAGAATCTTGTCGAGGCGATCAGGGAAGAAGCGCCTGAGATCGAGTGGCTGTTTTACAGCCGCCCCAAGGACGATCTGAGCGCCCCGGAACGCATCTTTTGGGAATCCATCGAGCTTCCGCTCAAGACCTGGATCGACAAGCCCGATTTTCTTTACAGCCCCGGTTTTGCGCCTCCAATCCTCGGCAGCGTTCCCTCGGTTGTGACGGTGCACGACTTGATCGGGATCGCTTTCCCCGGTAATCAGCGGGGTTTTTCCGCTTTTTATTGGTCCGTATGGCTGCCGGCGGCGGTACGCCGCGCCCGAAAGGTGATTGCCAGCTCGGAGTGGACAAGACGGGGCATCGAGAAATACTTAAAGGTTCCGGCCGGACGCGTGAGCGTGGTTCCTCTGGGAGTTGACGCCGCTTTCAAAAAGGCGGGAGAGCTTTCCGACATCGCTTCCGTCCTGGCTCGGCAGCGGATTGAACCGCCTTTTTTGATCAGCGTGGGCACGCTGGAACCGCGCAAGAATCATTTGTGTTTACTCCGGGCCTACGACATGCTCAGACAAAGGGGGAAGAACCGTTTCTCTCTGGTGATTGTCGGTAAGGACGGCGGGACCCAACGCCTACTGCGCGCGTTTGTGAAGGAGCGGGGTCTTGAGCGGAACGTCAGGCTCCTGGGGTACATCGACCGCCGGGAGCTCGTCGCGCTCTATAACGCGGCGTGGGGATATGTTATGATCTCGCTTTATGAGGGGTTTGGCCTCCCGGCGTTGGAAGCGATGAGTTGCGGGGTCAGCGGGATTTGTTCGAATCGCACTTCGCTTCCTGAGGTGGTCGGAGACACCGCGATTCTCGTGGACCCTGAAAATGCGGGAGAAATAGCGGACGCGATGGATCGTTTTTGCGAGGATTCTTTGTTGAGAAACCGCCTTTCGAAGGACGCATGGGAACGCTCCAAACAGTTTTCGATGACCCGGTGCGCGCGTCAAATGGTTGAGATTTTTAAAAATGAAATTCAGGAATAAACGGCCGTTCATCGCGGTAATCTTGGGGACGCGACCCGAGGTGATTAAGCTGAGCGTGCTTATTCGTCAGCTCAGGAAACACAGAGCGTCTTATTTTCTCCTTCACGCGGGCCAGCATTATTCATATCCCATGGACCGCCTGTTTTTTAAGGAACTTGAGCTCCCCGACCCGAAGTACCGGCTATCCGTGCACCAGTCGCCCGCGACGGGTCACGGTCATCATGTCGGCCGCATGCTGCCTCTTATAGAGACGATTTTGCTTAAGGAGTGTCCACGCGCGGTGCTGGTGCAGGGGGACACGAATACCGTGCTTGCGGGCGCCCTGGCCGCTTCGAAAATCCCGGAGATTGATCTGGGCCATGTGGAGGCGGGTCTCCGGAGCCGCGACCGCAGCATGCCGGAAGAAATCAACCGTATTTTGACGGACCACGTCTCGGATTATTTATTCGCTCCCACGAAAGGCTCGCAAAGGACATTGGAGCAGGAAGGTCTGGATCCCGGGAAAATTTTTGTCACCGGGAACACGATTGTAGACGCCGTGCGTGAAAACCTTGCGCTCGCCAGAAAAAAATTAGGCGCCTTGCCGTTCGGCGTTTCCAGGAAACGGGGGTTTTTCCTTTTGACATTGCATCGCCAGGAAAATGTCGACGACCGCGGGCGTCTTGCCTCTATTCTCCAAGGCCTGGAAGAGGTGTCTCGGAAGCTTCGCATGCCCATTTTATTCCCGGCTCACCCGCGTACGGTAAAAATGCTGAAGACTTTTCACATTTCCCCGCCGGCGGATGTGCGGGTTCTGCCGCCGTTTGGTTTTCTGGATTTTCTGCGTTTAGAAGCCGACGCGCGCCTGATCCTGACCGATTCGGGAGGCGTGCAGGAAGAAGCCTGTATTCTCCGCGTTCCTTGCGTGACGCTGCGCACTTCGACGGAAAGGCCCGAAACCGTCGCGGCGGGGGCCAATGTCATTGCCGGGTATCGCCCGGGGGATATTCTGAGATGCGCACGGGATATGATGGAGCGGGATCGACGATGGGAAAACCCTTTTGGAGACGGAAGGGCTTCTCAGAGAATTCTCCGCATCCTTGAGAGGCGCTTATCATGAACGATTATCGGACGCCGCTTTCGGTCATTATCCCTGTATACAACGAAGCCGGAAACATTGAGGAACTCATCCGAAGGGTAATGGAAGTTCCTTTGGAAAAAGAGGTTGTTTTGGTTGACGACGCTTCCAATGACGGGACGGGTGAAATCATCCGGACCAAGGTATTGGCGTCGTATCCCGGCATTAAATTTGAGAGCCACCCGGAAAACAGGGGGAAGGGCTCCGCGATTCGAACGGGGCTCAAAAGAGCGGAGGGCGAGATCGTGATCATTCAGGACGCCGATTTGGAATATAATCCATCGGACTACGTTCAAATTTTCCGGGAATTCAGGAACCCCGGGGTGAGCGTGGTTTATGGGACCCGTTTTAGCAACATCAACCGCCACCTTTTTGTGTGGCACTGGTTCTGTAACCGTTTTTTTGGAGCGCATTATGAAATCAGGTATTTGCATCATTTTATCGGTATTCAGTTTTTAAACTTCTTGGCAAACGTTTTGTACTCTGCTAACATAACCGATGAAGCGACTTGCTACAAAGCCTTCAAGAGAGAGGTGTTAGAAAAAATCAGCCTTCGGTGCCGTGGTTTTGAGTTCTGTCCGGAGGTTACCGCCAAAGTCCGCAAGGCCGGCTACAGTATCACGGAAGTGCCGGTGACTTACCATCCGCGTTCACGCAAAGAAGGCAAAAAACTCAGCTGGAGACATGGTTTTGAGGCCATCTACACTCTCATCAAGTACCGTTTTGCCGACTGACGGTCTTTCTCCCTCCGCCGCAGATAAAATTAAAAAAGTATTCTTGATCTACCCTCCGACCGGTGTTTACATGCGCGACGACCGTTGCCAGGCCCCGGTGGAGGGGATGACCGCCCAGCCAAACCGCGCACCGCTTGATTTGGCCTATATGGCGGCGATGCTCGAAAAGATCCGGGTGGTTTGCAAAATTGCCGATTATGCGGCCTCAAAAGCCCGTTGGGAGGACCTGGAGCGGGAGATCGCCGACTTTATGCCGGACATGCTGCTTGTCAGCGTGACCACGCCGACGGTGCACAACGATCTGGCGGCCTGCCGGATTGCCAAGAAGATAAGTCCCGCCATTCTGACGGTCGCCAAGGGGGCCCATTTCACATCCAAGGACGACGAGATTTTATTGCAGCACCAGGAGCTGGATCTTGTGATTCGCGGAGAGTCCGAGCACGCCGTGGTGGAGATCGCCGAACAAAAAGACACCCTCATGAAAGAGATCGCGCGCATCGTCGGCACCGGAGACACCGAAGAGGAGATGCCCAACGAGATCGTCGTGGAGGTCCGCGCAGGTGTCGGCGGCGACGAGGCATCGCTCTTTGCCGAAGAGCTCGCGAGCATGTACCTACGCTATGCCGAATCACGCGGATGGAAATGGCGCGTACTCGACGAATCGCGCGCAGGCGTCGGCGGCTACAAAGAGGCTCAGTTCGAGATCAAGGGTCAGGATTGCTACCGCATCCTGCGCTTCGAGACCGGCGTACACCGCGTACAGCGCGTCCCCGCCACCGAAAAGGCCGGTCGCACGCACACCTCGACCGCATCGGTCGCGATCCTTCCGATCTACAAACACGTCAAGATCCAGGTGAATCCCGGCGATATCGAGATCGAATTCTCGCGCTCCGGCGGGGCAGGTGGGCAAAATGTAAACAAAGTCGAGACAGCCGTCCGCCTCATCCACAAGCCGACCGGCATCGACGTCCGCTGCACCTCCGAGCGCAGCCAACAGCAAAACCGCGAGAAGGCGATGATGCTCCTCATGAGCCGCCTCCAGCAGATGCAAGACGAGCAAGCACATCGCGAGCGCTCCGCCGACCGCAAGGCCCAGGTCGGCACGGGCGACCGCTCCGAAAAGATCCGCACGTACAATTTTCCCCAAGATCGCGTCACCGATCACCGCATCCGCCAATCATGGTCCAATATCCCCGGTATTATGGCCGGCAAGATCGACCTGATCCTTGAGGCCTTGGCAAAAGCCGACGCAGGTGAGCTCCCGGAGGGAACCGAAGAAGCAGGGGATGAGGATTGACAAATACACAATAATGCGTTAGAATGTCCCTGGTTCAATAAGGTAACCTAGAAAAGGAGGCCCATCGTGGCCGCACAGAAACTCCCATTGGGCGAGCATGTCCGCATGGTCATGCTCCAGTTCAATTCTTCAAAACCGACATTCATCCCGAGGGGCCTCATGGACTGGCTCATAGAGATGGGTCGCGAGACGCCCGAAAAACGAGCGGCCCGCAAGAGCTATCCCGTAGCGGGCATCCCCGTGATCGAGCCCACCTTGCAGTGCTCGCTTCGCGAGATGCCAGCGGCACTGGAAACCGCGGGATACGAGCTGGCGGATGTGCTCCATGAGGAGCGCCTCGACGGCAAGGATCCTGCAGGCAAGCGGACGTACCATATGATTCGCTTCGTTTTCGTTCGCCGCGAGGTCGCCGAAGTTTCGGACGACTTCAAGGCGGTGCGGAACATGGCTCGCGATGGGCTTCGGCACATCTGCGAGAGCGCGTTCTGGCGGGTCCGCTCATTCCTCAATCCGTTCTACCAGGACGGCGAGGCGATCGAGGGGCTGAATGCCGCAAGCGTCAACATGGAGGTGCGTGTCCCGCTCCTCCAGCCCAATGGCGTGCCGATCACGGCGCGGCTGAAGAATCAATGGGGGAAGGCCGTGGGCGACCCGCTCCCGCTTCGACCCGACTTCTTCCTCCGCATCGTGGACAACACGGTCAGCCTTATCGAGGCATAGTTCCGATCACGTACCCCGCGCCACTACTTCGGCGCGGGGTACTTCTTTTTCTGTCCGTGAATGATCGAAGGCTTTCTTGATTTTAAATACGATCCATGTCTTTATGGGATGAGTAGGATCTTTTGAGATCAAATAGGGGGTGCCCAAATGCTGGAAGTATGCAGGACGATCGGTCTTTGCATTGCCTATGTCGCCATGCGGCTCTTCTTGCCGCGCTTTTTCAATATCAGCCGCGAAGCGCACATTGATAAGCGCGCCCTCGGGTCGATGCTGCTCATCGTGACGGCAAGTGCGATAGGATATGCGCTCAGCTATGCGATTCCGGATCCCTGGTGGGGAAATCGCGTATTGCATGTGGTGGGCGGCGGCATCACCGTGACGCTCGCTTGTTTCCTCGCAGCACGCGAAAGCATGCCTCACATGAGGCGCCGGCGATTCCTCGTGATCGCGATCATAGCTGTCTCAGTCCTCGGGGTCGCCAACGAAATGGCCGAGTTTGGCCTCCAACACCTCACCGGCGTGATCTACGTGCCCGGTATGGAAGACACGTGGTGGGACCTGGCCTCCCCACGTAAGCCAGGCAACGGGTCCATTACGCCCACGTCTCTCCTCCAATTGTCGGCCTTGAAAAAATGGAGGCCCTTGTTGATACATTAATAGTAATTCCTAATGACAAGCTTTTGGAGCTAGCTCCAGATCTTCCACTGCACACCGCTTTCAAGGTTGCTGACGAAAT
>JACPAX010000090.1 GCA_016180585.1 Candidatus Omnitrophota bacterium | reverse complement strand
ACCCATTCCGGAAAATAGAGAGGCGCCCACGTCTCCGGCCGGAGAAGGCGGAAAAGGTTATGGGCCGGGATGGCGTGAAACAGCGCCGGCGCCCAAACCGCAAGCTCAGACGGAAGGCGAAAAACCAGAGCCCCCCAAACCCCCGGCGGCCAAACGCCCAAAATTAGAAACCGGCAAACCCGCTTCTGAAGAGGCACGCCAAAAGGCGCTTCATGAAGTTTTAAAGATGGTGCCCCGCCAACCCAAAGCGGCGAAAGTGACGCCGCCTGATCAGGCAGGACCCGGAGAAATCAGAGCGTATCAAAAGGTGATGCAACCGATGGGGGCCATGATCAGGACCCTCAACCGGGAGATCCGGGGTGCTTTTGAACCGACCCGGCGGGGAGGAAAACAGGGAGGGCTGATCGAGGGAGACTATCTTGATTCAGATTCACTGGGTGCGATTGAAACGAAGCCTGCCGCAGTCATGGCGATTGATTTGAGGCCCCGGGAATTTGACGTGCACATTTCTTTTCTCATTGATATCAGCGGATCAACCGTTGGAGCTGTTTTGCAGGCTTTGGCCGTGACTGCCATGATCCTTCGGGAGGCGACCAAGCGTTCCCGGGGGATCAAGACAGAGGAGTATGCCTTTAGCGATTATCCGCTTCCGTTGAGGGAATACGACCATCCCTATAGCCTTGCAGGGGCTGCCGACAATCATCACAAGATTCTCAGTTATGATCATGGAGGCACGGCCGATGTGGCGGCGATCGAACAGGCGGTTGAACGCCTCAGGATCAGACGGGCTGCCTTTCCGGGTCTCAGGATTTACGGGATCGGGATCGGCCCCGGCACGGAAAAAGTGAAAGAGGCCTATGCGCCCTATGGGTTCCAGCTTGAAAACTTTGCTGAGCTTCCCTGGTTTGTCCGGAGGATCCTGAGAAAGGAACTTACTTCAGCCAAACGCCCGGTGCAAAACCTGATCCTTGTCTTGACGGACGGCAATCCGGGAGCGGACAATGCCGCTGCCATCCAGAAAATCATTCATGATAATAAAGAGCGCTGGGCCATCCCGCCTCACTCCCGCTCCGAAGTCCGATCCCTTCCCTGGACCACCGAGAAGCGTGCCTTTGACGGCGGCTTTGAGGACCACCTCGTCTTAAACAAGCAGGCCCTGGTCCTGGGCCCTGGGGGCCCCTTCACCCCCGATGTCGAGATTCTCCCCATCGCCTCCCTCCTTCTTCCCAAGCCCGGGGGAAGGGAGGATTCGTTTCCCGCAGCCTACGTGGCCCGTGTCCGTTACACCCAGGACGCCCGGCGCCAGGAGGCCCTCATTCCCTTGAGTCCCTACAATTTAAAGAAGCTGGAAGAGATGATGGAGATCCTCTCGAGAAAGGTCCGCCCGAATCTCTATCTGAGGGGCCCGGCCGCTACCGGGAAAAATACCCTCCTCTCCCTTTTGGCCGGGATTGCGAAATACCCCCTTCAATTGATGTCGCTCAACTTTGACACGACCGAAAGGCAGCTTGTGGCCGTCCAGACTTATGGAGTCGGGGGAAAGAAGAAGACAGACTATCTGCCCTCGGCCCTCGTGCAGGCCGCCCAAAACCCCCTCGGTGCCTTCGGCGCCCTGGATGAAGTCAATAAACCGGCCACGACCGGGGTCCTGGCCGCCCTCTACTCGCTCTTCCAGCACCGCTTTATCGTCCTCCCCGACGGGCAGCACGTTGTGGCGTCAAAAAAGTTTCGGGCCGTCGCCCTGGGAAACCCGGACCGGCCCCCCTACCTGGTGAGCGAAATCCCGGTAGACCTGGAACGGCGCTTCCAGTTTGTGGATTTTGACTACCTCCACGCCCCGAAACGGGACAAGGAATCGGCGGCTGAAGTGCAAGAGCGCCTGAAGGAGGCGGTCTTTTTCTTAAGGCTCCACGCCCGTCAATTTTATGCCGACAACCCGGAGTTTTTCGAAAAACTGGTCCTCCTGGCCCAGGACATCGTGGAGTCCTTTGAGAATGAATCACTCCCGAGGCCCCTCACCGTGCGGGGCCTTGCCCGGATTGTCCGGCGTCTGGAGGCCTACCCGGAGGATACGAAGGACTTTATGACGGTCTTTGGCTCCGCCTATAACCTCTCCCGCCTCACCCCCGAACAGCGCCAGGCCTTAAACCTCCTGATCGAGACCCATTTCCCCGGGAAAAGCGTCCCCCCAACCACCCTGCCCTTCTTGAAGCACGAAGTCGTGGCGAAGACCTCGGGCAGGATCCAGGAACGCTATTACCGGATTATGGATGAAACCGGGAAGGTCCTGGCCGAGCACCGTCTCCCCCCGGACGGCAAAAGGACGCTCCCCATTGAACAGGTCCACCCGAGTCAATCGGTCCTCCGGGCCAAACTGGAGCTTTTGAAGGCGATCTCCCTGGGGGAGCACATCCTCATCTTCGGGCACACCGGGACCGGAAAGACCACGATCGCCCTGGACCTTCTCAATAACGACCTCTTCCTTCGCCCCAGACAGCAGCAGTTGAATGCCGACACCAAGGTGGGCGACCTTTGGGGGGTCTCGGCCGTGAAGGGGAGAGACGGTGTCCAGCCCAAGCTTTCGGACGATATCTTTGATCTGGAGCCCGAGGAACTCTCCCAGGGAGGGGGCGTTCTCCAGAAGATGACCGCCAAGATCCTCCTCCGCTTCTTCCAATTTATCCTGGAACGCCTGGACGCCCAGACGGTCTGGCAAAAGTCCCCGGTCATGCTGGCGATGATCCAGAAGGTCCCGATTGTGATCGATGATTTCGGAAAGCCGGAATTCCAGGCCGTCATCTCCGTCTTGAATAATATCCTCCAGTTTGGCCAGATCATGACCCCTTATGGCCTCGTGGAAGCCGGCCCCGGGTTTTTTGTGATCGCCACCACCACCCCGGAAGAGGCCCGCTATGCCGCCCATGAGCTTTCCGGAGAAGTCGAGGACAGCTTCTGGCTCGCCTACTACGGCTGGATGACCCCGGAGGAGGAGAAGGCCGAACTCAAGCGGTCCTTTCCCGAAGCCCCCCCGGGCGTGGTCGACCGCTTTGTGGAGGCGGCCGTCCACCTCCGTGAGGCGGAGGAACAAAAAGGGGAATACGTCCGTCCGATTGCGATCGAAGACCTGAAGGCCACTCTCGAACGCTGGCTCAAGGGGGACCGGACCCTTTATGAAATTTTCATGAGCGTTTATGCCATTGAACCCACGAGCGAATATGCCCAAAACCTCAAGACGGCCTTTGAAGACCCCCGCTTTGACCTCTTCGACGAACGCTTCTCCCGTTACAAGCCGGCCCCGTCCGTTGAGGAAATCTTCCAGGAGACCGCCAAACCCCTCCAGTTGAAGCTCCTCTCCGAGCGCCTGCAAATCAATTATCACGGCCCAACGGGTGCGAACCGTTTCGTCAGTGAGATCAAACCCGCCGCCTCCTTCTCCCTGCGCCAGGTCGGCACCTCCCCCAAACATGAGATCACCCTCCCTCTCGGGATGCGGCCCCTGGAGGCCCTCAAGCATCTCAAGGACCGGCCTGAATTCTCTGACCCGGAGCATCAGGAGATGGAGACCCTGTTTCACCGTCTCAATACCCCGCCCGTCCTGCCGCCCTTCGGGGTCGAATATATCGACAAGGCCCTGAAGGTGATCCTGCCCGGCCCTGAAGCCTATTTGCAGGACGCCAATATCGATGGCATCCTGACCTTCCTCAGGACAGACCCCGCCCGGGCCCCCCGGGACCCGGAGAAACTGGCCCAAATGATCCGGCTCCTGGAGTGGATTCAGGCCGAGGGCCTTTACACAGACAACACCCGGACCCGGGCCGGCCAGATCCTTGAGATCCTCAAGGCCCCACGGTCTGAGGCGAGGTCGGAGGTGCGCAGTCTCATCGGCTTTTCAACAGGGGCAGACCGGACCGTTCCACCTATTCCGACGAGACGGGTTGAGACCAAGGTGCTTGAGAGGGCCCTGGTAAGGCTTATGACGATTGATGGAGAGGCGGCCGCCCTGGCCGAAAGCGTAGGGACGGCTTACTATGCCGGGATGATGCCGGGTCTTGTCACGGTCGAGAAAAAGGAGGGGAGCAACGGATCAAAGGGAACGCCGGTTTACTATCTGGACGAAGTCCTTTCCGGGATTTCCGGTGACGCCGCTGATCTACTCATGGGTCTTCTGCTGACCCATGAAATCTTCCTTTATTATTTAAGAGAGGGCGAAACCCGCACTGCGAGTCTGACGGAGGAATTGGCCGCCCTGGCGGAGGTTGACCGCTTCCTCTGGGCCAAGAAGATCCCGGACGGGGAACGAAAAAAGCTGATTGAACTTGCCCGGAAATTGGACGGGAACAATACCGGAGAACGTGAAAAGCTTGAAGAGTCCCTGAAGCGCCTTGCCTCCCTGATTCAAAAGCCGGATGAAGACCCGGTTTGGACCGCCTTCGCCCGTGAACTTCAGGCCTACCCGGTCTTCAAAGATCAAAAGTTCGACCTTGTTCAATTCAAAAAGCTTCGTCAGAAAGGGACCCAATCGTTCTTCGGGTCTGTCGATCCAGCGAAGATTACAGAAGAACTCAGTCGGCTTGACGCCGAGAGGGAGGAGATCTTGAAACGGGACAAACTGACCGTGACGAAGGAATCCGAGACTCGGACGGGACACAATGGGGTGATCCTGAGCGCTGCCTTTTTACTCGATGGAAGGGTGATGTGATTGTTCATAAGATAGAGGCTCAAAGAATCACTCAACTTCCCAGATTTTTAGCTTTTGACAGAGTCAACTCAGTCGCCTTCTCCCCGGACGGCAAAAAGCTCATTGCAGGAAACAGCAGGGGCGTGGTGCGTGTTTGGGATCTCGATTCCAAGACGTTAATCAGGGAATTTATAAGGTCTTCGGACACCCTCCTCGGAAGGATTTTCGACGCTATTCTGGATTTTTTCCAGGCCCCATTGATCAGGTTTCTGGGCCGGTCTTCTGTTCGCTCAACAAATTTCTCATACTTTGGTGATGAGGTGTCTGTGGTCAGCTCGAATTCAAAGTGGGGGGGGATGGTCCTGAGGATGTGGGACATGGCAGGCGGGAAATTGCTCCGGAAGGTTCCTTTGGGCAGCTGGGGCTCTGTCTGGCCCGGGGCGCTTTCACCCGAT
>JACPAX010000089.1 GCA_016180585.1 Candidatus Omnitrophota bacterium | reverse complement strand
TAAGCCTTTACGGAAAGCTCCATAAGCGTGCTCAAAAAGCTTCCAGTCGCCTCCGGGGGCTTGGGGGACTGCGGGACGCGACTCTCTGGCTTCGGTGCCAGAGGGGTCAGACCTCCCTGGCAGAAGGTAGCGCAGGTTTAAACCTGCGCTACCTACCCAAGCTTCTCTCGATGCCAAGGGGGGGATCTGACCCCTCTGGAAAGCGTAGCGCAGACTTAAGTCTGCGCTACTCTCCAGAGAGTCGAAGGAAGATTGGGGGCGGAGCGGCTTTTATACGAAGCGGTCGGTTTCGCGGCTGAGGTCGAGGATGCGCTTGAGCTCGGTCCAGTTCAACATGCGGATCGGCCAGAGAGAGGCCTTTTGAAGCGTCGAGACGAGCGACCCGACATCGGGCGCCAGGCGCGGGTTTTTCATGAGTTCGTAGAAACGGCCGGCGTTTCGCGCGTCGAAGGAGCGCCGGCGCTCAAGCGGCAGGAGCGCCTCGTGGAGTTGGACAAGTAAAAGGGCCGACTCCGCCAGTTTGCCGTTGGGATCAAGCTTGAGGTTCATGATCGCCCGACCCAGCGCCATCACCGCGTAGTGCGCGTAGAAAGGATACGAATCCCGCGCGGAGCCGTCGACGCCGATCGGAAGGATACTGTATCCTTTGGAGCGGACCCACTCGGCGTTCGCTTCGGTTGGGAGAGAGATCACCATTCGAGGCAGGGATCCCTTAAGGGCTTCGGGCACCTCGGACTCGACGACGCGGTTATTTTCATCCACCAGTTCCACGTAAGCGCCCGGATGATCGGTGGTAAATTTCTCCCTGGCTTTATTAAAGCGCGTTCTGTCTTTCAAAGGATAATTTTTGAGTGTAAGAATCATCGGCGTATCGAGCGTCACGAGGCTATCCACGCGCTCGGCCAGAAGTGTGATCCGCTTGAACTCGTTCTCAAGCTCAATGTCTTTGAAGTTCGCTTGAGACCGAATAAGCTCCGTGATTTTGGCGGAGGACTCTCTCTGCAACAGCGCACGAGCGGCGGCCCTGGCCCGGTCTATTCTTTCTTTGGAAACGATCTCTTCTTTGGCCAGGAATCTCCGGCCTTGGTGATCGATCCCTTCAAAACGAATCCGGACGGACTGGTCTTTTCCTTTCGCGAAAGAGACGAAAGTCAGGAGCTCCTCTTCTTTGCCTTTGAGGTCGGACTTGATGGTCAACGAGAAGATATCTTCCCCGGCTTTTGAGCCGTGGTCCAGATCATCCGAGAATGCGGCAAGTTGGTCGAGAAGCCCCGTCCACTCCGTCTCCGGCATCACCTCCAGCGCGTGGGCGTCGGCCACCAGCGACGCAAAACGAGCGCCGTTGGCTAAAAACCTCATTCCAGAATTTGTCATTGCGAGGTCGCCGGAGGCGACCGAAGCAATCTCTGCAAACTTGGGGGACATGATACTTAACCCATCCCGATTCCCCCCGGGATTAAGTTTCGTGTCCCTAATAGCGCGCAAATTCTGAACTGGCAATGCAGTCGCTGTTAGCGCACGGTCCGTTTGCTTCGCTTCTTGGACGCCAGCCTGATTCTCCGGATCCTCCAACAAATCAGCCCGCCGGCTCCAATATTCATAATATGACGGCACCTGGTAGGGTTTTAGATCGACTCCCGCGGCGCTCAATTCCAAGACAAACTTATTGTTCAGTTGCTCCAATGGTTTGACTAAACCCCGGGCCGGACCTCCCAAAAAGCTTTCAGACTGGTAAAGAGATGCGGCATTCGCCAAGTAACGTTCCATCATTCCGGTGATCTCTTCTTTGAACCGTTTACTTTCAACGTAAATTACAATCTTGCTCCCTCTTTTTAACTTTTCTGAATTTTCCATAAGACCCAGCACATCAAATGAAAAAAACTCAGGGTCGACCGTGCCATCCTCATTCATCATGCGATAGGTCACTTGAATCTCCTGTCCAAAATTGAGGCCTGCCGTCAAAAAAATGCTTGATAACGCCTTGCTGGATCTGGTGTGTGTTTGGAACTTTAATGCAGCGATAGCTGAAGTTTCCGCCGCTGTCAAAACCAAACCAGATCCCAAACGGCCGCTTGGGGACAGGTTAGAATCATCAACCGCCAACCTCGCCCCCTGC
Source organism: Candidatus Omnitrophota bacterium (assembly GCA_016180585.1). Taxonomy (GTDB): domain Bacteria; phylum Omnitrophota; class Gorgyraeia; order 2-02-FULL-51-18; family 2-02-FULL-51-18; genus JACPAX01. Next base: position 3,079 of record JACPAX010000089.1, on the reverse strand, counting down.
ATCCGCCGAGAGGTTTCCGGCCCGCGCCGGGCAGGGTCCCGGTTTAGGTCTTGCTCGAGAACCGAAACCAAAACCTCGCGATCCGCTCGCTTCGCCTCCCGCCCGCCGGATTGGGCGACATCCGAGAGCGCTTCGGAGGCGCCGGATAGACGGTCCATGACGGCCCCCAATTGTTTGTCCCAAGCTTGAAAATCCCTGTAAAACCTCCGAAACTGCCGGGCCGGCTTGTCGTCCGGATTGAGAAAGGCCTCCTCCACATAGAGCGCGAGGGCCTTCTTTCTATTGTTTCCGTTTTTCTTTGTCCCTTCAGTCCACGATCTCCTGCGTCGCGCAACGTCTTCATGTCCGGCATCCGAAAAAATCTCGGCATAATAATGGATGATATTTAAATTGTCCAAAACCGCGCCGGCCGCCCCTTCCGGGATGGCGTTCTGCGAGCGCATGCCCTCGACGGCCTCCCGCGCCTTCTGCAGGGGTTGGCCAAAAAGATCAGACAACCCTTGGGCGGCGACGCGATTTCTGGAACGGATAGACAGCCGAAGCTGAAGCGCGGCGCGGTTTATTTTTCTGACCAGGACTTCCGCTTCCGCCCGGTCCCGAGCCGAACGCGTCCCGCCGCTCGCCGGCAATGAGAACCCGTAATAGCTTTTTTCCTGAATAAGGCGAAGCACACTCGCCGGGACCAGACCGGTCAGACCCTCCCGTGCATCGGTGCTTCCCATGTCAAAGAATCCGGGATTGTCGACCACGGCTGTCTCAACCGACGCCTTGAACCTCTCAGCGGAATCCCGGGTGAGTTTCGCGCTTCGGAGAGATTCTTCCAACCGATCGGCAATCAACCGGTCGAGCTCCGGTTTGTGAAAGTCCCTGCCAAGCGACCCGCGCTGCACCACCAGCCATTTAAGCTGATGAATGGGATGGCTCCCGACAAGAGTCTGGGACCCGCCATTGGCCGGATCCATATAGAAGCAAAGGTTCCCGGCGACTTTTTTGACGTACTCCTCGTCGTCACTGCCCGAGATGAAATAAAGCTCGATGGCTTCATCCGCGTTCATTCGCAGAAGCTCATGCAGATTTTTTTCGCTGACATCCGCATTGCCTTTGGCGACATCCGTATAACGAAACAACCCGCCAAAAAGCCCGATCATCTCGAGAACCATGCGATGACGCTCTTCGACGGGGACGTTTTCTGTGTCATGAACGGGCTTGTGCTCAATACGACCATGCGGCAACCACACCACCATGTCCAGGTTGAGATCAGACATAGCCAGAAGCGCGGCGATCGCATGCCGATAAGTCGGGGGATTCGCGGTCAGTCCGATCACCCCGACCCTCGCCGGGCGATTAGGCTTCTTCGCATCCCCGCGAGGCCGGTTGGAATCGCTCCCCTTCAACAAATTAATTTCAAATCCGGTGTAAATCAACCCATTTTCTATTTTACTCTCGATTTTACCAAGAAGGTCCCTCATACCCCTATAGACATGAGAGACGACTCCGGCGCGGGAATTTTTTTCGATCTCCAGGCTTAACAACGCCTGCGCGGCCGGGTTCTCCTCCTCCCGCGCCCCTCTGCCGCCGCCTTCATGGGACGCGGACGGCCCCGTCCCGCTTGAGCCGGCGGGGGCGGACGATCTCTCGAAAGTGAAAGGCGCGGCGTCCAGCCCCGCCCAGACTCCGATCCAAACCTGGGCCTCGCGGCGGCGCTCGTCGAAGTACTTTAAATATTCGTCAAAGCGACCCGCCTTGCGAAGCGCTTCGCCCAGGAGCTTGAAAAACGCTTCTTCCACCTCGTTAAATATCTGTATCGCCCGCGGCAAAAGCGGCGGGATCTCGATCGGCGGTTGATGGACGCCTCGATAAAAGAGGTCCAGGCCGATTTTAATCCAGTCCTTTTGAGGGCTGTTTAGAAAGAACCCCCTGACCTCCGGGGGATAATAGTCTGATTCGAAGACGTTCACGTTTGCGCGTCCGACAGAAAGCCTCTCTATATTTTCTCTCATTGAATTGAAGTCGGCGCGTTGATCCATACTCAAAGCAAAAGGCAAAACAAAAAACATCCAGGCATAGATCTTCTCCTTCTCTCCCGTCTCCCTAAGCCTGTCCTGCTGAGATTTCCGGATAAAATTCCGATAAGAAGGATAGACCTCGAGAAGAACAAGCCCGCAGAAGAGCATGAGATCCATTTCGGGACTTCGGGCCGGCTTGTCGTAAAAACCGGAGCGGGCCAAAAAAAATCTCCACGAGCTGGTCACCAACTCCTCAAAGGCTCTGGACGGCGACGCCGTGAGGGCCTCCTCGATGAGGATGATCATTTGTTCCGGGCGCACGAGTTTATCCAGGACCGCCCCCAATTCAGCCTCCCTCGCCTGACGGTATTCCCAGACGGGCGGAAATAAATACTTCCCAAAAATGTCCGCTCCGGGATGTCCGGATTTGACGGCTTTGAGAAAAATCCCGCAGGCGCTTTGCGCATTGACGCTTCCTGTTTTTTGAAAACTTTCCTAGGCCTCTGAGAAAACAACCCGTAATGTCTCAGGGATAAGCCATTCCCGGGTCGCGGTGTCCGGGTCTGAATCTTCCACCCCGCGAAGCCGGAAGAGCTTTTGCAGAAAAGAAATTCCTGACGCGTGGACGATGAGGATCTGTCCTTTGGGCGTCAGGGTGTTGGGCTCACGCGGCCGGCCGAAACCATCATACGTCCCAAAGCCGCCGTCCGCCTTGCTGTAAACGAAGCCAATGCCTTTTTCGTCCCTTTCGCGCAGCGCCTCTCCATAAGCGGTGTTCAGGACCTGCGCGGCCGGAGGCACGCGGAGGTCCCCCGTTTCGCCGGCCATGTCCAGATAGGCCAGGAGGGCGATCTCAACGGCCGCCGTATAATCCATCAAAGGAAACGGACAATCGCCCAGGTAATCGCCCAGGTCGCGGGGGCTGCCCGCGGTGAGGATCACGGCGTCGAAGCCTCGGCCCTGCGTCATGCCTCGGGAAAGGGCGCGGGCGCCGGAGGGCGGGCAGGCCTCGATGCCGACCTCCCGGGCCAAGGCGATGCGCTCCGGATCGGTGTCGAATCCGGCGGCCCGGA
>JACPAX010000024.1 GCA_016180585.1 Candidatus Omnitrophota bacterium | reverse complement strand
CCGGAGGCGTCGGAGTATTATCGCGGCACGATGGAGACGGTCTGGCGGAACATGGCGAGACTTTTGGAGCGGGGGGCGGGCGAAGAGCCTGTGATGTATCTTCTGCCCAACGCGTTTCCGATCCGCTTCTACGAATCCGGGGATCTTTTGAACCACCACCACAAATGGACCAAACGCCTCTGTTATACGGCCCAGGAGGAGATCTGGAACATGTGCAAGGACGAGGTGACGCAGGTGGGCCGGATATTTCCCGGGCTTGGAAGGCACCTGCTTCCTCCCTGCGGGCTCCGGAGTCTGGCGTCCACGCGGCCCTATTGCCCGGAGGGGGAGAGGTTTTGCGGCGTGCCGGTCTGGAAGCTCGAGGTGGAACAATTTGAACGAGTGATTTGAGTTGTGTTATACTAGCAGGTCAGTGGGTGTTTTTAAAAACCAAGGGAGACCAGATGAAATTTTTCAGGTTTTTTTCCGTATTTTTCTTGATGGCCGGGCTGATCGGGTTCGGGCCGGTTTCGATGGCCCAGGGGCAGGATTATTCGGGGCAGGAAGATCCCAATAAAAAGATTTTGAAGCAGGGGCTTTTGGGCGCGGGAGTGGGCGCCATTTCCGCGGAGGCCTCGGGCGGCAAGGCGGGCACCGGGGCCCTCGTCGGCGCCGGCACCACCGTGATCGGCGGGGCGCTTTTGGACACGTTGACTACGCCCTCCCAGCCGCGTCCGGCCCAAGCGCCTGTGCAGTATGTGCCCGTCCAGCAAGGAGGCTACGCGCAGCAGGCCTATCCGGTGCAGCCCCAGGGGTATCAGCCCGCGCCGGAACCGATGTATCAGCCGGTTTATTATTCTCAGCCCCCCCGGGAAGACCCCAATAAAAGGATTCTGAAACAAGGCCTTCTGGGCGCGGGCACCGGCGCTATCGCCGCCAGCGCTTCGGGCGGTAAAGCGGGCAAAGGGGCCCTGATCGGCGCCGGCACCAACGTGATTGGCGGCGCGCTCCTGGACAGCCTGATGGGCGGATCCCAGCAGCAGGCGCCTCCTCCGGCCTATTATCCGCCGCAGCCGTACCCGCAGCAGGCCGTCCAACCGGCGTATGCCACGAGTGGGCAAGACCGTTCCAAGTGCAGGCAGGTGACCTACTACGACGGCGAGGGGAACCCTGTCAAAACAGTCGAAGAGTGTGATTAATTTATAGCCGGCTGTAGTTTTTCGAGGTTGTTATTTCTAAACGGGGGCGCTTGAAACCGCCCCCGTTTTATTTTTGGCGATTGATGCGAAAAATAATTTATTTAGATTATCAGGCGACGACGCCGCTGGACCCCAGGGTCAGGCGCGCGATGGAACCGTATCTCGGCGAAAAATTTGGGAACGCCTCCAGCCTCACGCATGCGGTGGGTCGCCAGGCCGCGCGGGCCGTCGAGAAGGCGCGCGCGGAGGTCGCCGGTCTCGTCGGCGCGGACGCGCGCGAGATCGTTTTCACAAGCGGCGCGACCGAGTCGGTCAATCTCGCCCTCAAAGGCGCGGCCCGGGCCTACCGGGAGAAGGGCAGGCACCTTATCACGCTGGCCATCGAACACAAAGCGGCGCTGGATTCCTGCAAGCGCCTTGAGACCGAAGGGTTTGGTGTGACGCGCCTGGGGGTCGGCAGGGACGGGTGTCTTGATGCGCGGGATTTAAAGAAGGCGATACGCCGCGACACGATCCTCGTCTCCGTCATGGCGGCGAACAACGAAATCGGCGTGCTCCAGCCGGTCGCGGAGGTTGCAAAGATTGCGCGCGAAAGGGGGATCCTCTTCCATTCGGACGCGGCGCAGGCGGTCGGGAAGATCCCCCTCGACCTACGGGCGTTGGGGATGGACCTTTTGTCCTTCAGCGCCCATAAGATTTGCGGCCCCAAGGGAATCGGGGCCCTGGTCGTCCGCAAGCGCGAGCCGCGCGTGCGACTCTTGCCGCTCATCGACGGCGGCGGCCACGAATCCGGCTTTCGCTCCGGCACTTTGAATGTCCCCGCGATTGTGGGGTTTGGGCGCGCCTGCGTGCTCGCCGGCCGGGAAATGCGGCGAGAGGCCGCCAGGACTGCTCGTCTACGGAACCGCCTGCGTGACAGCCTCCTTGACCGTTTGCCGGACGGCGTAGTGAATGGAAGCTGGGAGCACCGCCTGCCGAACAATCTGAATCTCAGCTTTGCCGGAGTGGATGCCAAGGCCCTGATGAAACGATTGAAGAACATTGCCCTTTCCTCAGGGTCGGCTTGCACTTCGACCAGCCTCGAGCCCTCTTATGTTCTCAAAGCGATCGGGGTCTCGGAGGAACGGCGTCGCGCGGCGATACGGCTGAGCGTGGGGCGCTTCACGACCATCGGAGAAATAGACCGGGCTGTCGAGGAAATCGTAGCCGGTGTTAAGCGAATGCGTAAGGTAGCGCAGGTTTTCCGCCAAAGGCGGATCCGTCCTTCGGCGGAAAACCTGCGCTACGTTTGAAAGTGGTTTTATGATAGAATACACCCTCTTATCGGAGGAAAAATGGCGTTGACGCAAGAGGAAATCTTAAGGTACAGCCGGCATCTGATCATGCCCGAGGTGGGGGTGGAGGGGCAGGAGAAGCTGAAGGCGGCCCGCGTGTTTCTTATCGGGACCGGGGGTCTCGGCTCGCCGACGGCCATGTATCTGGCGGCCGCGGGGGTGGGGACGCTGGGACTGATCGATTTTGACGTCGTGGATTTTTCCAATTTACAACGCCAGATCATCCATGACACGAAGAACGTCGGCAGGCCCAAGGTCGAGTCGGCCCGCGAACGGCTGGCCGAGATCAATCCCAACGTGCGGGTCGAGATCCACAGCGAACGCCTGACTCGTGACAACATCCTGCGTCTCATCAAGGACTACGCGGTGGTGGTCGACGGGACGGACAATTTCCAGACCCGTTATCTGGTCAATGACGCCTGCGTGTTTACCGGCAAGCCTTTTATCTACGGCAGCATCTTCCGCTTTGACGGCCAGGCCACGGTGTTTTATCCGGGCAAGGGGCCTTGCTACCGCTGTCTTTTTGCCGAACCGCCCCCGCCCGGCATGGTCCCCAGCTGCGCCGAAGGCGGTGTGCTGGGCATTCTCCCCGGCGTGATTGGCGTAATCCAGGCGACGGAAACGGTGAAGCTGATTCTGGGGAGGGGAGAACCCCTGATCGGCCGCTTGCTTCTCTATGACGCGCTGAAAATGAATTTTCGCGAGGTCAGGTTCAGGAAAAATCCCAAGTGTCCGGTCTGCGGCGAGCATCCGACGATCAAAGAGCTGGTCGACTACGACGCGTTCTGCGGCATCGGGCGCGGCGAAGAAAAAAAAGCCGGCGGCCCCCCGAAAGGCGTGGAGGAGATCGGCGTGAGCGAGCTTAAAAGATGGATGGATGAAAAGAAAAAATTCGTGCTGGTTGACGTGCGTGAGCCTTCCGAATACCAAATCAACCGCATTCCGGGCTCGAGGCTTATCCCGCTCGGCGACCTTGCCGAAAAAGTCCACGAGCTTGACAGCGCGGACGAGATCGTCGTGCACTGCCATTTCGGCGGAAGGAGCGCCAAGGCCGCCGAGTTTCTCGGGAAAATGGGTTTCAAAAAAGTGAAAAACCTGGCCGGGGGAATCGATGCCTGGTCTCAGGAAGTGGATCCCGGCTGCCCGAGGTATTAAATCAACAGATGGCTTTTCCGAACGGCGAGACCCAAGAGCGACTGAAAAAAATGGAGGAGACGCTTAAAAACACCAAGCGTCTGGTCGTGTTGACGCACGACAACCCGGACCCCGACTCGGTCTCCAGCGCGGTCACGCTCGCCTATCTCGTCGCCAACCGGCTCAAGATCCCCGCGAAAGTAAAGTACGGCGGCATCGTCGGCAGGGCCGAGAACCGCGCGATGATCCGCAATCTCGGACTGCGCGTGTCTTTGCTCACCGAGTCCGATTTCAAGGCGGGAGTCGACTTCGCGGTGGTCGACATGCAGCCCAAGACCGGCAACAGCTCTTTCCCCAAAAATCGCAAGCCGCTCATCGTGATCGACCACCACTCCCTGAGGAAAACCACCAAGGCCGACTTTCTGGACGTCCGGACCGAGTACGGGGCGACCGCGACAATCCTGACCGAGTATCTTCTGGTGAGCGGCCTTGAGATTCCGCAGACGATCGCGACGGCCCTGTCCTACGGGATCAGCTCCGAGACCCAGGACCTCGGCCGGGAGGCGCGGGAGAAAGACATCCAGGCCTATCTTGCGCTTTTCCCGCTCAGCAACAAAAAGCTTCTGGCCGGCATCGAACATCCGAAGCTTTCGCGCGACCACTTCATTACGCTCAGCCGCGCGTTGCACCACAGCTTTCTTTATAAGAACGCGCTGGCGACCTCGCTCGGCGAGATCTCCAATCCGGATTTCGTGCCGTTCACCGCGGATTTCATGCTGCGCTGCGAACGGATCAGCTGGTCGCTGTGTCTGGGGCGCTACAAGGACCGGATCATCGTCTCCATCCGCACCACCAACGCCAAAGGGGAGGCCGGGCGTTTCCTGCGGCGCCTGATCGGCAAGCGGGGGACCGCCGGCGGCCACGGGATGATCGCGGGCGGGCAGATCCACTGCACGACGATGGAGCACGAACATTGCACGAAAATCGAAGAGGAAATCATTCAGGGATTTTTGAAGAAGCTCGGCTACAAAGACGTGGCGGAAATGACCCCGCTGCTCCTGCCGGCCCAGTGATTTGCGCCAGTTCCCGCCAGTTTCGCTTGTGCGCGACCCCCTCCTTATAATATAATCTAACCGGTCAGCGTCAAAAATTTTCCGAAATTTCAACGGAGCCCAACGCGAGGAGACGCCAGTGACGGATTTCTTTGAGACCGAGAGTT
>JACPAX010000023.1 GCA_016180585.1 Candidatus Omnitrophota bacterium | reverse complement strand
AACCATGTCCAAAGAAAAATTCGAACGCACCAAACCCCACGTCAACATCGGCACCATCGGTCACGTGGACCACGGCAAGACCACCCTCACCGCCGCGATCACCACCGTCCTCTCCAAGAAAGGCCTGGCCGAGGCGCGCCCCTTTGACACGATCGACAACGCCCCCGAGGAAAGGGAGCGCGGGATCACCATCGCCGTCTCCCACGTGGAATACCAGACCGAGACGCGCCATTATGCCCACGTCGACTGTCCCGGACACGCCGATTACATCAAGAACATGATCACCGGCGCCGCCCAGATGGACGGGGCGATCCTGGTGGTCTCCGCCGCCGACGGCCCGATGCCCCAGACCCGGGAGCACATCCTCTTGGCCAGACAAGTCGGCGTCCCGGCCATCGTGGTCTTCCTGAATAAGTGCGACGCCGTCGACGACCAAGAGCTCCTGGACCTGGTCGAGGTGGAAGTGAGGGAGCTTTTGACCAAATACCAGTTCCCCGGCGACAAGGTCCCCGTGATTCGCGGCTCGGCCTTAAACGCCCTCAACGGCCCCACCGACCCCAAGACCTCCCAGTGCATCGCCGACCTCATGAAGGCCGTCGATGAATACGTCCCCACCCCCAAACGGGAGGTGGACAAGCCCTTCCTGATGCCGGTCGAAGACGTCTTCTCGATCACCGGCCGCGGCACCGTCGGCACCGGCCGCATCGAAAGAGGTCTCTGCAAGGTCGGCGATGAAATCGAGATCGTCGGCATCCAGGCCACCCGGAAGAGCGTGATCACCGGCATCGAGATGTTCCGCAAGCTCCTCGATGACGGCCGCGCCGGAGACAACGTGGGCCTGCTCCTGCGGGGCGTGGACAAAAACCAGCTTGAGCGCGGCCAGGTCCTGGCCAAGCCCGGAAGCATCACCCCCCACACCAAGTTCAAAGGCGAGGTCTACATCCTCACCAAAGAGGAGGGAGGCCGTCACACCGCCTTCTTCAACGGCTACAAACCCCAGTTTTACTTCCGGACCACCGACGTGACCGGCGTGATCCAGCTCCCCAAAGACGTGGAGATGGTCATGCCCGGCGACTCGGTCACCGTCACCGCCGAGCTGATTACCCCCATCGCGATGGAGAAGGAACTGCGCTTCGCCATCCGTGAGGGCGGGCACACGGTCGGGGCGGGGGTGATCTCGGAGATTTTGGCTTGAGAGAGTTTATTGAATTCGAATGCACGACTTGCCGGCGTCGTAATTATACGTCGACAAAGAACAAAAAAGCGCATACCGAACGGCTTGAGTTGAAAAAGTTTTGTCCGTTTTGTCGCAAGCATACGGTCCATAAAGAACAGAAATAAGTAACAGTTTGCTGAAAAAGTCCCAGATGCAAGGCGCGAGGAAGCGAGCGCGGCGCTATGGGAATAGCGCCGCACAAGCGCCCGCCTCGTGCTTCGCGAGGACGGGTCCGTCCTGCTGCAAAACAGCAGGCGGAAGCGACCGAGCAACGCCGCAGATGGGGCTTTTTCAGCAAACTGGTAATTAAAATTAAATAAACCCGACCGGATTTGAGGGCCAAGAGTCCGCATGGGGTTTTTTTTCTGTTTTAATTTTAAGTTAAAAAAGTTTCGAGCATTGCAAGTAACAGGTGGCAGGTCGAGGGTTTAGGAGCGTCGGTTAACGGTAAACCACCGGTCTCCAAAACCGGGACTGCAGGTTCGATTCCTGCCGCTCCTGATGGTTTGAGAAGCAGGAATCGAAGAGAGCCGCGTGCTTATGAGCTGCGACGGTTAGGAGCAGCGAATGCGGCGAATGGCCGACCCGAAGTGAGCGTAGCGAACGGAGGGCGCCGATTCCTGCCGCTCCTGATGGTTTGGAGTGAACCGCGCGGCGTTCCCAATATATATAAAGGAAGCAATGAAGGTCGTTCAGAACGTTCAAAATTTTTTTTCGGAAGTCCGGACCGAAATGCAGAAAGTCACTTGGTCGACCCGGGAAGAGCTGAAGGGGTCGACGCTCGTGGTGCTCACGACGATGTTGATCCTTTCGGGGTTTATCGGAATCGCTGATTTTCTGATGTCCCACTTCATCTCGTTAATCTTAAGGTAGTCTTCTTGGAAACGCTGACAAAACATTGGTATGTGATTCATACCCAGACGGGGCATGAGGAACGGGTCAAGGCGACGCTCGAGAGCCGCACTCAGCAGTTCAGTCTGCAGGAAAAAATCTCGCAGGTTCTGATTCCCACCGAAAAGGTCTCGGAGATCAAGGCCGGCAAAAAAAAGATCAGCACCCGGAAATTTTTTCCCGGGTATGTGCTGGTCGAGATGGAGCTTACCGACGAGACGTGGTATCTGGTAAAAAACACGCCCGGCGTAAGCGGTTTTATCGGCTCCGGACGCAAGCCTCTTCCGTTGAGGGATGCGGAAGTGGCCAGCATTATCAAGCAGGCCGAAGAGAAAAAAGAGAAGCCCACCCCGAAGGTCATCTTTGAAAAGGGCGAGAGCATCCGGGTCAAGGAAGGCCCGTTTGTGAATTTTAACGGCACGATCGAAGAGGTCAATCCCAACAAAGGCAAACTCAAGGTGCTCGTCGCGATCTTCGGGAGGACGACCCCCGTGGAGCTTGAGTACTGGCAGGTCGAGAAAATTTAAATGAGCGCACGATTTACGATGCCGCAGGCATCGTCAAATCGTCCGCGCGAATTTATCCTGAGGAAGCGCCCCGGCGCTGACGAAGGATCAAAGCGGGAATAAGTTATGGCGAAGAAGGTTAAAACCACAATCAAGCTTTACTGCCCTGCGGGGCAGGCCAACCCCGCGCCTCCGGTGGGTCCGGCGCTGGGGCAGCATGGCGTGAACATCATGGAATTTTGCAAGCAGTTCAACGAAAGGACCCGGGGCAGGGAAGGGTTGACGCTTCCCGCGGTCATTACGGTTTACGAGGACCGGACGTTTGATTTCATCATCAAGAGTCCGCCGAGCGCGGTGCTTCTCAAGCGCGCGTGCGGGATCGCAAAGGCCTCCGGCGAGCCCAATAAGACCAAAGTGGGCAAGGTGACGCTGGCCCAGGTCAGGGAGATTGCCGAAGAGAAACAGAAGGACTTGAACGCCAAAAATAGGGACGGAGCGGTGAAGATCATCCAGGGCACCGCCCGCAGCATGGGAATAGAGGTCGAGGGATAACATGTCGGTCGCGATAACCAAAAGACGGAAGGAGCTGTCCAAGCTTGCCGAGAACGGGAAAAAGTCCTGTGATTTGAAAGAGGCGCTCGGGATTCTCAGGGCCGCCCCCAAGACGAAATTTGATCAGTCCGTCGAGCTTCAGTTCAAGCTCGGCGTGGATTTGACCGCGAGCGACCAGGTGGTCCGTGGGACGGCGGTGCTTCCTCATGGGCAGGGCAAGCCCGTGCGCGTGATTGTTTTTTCAAAGGATGAGAACGCCAAGGCCGCCAAAGAGGCGGGGGCCGATCTGGTGGGCGGGGAAGAGCTCATCGAAAAGATTCTGGGCGGGTGGATGGAGTTTGATGTCGCGGTCTCGGTGCCGGCGATGATGAAGGAAGTCGGAAAGCTGGGAAAGGTGCTGGGTCCGCGCGGCCTGATGCCTTCTCCGAAGGCGGGGACGGTCACCGACAATCCGGCCAAGGCCGTCAAAGAAGTGAAGGGCGGCCGCATCGAATTCAAGATGGACAAATTCGCGAACGTCAACACGGCGATTGGCCGGCTTTCGTTTTCGGACGAGGCGCTGGTCCAAAACGCCGAGGTGTTGATCGGGGCGCTGGTGAAGGCCAAGCCCAGGACGCTCAAAGGCGTTTTTGTCAAAAGCGCTTATCTGTCCAGCACCATGGGGCCGGGCGTCCGGCTGGATCTGTCAAAGTTTTTGAAAGCGGAAGAGGCGGCGGAATGACAGGCGTCGGAAGGCCGGGAGGTTTGATGCGATGAAGGCGACGGGGCTCAGCCGCGTAGCGAAGGATTTGATCGTCGCGGAAATAGAAAAAGAATTCAAGGCGCACGCCTCATTTTTTATCGCGCAGCATCCGGCGGTGGAAGCCGCCTCCATGGATAAATTGAGGGCCAGGCTGAGGCAGTCCGATTCGCGGTATGTGGTCGTGAAAAACAGCCTCGGCCGCCGGGCGATGGAGAAGGCGAGCCTGAAGGATTTGGCGGGAAATCTTGACGGCGCCTGCGGGATCGTTTTTACCGGAGGCGATGCGGTCCTTTCCTCCAAGGCCCTCGTGGATTTCGCCAAAGAAAACGAGTCTTTCAAGGTCATCATCGGCTACATGGACGGCAAGACCGTGACCGCCGCCGAGATCAAGACGCTGGCGAGCCTTCCTTCAAGGGAGGTCCTGATCGCCAGAGCGGCCGGCGCCGTCCGGGCGCCTTTGGCGCGCATGGTCGGCGTTTTGGCGGGGACGATGCGTAAGGCCGTTCTCGTTTTGGATGCGATCGCAAAGAAAAAGGGTTCAGGCTCGTAAAATCAAAAGGGTCGCAAGGCCTTATTCGATCAATCAATAAAGGAAAAGTGAGGAACAAACGATGACACAGGCAGTGGAAACTCAAAAAAGCGGCAAGATGCAGGACATTATCGGCTCCATCGAGACGATGAGCGTGCTGGAATTGGCGGAACTGGTGAAGGCCCTCGAGGAGAAGTTCGGCGTCTCCGCCGCGGCCCCCGTGATGGCCGCCGGCGCGGCGGGCGCCGGGCAGGGTGCGGGCGCCGCTGCGGAGGAAAAAACCTCCGTGACGATTGTCCTCAAGAGCGCGGGCGCCAACAAGATCCAGGTGATCAAAGAAATCCGCGCGATCACGACGCTGGGTCTCAAAGAAGCCAAGGACCTCGTTGACGCGGCCCCGAAGCCGGTCAAGGACAATGTCCCCGTGAAAGAAGCCGAGGCGATCAAAAAGACGCTTGAGGCGGCAGGGGCCCAGGTCGAGCTTAAATGAGCACGTGACTTATGATGCCGCAAGGCATCATCAAGTCACCCGTGCGAATTTATCCTGAGGAAGCGCCCTGGCGCTGACGAAGGATCTAACAGAGATTGCTTCGCCCCTTTGGGGCTCGCAATGACAAATTAAGGAAAAAAATGCAGAAACGCTATAATTTCGGGAAGATCCCTGAAGTCTGTGAAATGCCCCACCTGGTCGAAATCCAGACCAAATCGTTCGAGGATTTCCTGCAATGGGGCGTGCCGAAGACCCGCCGCAAAAATATAGGTCTCCAGGAAGTTTTTACCGAGGTATTTCCGATCGAGAGCTATGACGGCTCCCACAAGCTGGAGTACGTGTCTTATTCGATCGGAAAACCGAAGTATTCGCTGGAAGAGTGCCACAAGAAAGGCATGACTTATGCCGCGCCTCTCAAGATCAAGGTCCGGTTGAAAAACCAGAAGGAAACCAAAGAGCAGGAGATCTATCTCGGCGACCTGCCGCTGATGACCGAATACGGGACGTTTGTGGTCAACGGCGACGAGCGCGTGATTGTCAGCCAGCTCCACCGCTCCCCCGGCGTCTCCTTCGAAAAAGAGCCGCATCCGAACGGCAAGATCCTGTATTCGGCCCGCATCATTCCCCACCGCGGGGTCTGGCTTGAGTTTGAATTTGACATCAACGACACGCTGTACGCCTACATCGACCGCAAAAAGAAAATTCTCGCGACGACACTGCTCCGCGTGTTCGGCTATGCCGGGGATGAATCGATCATCAAGGCGTTTTGCGGCACCGAAAGAATCGATTCCATCAACCGTTACAATCCGAAAAATCTTGTGGGCCATACGCTGGCGCAGGACGTCGCCCACCCGGAGACCAAAGAGGTGATCGCCGAGCAGGGCGCGCCGCTTACGCGGGAGCTCATCGCCAAGATCTCCGGCGAGGGCATAAAGTCCATCATGATCACGCGGAGCCAATCGCCCGAAATCATGGCGACGCTGAAAAAAGACCATACCCAATCCGTCGAGGACGCGTATATCGACATCTACAGGAAGCTCCGGCCCGGCGATCCTCCGACGATCGACAGCGCCAAAAACATGGCGGAACGCATGTTCTTTGATCCGCGCCGGTATGACCTGGGCGCGGTGGGGCGTTTTGTCCTGAATCGCAAATTGGGCATGAAGATCCCTGTCGACGAGCGGGTGCTCAACGCCGAGACGCTGGTCGCCATCATCAAACGGCTCGTCGCCATCAAAAACGGCGATGGGGATACCGATGACATCGATCACTTGGGCAACCGCCGTGTCCGCACCGTCAGCGAACTTTTGCAGGGTCAGTTCCGGATAGGGCTGGCCCGGCTCGAACGGTCCGCGAAAGAACGCATGGGCCTGTATGATCTGGAAAGCATGATGCCGCATAATCTGGTCAACTCCAAGCTGATCTCGAGCGTGATCCGCGATTTCTTCGGAAGAAGCCAACTTTCACAATTTATGGACCAGACCAATCCGCTCGCCGAAATG
>JACPAX010000022.1 GCA_016180585.1 Candidatus Omnitrophota bacterium | reverse complement strand
GGACGACGTCGAGAAGCAAATCCTCCTGAAAAATGTCCTGAAGAAAAACTTGAATTCCAACCCCTTTTCGCGCTTCACGGCGATTCTTGAGCTTAAAGACGCTGTCACCGCTCTTTCGCCGACCGACCGCTGGAAGGTCGAAGCTTATCTGGAGAACACCTATGGCGGACTTGACCTAGCCGTCGACAGACCCACCAGAGACCAATTCAACAGGCTTGTCGCTCCCGGAGGAATTCTCTTTAATACTGACGGGACCCGTTTCCAGAATCCTTTCCGCCAACTCCTGGCTTCACCGGACGATGTGGAGGCGAATTTTCTCGCGGACGTGGACGCCTCGCCTGACCGCGCCATGATCCGGAATATCTTACAGAGCGCTTTTGGCACCTCGCGCACCAACTTCAATGACTCCATGACGAGTCAAGTGGAAAAGTACATCCTCCACAACTACGGCATCCTCTATGATAGCGTGGGGGATCCTCTGCTGCGGCCACTGGCGCCCTTTGAGGCCATTGTGAAGACGATCAAAGACGCCGAAGGTTCTCAAGAGACGAGAGACAGGCTGGAGCAGCTCGGCGTCGACGTCAACGACGGCATCAGCTTCGAAGAATTCAGCATTCTGACCCAGGGTCCGGCCGGCGATCCCGCTCTCATTATCGAGGTGGGTTTTCTCCTTAAGAGATTAAGAGAGCCCGATCCCCGGACGCAAGAGCTGGTGAATCTCAAAAATTTCAATCATTTATTCGGCGCGGATATCCAGGCGACGGGGACTTTAAAAGGGGAAGAACCCGAGCTTTTATTCGGCATCGTCGGAACTCCCGACCTTGAAAAGACGGTCGAGATTGATGAAGCTTACAACGAAGATAATTTTTTGAAGATCCTCACGCCGGCAAGCAATCTTTTAACGGAGCTTGAAAAACCCGGCAACGAGACGTTTCTCGCCGATTTTAACTCGATATTCGGGACCGGCATAACCACGGGCGTCAACGATTTGAACGCGTATGATAGAAAAGTCTTACTGGACATAGTCGGCGCCGCGTCGTTTAATCTGGATAGGTTCAAACTCGCGCTTCCCAAAGCGAAGCTTCTCTTGACCTATTTGACGACCGTCGCCACCTCCACGGATTTGGCGAACTTTAACGGTTTCTTTGGCACTTCGATTACCGCCATTTCCATTCCCGTCAATCTGCGCGTAGAATGGGGGGCGTTTTTTGACGCGACAGAGGTCATGGACTTGGCCTCCGACGTTGAAATCAAAGAACTCATCGCCGCGATCCCCAAAGCGGAGCTTTTCTTGACCTATCTGACGACTATCGCCACTTCAGCGGATCTGGCGACTTTCAACCGTCTCTTCGGCGCCTCGATCACCGCCACTTCCACGGTTGCCAATCTGGGCGACGACCGGGGAGCGCTCTTTGATGCGACGGAGGCGATGAAGACGGCCTCGAATGTTGAGCTGATTGAGTTTTTCCGCGTGCTCCCCTTGGCCGCGCGTCTTTTGGTCGCGCTCCAATCCGACCCTGTGGCTTTGGACGGATTTAACATGGTATTTGGGGCGAATCTAGTCCGATCATAGCGCCCGTGCCAAGCGACAAGCCCTACAAGTTCTACCGTGTCCTGGTTTCAAGCGGGACCCAGCAGACCCCAATCTCAAAAGAAGCAAGAAAGGCCCTCTTTGACGTCGCCGGCACCCCCGACATCGACACCGACAAGGACGGCGTGCTCATCGAGCCCAACGACCCCAAGGAAAAAGACGAGGCTTATAATGAAGTAAAGTTCATCATACTCATCAAAGCGGTCCGACCCTTCTACAACGACTATGCCGCCGTCAGCCCGGAGGTGAGAGCAGACGCCGATTTTATATTGACGGCTCTTGGTGTGGACCAGCTCAAGCCCGGCACCCAGGTGAATATCGGCGACGGCATTAACCGGGATGAGCTTACTGTTTTAGCGGATAATGGGGTGCTGACCCGGGAGTACGGCGCCGCCAGACCAAAACCTTTTCAGTCGTTTGAAGTCGCCACCCGCTTCCTCCGTTGGGTAAATACCTCTGTCGACAGCGTGAGGATTAAGGAAGCCTATCTAAATTATTACGGCTTGGATCTCCGCGACCCGGCCAAAGACCCCGCCGAGGCCGCTGATTTCAGCAGGCCGTGGAAGGCCTCGAATATCAGCAAGGATGCCTGGAAGATTCTTGTGGACAAGATCTTCTATGATAAGTTTGGTATCCCGCGGTTCGGATAAGCAGAAAAGTTCCCAGAAAAGTTCGCCCCCGTTTTTTATATAGAAACCTTCTCCTTTTTGCGGGTATAATGGTCTGTTATGCCCGATTCTAATTCCGGCTATCTGCTCCACCCGGATGGGCGTTTTGTCATCCGCGGGTACAACGAGAAGCGGCCGTTCAGTAATTTCCTCCCCGGCATCGCGGGGTTTTACGGGACTCCGTTGTGGGTGTTTTGTGTGAACCGGGGGCAGGGGATCGCCAGTTTCGGGACCAAAGACAAAGACCACGCCATCCTTGAGTTTTTCCCCGCCAACAAGGCCTATCAAAACACCCCGCGGCTGGGTTTTCGCACGTTCGTCAAGCTTCGGCGAAGCGGTTCGCTGACGCCCCATTTCTACGAGCCGTTCAGGCCGGGGGCGCCGGCGGAGATTTCGCAGGAGATGGCGGTGAGTTCCCACGAGCTGACTCTCGGGGAGACCCATGCCGCCGCGGGGCTTAAAAGCGAGGTCCGCTATTTTACGGTGCCGGGCGAGCCGCTGGCGGCGCTTGCCCGGGAGCTTGTGCTGACCAACGTCTCTTCGCGGCCGCTCGACCTGGAGATCCTTGACGGCCTTCCGCAGGTCAATCCTTACGGGATGAACGAATTTTTTGTCAAACACATGAGCCGGACCATCGAGGCCTGGATGCGGGCGGATAATGTCCACAAGCGGGCGCCGTTCTACCGGTTGAGCGTGGACGCGTCGGACCGGCCGGAGGTGACGCCTATCGAGGAGGGGAACTTTTTTTTCAGCGTGTCCCAGAACGGAGAGCTTTTGGAGACGCTGGCCGATCCCGAAAAGGTATTTGGGACGATGTCGGATCTTCACGAACCCAGGGCGTTTCTGGCGCGCACGCCCTTCAAGGTTCCCCAGGACCAGATGCTGGCCAGCCGGACGCCCTGCGCTTTCAGCTTTTGCGCGGTCCGTCTTGCGCCCGGCCAATCCCGGAAGGTCCGATCGTATTTCGGGCAGGCGAGGAGCCTTGAGCTTCTCAACCGTTACGCGGCCCGCGCGAAGGCCAAGGGCTACTTTGAGGAGAAGGCCGAGGAAAACCGCCGGCTGATCGAGGGCATCAAGTCGATGGCGTTCACGGTGACTTCCTCGCCGGCCTACGACTTGTACTGCGGCCAGACCTACCTGGACAACGTGCTGAGGGGAGGCCTCCCGGTGCGCGTCGGCGGCGGGGATTTCATTTCGTACGTGTACTCGAGGAAGCACGGGGATTTGGAGAGGGATTACAACCGTTTTGTCGTGGAGCCGGATTATTTCGCGCAGGGCAACGGCAATTACCGGGACATCAATCAGAACCGTCGAAACGACGTCTGGTTCGAGCCCCTCGTGAAGGACTCGAATATCAAGATGTTTCTGAACCTCCTGCAGCTTGACGGATTCAATCCGCTGATCACCAAAGGAACTCTTTATACCCTCAGGCGGTCCAAGGAAAGCCGCGCGGCATTGAAAAATTTCATCGGGGCCGCCGCCATCGAGTCCTGCGAGGCGTTTGTCCGGCGTCCCTTTACGATCGGCGCGCTGTGCCGTTTTTTGGAGGAAAAAGGCCTTGTGCCGAGGGCCCGTTTCGGCGGCCTGCTCAAAGGAGTCGCGCCGTTTCTGGCGCGGATCGACGAGGCCGAGCACGGGGAGGGGTTCTGGGTGGACCACTGGACCTACAACCTCGACCTCATCGAAAGTTATCTGGCGATTTATCCGGAGCATGAAAAAGAGCTCTTGTTTGAGAAAAAGGAGTTTACGTTTCACGACGGGGACCACCGCGTGCGGACAAGGGAGGAAAAATATTTCCTGAAAGGCCCGCAGACGGTGCGGCAGTATCGGGCCGTCGCCAAAGATGAGGAAAAGATCCGCCGGATCAGAAAAAGGCCGGACCACCCGTATCTGGTGAGGACCCGGTTCGGAGAGGGGGAGATTTACCGCACGACGCTTGTGGTGAAATTCTTGTGTCTTTTCGCCAACAAGCTCGCTTCCTTGGACCCGGAGGGCGTGGGGTTGGAGATGGAGGCCGACAAGCCCTCCTGGTACGACTCGCTGAACGGCCTGCCGGGCCTTTTGGGATCCTCTTTGAGCGAGACCTTTGAGCTGAAGCGACTGGCCCTTTTCCTGATCCAGGCGGTGGAAGATCACCAGCCGGATTTGGCGGAGGGGACGGCCCTGCCGGCGGAGCTTGCCGATTTTATCAAGAGACTGGACCAGGTCCTGTGCCGGCATCTGGCCTCCAAAGGCGGAGACCTTTACGATTTTTGGGACACGGCCTCGCGCCTGAAAGAGTCTTTTCGCGAAAAGACGCGCTTTGGGTTGTCCGGTCGTCAGAAAAAAATATCCTTTGCCGAGATCCGGTCTTTTCTGGAGCACGCGCGGGAGAAAATCGAGATGGGGCTTGCAAGGGCCTATGACGGGAAGCAGGGGCTTTATCCCACCTATTTCGAGAATGCCGTGGTTTCTTACAAAGCGCTGAAGTCTCCCCGCCCGGTCGGACCTGTCCCGTCGAATGACGGGATGACCGGGCGGGTGTGGCCGCGGGCGTTCCGGCAGACGGCGCTGCCGCTTTTTCTGGAGGGCCCCGTCCATGCCCTCAAAGTGGAGAAGGACCCGGAGCGCAAAAAACGTCTCCTCCAGGCGGTGCGCCGGAGCGGGCTCTATGACGCGAAGCTCGGCATGTACAAAGTCAACGCGCCGCTTGAGTCGGCATCTCTTGAGATCGGCCGGGCGAGGGTCTTTGTGCCGGGGTGGCTTGAGAACGAGTCGGTCTGGCTCCACATGGAGTACAAATTTCTTCTCGAGGTCTTGAAAAGCGGCATGCCGGAAGAATTTTTCGCGGATTTTAAAAAAGCGCTGGTGCCGTTTCAGCCGCCGGCCCGCTACGGGCGGAGCATCCTGGAGAATTCTTCGTTCCTTGTCTCCAGCGCCTTCCCGGACCGATCGCTCCACGGCGTGGGTTTTGTCGCGCGCCTTTCGGGGTCTACGGCGGAGTTTCTCTCGATGTGGCTTCTGATGAACGCGGGCAAGCGGCCTTTTTTTCTCGACCGGGACGGGAGGCTTGCGCTCCGCTTCCAGCCCAGCCTGCCGGCCTGGTTCTTTCTCAAGGAGGAGACCGCGCGCCCGTTTCAAGGTCCCGACGGAGCCACGGCGAAGGTCCGCGTGCCCAAGGACGCCCTCGCGTTTTTATTCCTCGGGAAGACGCTTGTTTTTTATCACAATCCGAAGCGCCTGGACACGTTCGGCAAGTGGCGCGTCTCTCCGAAGAAGATCGCCTTGAAAGACGCGCGGGGCCATGCGGTGGAATTAAAAGGGGACACGATCCCCGCCCCTCACGCCCAGCGTGTCCGTGAGGGCAAAATCACGAGGATCGACATTGAGCTCGGTTAAAGTCCGTTTTGCCCCCAGTCCCACGGGATTTCTTCATGTCGGCAGCGCGCGCACCGCGCTTTTCAACTGGCTTTTCGCCCGGCACGAAGGGGGCAAGTTTTGTCTTCGCATCGAGGACACGGACAAGGAGCGTTCCAAAGACGAATTTCTGGAGGAAATTCTCTCAAGCCTCAAGCGCCTGGGGATGGATTGGGACGGGGAGCCTGTCTTTCAAAGCAAGCGCACCGACTATTACCGCCGGACGGCGGAGGGGCTGATTCAAAAGGACCTCGCTTATATGGACGGCGAGGCGATTTTGTTCCGTGCGCCGAAGGCCGGGAAGATCGTGTTCGAGGATCTGCTGCACGGCGCGATCGAGTTTGATCTCGAGGGGCACCCGTCGCTGGCCGAGGACCTGGTCATTTTCAAATCGGACGGGAGCCCTACCTACAACTTTGCGGTAGTCTGCGACGACGCCGAGATGGGCATCACGCACGTGATTCGCGGGGACGATCATATCTCCAATACTCCCAAGCAGTTACCGCTTTACGAAGCCCTGGGTTTCAAGAAACCGGTTTTCTGCCATATCCCGCTGATTTTGGGGCCGGACCGTTCGCGCCTGTCCAAGCGGCATGGCGCCACGAGCCTCCGCGAATATCTGGAGGAGGGTTTTCTGCCGGAGGCGGTCGTGAACTACCTGGCGCTTCTCGGATGGTCGCCGGGGAACAACGAAGAGATCCTGCCGCTCGAAGCGCTTGTCAAAAAGTTCGAGCTCAAGCGGGTGCTCAAGACCGGCGCGGTATTCAGCCGGGAAAAACTCGAGTGGATGAACGGCCAGTATATCCGGAAGCACGGGGTCCCCGAGCTGACCGACAAATTGATTCCCTACCTCCGGAAGAAAGATTACCCGACGGGGGACAGGGCGTGGCTGGAGAGGCTCGCGCTTCTTTTTCAAGAGAGGATATTGAAACCAGCTTTATATCTTCTTTATCAAATCTGCCA
>JACPAX010000041.1 GCA_016180585.1 Candidatus Omnitrophota bacterium | reverse complement strand
CCTCTACGCCTGGATCGCCCAAAATCGTTCTTCTTGTTCTTAAATCGCAGGACTTCCCGACAAATGCCCCCGCAACAATGTAGCACAGGTTTTCCGCCAAAGGCGGATCCGCCCTTGGTGGAAAACCTGCGCTACATTTTGATACGCCTTACCATACCGACTCTCCGGTGCCAGAGGGGTCTGACCCCTCTGGCACGGGATGCGTGGATGGGTGTAAAGGGATAAAATAGGTGCCAGGGGGGTCTGACCCCTCTGGCACCGAGGGGGACAGAGAGGGCTTAGACAGCCTTCTCCACGATCTGTTGGATGCGGGCGAGGACGGCGGCGGAGGCGATGTCAAAGGGGCGGGGGATGGGCATGTAGTAGCGGAACGCCGAGGGGTTTCCCTTCAGGGCGTCCCGGAAGCTTCCGGGGCTGTACACGATGCCGAAAGAACCGAAAAGCATCGTGTAGCGGGGGTCATCGAGCCCTTTGAGCATGGCGGGGTCCTGGAAGTCGACCCCTCCGTCCCGGGTCTTGAAATCGTGTAGGCGCGCTGCCGTGAGCTTGAGCAGCGCGTATTCGCGCGCCCAGTCTTGCCGGGTCTGGTCGGTGGCCGGCTTCAGGGCGAAATGGACACGGCCGTCTCCCTCCGTGGGGTTCTCCTCTCCCAGGATAAACTGAAGTTGGGAGGGGTCTTGGGGGGTGGTGCGGGCATCGGCCAGGACGGGGAAGCGGGCGAGGACGCCATAAACATGCGCCTGGTAGAGGGGGCTAAGGGCGTCCAGGCCGGTGAGGATGATCCGCATGTCCCGGCTGGAAGAGTAGTGGAGCTGGGCAAGCTCGAAGGCCATGAGGTCGAATTGGGTCTTGAAGTTCTCGGGGTCTTTGACATCCTTGAAGTGCCTCCCGGCGTCAAACCAGACCTGGGCGGGGGCGGGGGCGGAGAGGAGCTCGCTGGATAAGTAGGTCTTACGGACTTCAAGGATATCAGCCTTTGTCGCGCGGACTTCGCCGCGGGCCGGAGACTCCGTCTCGTGAGAGACCGCCAAGCGCGGGTTTTCCGCGGATTCTTCGCGCGGACGGGACTCCACGAATTTCCGCAGATCGGCCTGGCTTATCGGACCTTCGTTAAAGGTCTTCTCTCGACCAAGCGGAGTCGCGCCAAGCTCTTCAGAAAATCTCAGGACCGGGCCTTGTTTGGCGACCAAAACCGTCGTGTCCCTGGCTGGATTGCCCTCATTCCCCTTGGTGGGGAGATTGACCGGCGTCGGCTGAGCCGCCTCTGCCGGGACGACTCCCAGAAGAAGAAACTGCCCAAACTGGAAGGCCAGCGAGCGGTTGTCGGTCGGAGGCACTACGCCGCGTGTCCTCGAAGCCAACAAACCTCCCGCGGAAGGCCCCCTCCCCTCAAAACGCCCGGGACCGGAGATACTGGATTCCACGATTTCCGCAGGCGAGACCCCCAGGGCCGCAGATCGTCCGCCCGAATTGCCCTCCGACAAGGTTATCCGGGATGGGGCGACAGGCCTCCTGTCCCGAAACCCTTGCCGCATTTTAAAGATATCGGCAAAAGGAGCCGCGTTGTGAGACCTTGCCTGCGGCTTTCCGGCGGGCGTAAGGCCCGATGGAATACGTCTCAGCGCGTCCCCGACAAGGCGATTAAAATCCTTCGGTGTCAGGTCGCCGGGGGAAACGAACTGTTCCAAGGATTTCCTGATTTCCCGCTCCAATCCGGCTTCCCAGCCGTCTTGCGTGAATGTTTCGCCCAACGGAATCCTCCACGCAGAGGAAAAAGTCTCAGAAAAACCGCTCCCCTCTTCCCCGGATACGGTGACATGAACCTCACGGTTGAATCCTTTTGCAACCCCAACTTTCCAAATCACTTTTGTAGGCGCCGCCGATTGAAGAGAATGGCGGTTCCCTTGGATGGCTGATAATCCCGTATAAAGCCAGTCAGTGTCTTTGCTAGTCACGAGAGTCATTTGACCGTGGGTGATTCCTTGCCCCGCGATCGATAAACCCTCGACACCCAGCCTCCTGCGATTTTCTTCATGCATTAATTCAAATAGAGCCCTTTGAGACTTGTTTACCCACGCCCCCTCCCCTTCCACATAGCCCAACCGGACTAAATAGGTCGCCACATCCGGCCCGGGATTATTCGAAGGCTTTAAGACAATAAGATGGCCTTCTTTCAACTCAAAGTCCAGACCGTGTTCTCTCAGAAATCCAACCCACCGCAGCGCGTGCTGGAATCTCGGGATCCACATTTCTTGGATCTTGCCCGGCAGCTTCTCGTCCGTCCAATCGAATGGATAGGCCGATAGAAAATCTCTGGCCCAATCGGCCGCTTGCCGCGCCGTGAGGTTGGCCGGCAGGCTTAACGGCTGTGTCTCCGGCGACAAGGAAATCCGGGCCGACGTGCCCTCGATGACAAGCTCCGCCTTGATGACCGGGCCCAGAGAAGCGTCTCCGGGGTCATAAAACTTTCGGATAAAAATGCGGACATCCGGCTGATCGCTTGAGTTCCGGATCATGGAAAAAGCGGCCTCCGTCGTCGCCGCCGGACGCGAGCCGTTGGGAGACGTCCTGGCATAATCTCTGGCTATCGCCGAACCGACGGCCTGCGCGATCTCTTCAACCCATAAGACACGGTCGACCCCCTTCCTGGCCGCTTTTACCGGCCTGCGCCCGGTCGAGAAAATAAGCGTTTGCCGCTGGTGGGTGCGCTGCCTGGAGGCGACGGCGGGAGAATAGCGTACCCTCCCCGTTTCAAAAAAATGCTCTCTCAGGGTTTGTTCGACAAGCTCCACGAGCTTCGTAATCTTCGATGCCCGTTCAAGATTTTCTTTGAGTTCTCCGTCCGGCGTGACTCCAAAATTTCTAAGAATGGCCCCGGCGTGGCGCCGGGCGGCTTCCATGGCCTTCTGTTCGTCGGGGATCCCCAAATACAGCTCGTAAAGATAGGACTGGCCGATCCTCGCAAGAAGACTGTTGACCGTCCTTTTGAAGAGCGGGTCCCCTTGCGGATCAGACTTTTGGCGCGTCAAATCCATGGCACCGGTTTCGGCGATGCGCCACTCGATCAACCGGATCGCCTCCGCGCGGACGGCTTCGATGTCCTTCAGAGAAGTAAAAGCCCCCGTTGTTTCGGCGTCGGTAAACCCAAAACGCGAAAGCAGCCTTCCGGCGCGGCGCTTCTCCGAAAGGATTCTCCGGTTTTTCAGACGGTCCGCGGCCGTCCTGTCCAAAAGACCGTTCTCTGCCAAAATATGAAGGGCAACGTTGAACAAAAGGGGGCTTGTCCGTTGCGAGGAAACCAGCTCTTTCAATAAGGGGGCGGCTTTTTTAAGCTCTTTCCAGGTGGCCTCAAAAAGCCAAACGTGAAGCGTGCGGACGTCCTTATTGCCTCCGCGATTCATATGATTTCGTAGCGCGTCGTGAGCGGAGCGCGCGGACCGCATGCCGCCTCCGGCAGGATTCTGCGCCGGGAGGCCGGCCTGAAGTGTCTCCAACTTGGAAAGAGCCACCTCCCACCGGGGACCCGCCTTTGGCGCTTGACGCTGTTCGCGTATCTTTTGCCGCACCTCAGACATTGCCACCTCAACCGCCTCTCGGGCCGCCGATAATGGACCCGGTTCTTGGATAATGATAATCGGATCAATCCGGCTGATCTTCGCGGCTATGGGTCCTGTCTGAGTCTCATCGCCGGTCTCAAGCCGGTTCAAGGCAGCGAGGGTGGAAGCCAAGGCCCCGTCCAGGTCGCTCCATTTTTCGAATACCGCCACGACGACATCCCCCACCTGCAGTTTAGAAAAATAGAGCCATGGCTCGCTAGCCCCATTGGGCCATGAATAAACCGTCTTGCGGACGGCCCCACCCTCATCGCGCATCACCGAAAGCGCCACCAGAGGATTTGGAAAATCCCCCGTGAGCGCCGCTTGCCGTATATTCTCCGCCACCTGACGCAGATTCAGACTTCCCTCCTTCGGCATGCCGGTAATTTCATAAGCAGCATAGGTCCCCTTCTCGTGCGTTTCAGAAAACACGGATTTCAGATAGCTCGGCGCCACGGCCGGCGATCGCGGGACCCGCAGTGTATCGTCTTGTAAAAATAAAAACTCGTTAAAACGCGCGGTGTTCCCGTTCGCCTTGATCATCCGACGGAAACTGTCTTGATCAAGAACAATGGGAAATACGCCCAGGGGTTCCCGTACTCCGCGAAGAGGGTCTTCCTTGATAACAGCACAACTAACAGTACGACTATCCATCTTGGGGGATCTGGAAAAGGCGAGAAGCCTCTGATCCAAAGCGGACCATGTGACGTAGGCATCAGCCAAGCGGGGTTGGAATAGGTCCTCAAGACGCAGCCTGCCGGCAAAGTATTGAATGGTCCAGCCCGATCGCCATTGCCTGATTTCGATAGAACCTTGCCCCCAAGGACGGATCTTGGCCGCCTCGGTCTGAGGATCGCCTGCTTGGACTAGACCCGTCACATCCTGCCATATCGCAGGATCCAAGCTTCTCATGACTTCGGCGATACCCACTGCCTTCCGCGCGCCTTCTGAGTTCGGAGTCTGTAGTTCGGAGTTCGGGGAAGCCGGGGTCTTCGAGTTTTCCGAATTCGTTTCCGCGGCGTGGCGGACGCCCTTGACAATCCGGTGAATTTGTTCGGCAATATTTGAAAGATCTCTATACGCTTGGTTGCTCTTCAAAAACCTTTTGTGAAACGGGGCAGGCGTCCAACTTTTTTCTATGAGCAGTTCAAATGCCTCTTTAGATCTTCGACTCAAAAGATTTGTTCCACCGAAGGTAGATATCGCACGATGCATAGCTCTCAAGGCTTTTAGATATTGGCGCGAATCCAAATGTCTTACGGCTTTTTCCAATCTACGAACCAACTCGGCTTGGCTCTTTGCGTTTTCAGTGACCTCTCCGGTCTGAATTTGCGAGATCACGGACCCGATGCGGGACTGCAGGGTTGCCGCATTCCGCGAGCCTTCGCCGGTCAGATCCAGGGCTTTGTCGGACAAGGCCCGCAATTCAATGAACGCCTCCGCGACGTGAAAGAACCACAAAGGGCCGGTTTTAAAAAAACTTTTCCAAAAATATTTTGATCCGGCTTCAATTTCGTAAGCCCGATTTGCCAAACGATTTCTTTCCCGATAGAAATCGTCCGGAGATGAAGGGGCCGAGCTCTCCGACGATTGGTCAGCGCGGCGGGCGCCGCTGGGGGAAACCGCGGCTGCTTTCCTTATCCCGGTGTTCTCCCGCAGATAATCCAGCAACTGATTGCGATCCGACTCGTTTCGGAGTTCCATCTTAAAATCGGAAGGATCAACAAGCCTATCCTCCATGGAAATTCCCTCTTTGTAACAGATAAGCACGAACAAAGCTTCCAATATCTCGCTGACCCCAAGGCGCGATACTAGTCCATCGAGAAAATCTATATTTACCGGCTCGGCGGCAACGAGCATCTTCTGCGCCCTTTTCATATCGGCGTCCCGGACATTCGCCGTGGTCTGATAGGGTCGGACATCAAGGCGTTCGCCTCCTGCTGTTTCGATTTCCCCGGATGCTATTCTCCGAAATAAGTCTCCGGCGCGGCCCTCTCTATCGCTTTCGACGGCCTCCGGAAACCTTTCGATAAGAAGTTTGACGGCGATAACGGCGTCTTGATCACCGATCTTTTCCCTGAGTTGCTTCAAGAAGAAGTCGACGCCCAATTTTCCCTCGCTCTCCAGGAGCTCTTTGTCCCTTTCGGCCCCTATTTCTTTGGGCAGTCTACGGTATAAGCCGGTGAGATCGCCCGGATTGGACACCCGTTGCACAAAAGGGCGGGTTTTCTCATTTAAAACCAGGAATAATGACAGCCCCAGAGCCAGGCTCGGAGAGTCCTTTTCTGATGGGATTTTTTTATTCGAAGGCAGCAAATAAGCGACGCGCGCGTCGCTTCTGGATAGACGCATCGCGTACTTGCCGTTTTTACGCAGGTACACCCATCCCTCCGTGTAGATCAAATCAACTTGAAACGGCGCTGAATCTTCGCCGATCACCTGCGGAAGCATCCACAAGGCTTTCGCCAAATCTTCATCTCTCACGACCGCTGCGGTTTCTTTTCCATCCGCGGCTGGCGCCAGAAAATGAGCTGCAGTTTCAGAGACCTTGTACTTTTTACCGTTCACGCGAATAAGATACTCGGTCCCCTGGCGGGTATATTGAATGTTGAATGCCAACCCATCGAGAATTTCCGAGGGCTCGGGTTCGGCCAAGTCGTGGTCGGGCTTTTTGCGTTCCTGTTGATGCGCTTTTCCTTGAATTGTCGCCACGACTAAACGTAGAAACTCTTTTGTTTTCTTTTGGTTTTTAATCCTGTGCCAGCTCTGGATTAGCCCAAACCTATCTAATTCGCGGAGGTCATTAAACGTCAAAAAAATCAAATCCATGGCGGGAGAGAGGTTAAAATCAATGACCATCATATAGTGCCCTGAATAGTCTGCTTTCACGACGAATCCGACGCGCTTAAAACCAATCTTGTTTTGACCCTTATCCGGCAATTCACCGTCAAAAACGACAAAATGGCCCGTGCCCAGCGCTTGAAATAAGGCCGTCCCTCGTCTTGTCTCCACCTCGGACGGCACCGCCCGCGTTATTATTTTATAAACGAGCCCGCCAAGCTTCTGAAGGGCAAGCCGCGAGCCGCTCTGGTTATGACCCAATGACCCTTTGGGCTTGCCAACCTTTAGCCCCTGGGCGCCTTTGCTCTCCGCGGCGAATTGGCTCTGCGTTGGGAGTTCAAAGTTCGGGGAAGCCGGGGTCTTCGAGCTCTCCGAACTCCCCACTCCCCACTCCGACCTCGTCCCCGCGCGGCGGGAGCCGGAACCGGCCTCCTTGCCCGAAGTGGCATATTTTGGTATACTTCCGCTGATGGGCCCAAGACGCAGAGAATTGTTGGCTAAAACAATCGCTGATTTCACCAAAGCTATTTTTGCAGTGGCCGTAGCGATCCAATTCTTTAAGGATTTTAGCCAGGAGCTCAAATGGCTCTTGAGCGCCATGATTGTTATCGGGATAGTGGCTTCAATGGTCGTCCAACCGGAGGATGAAGCAAATGATTGAGGCGTTGATCGTTTTTGGCCTGATATGCGCCGTAGCGGTGTTTTTAGTCGTCGGTAAAGGCCATCACCCCAAGAAAACCCACTAGTCCAGTCCCGCTCCCTCACCTTCTCTCCCTCGTTGAGTTCAGTAATTGGCATGCCCATACCTTCCCCCGCGCGGCGGGTGCCTGAGACGTTCTCCAGCGAGACAGTAAAAATGATGGAGGGCCTGTTCTTGATCACCGGGCCAGGCCGTTCGGAATGATGCATTCGCCGTTTTTTCAAATATCGGCGATGAAACCCTTCGCTGCCCTCTAGTGCTATCCATTCCGTCCGAGTCTCTCCTTTATTCCTCAAGTGACCGATAGCGGCATCCATCAGAAGACTGCCGCCGCCCTTTACCACGCTCCGGAGAAACTCTATCGTCTTATTTTTCCCGTCCTGAATTTCCACATAGCCTCCGACACGACCGCTTTTCCGAATCAAAAACCAGGTCGATAGGAAGGGGCTGTCCAGGATACTGACTCCGGCCTCGATCTCTTCACTGGAGGATACTGCGGGGGATACCCTCGCCCGAGACGGCTTGTCCGACCGGGTAAGCCGAAGCCTTGTGCGGCATTCGGCCAGGGCCCTCGATAGCAAGTCCCCACGGTCGTCCGACTCCATCAAATCGAGCAGGTCTTTGGCGTCCACAACAATGCCCACTCGAGAATCCGAATGGATCCCCTCGACTCGCCGCTCCCGATAAACCTTCTGAAGATATTCGCGAAGTTGCGAAAGACCGTTTTTCTTGCCCGCCTCCGCGCGAGACTGCAGTGTTTTCGCGTCCCGCGAGCCTTTTAAGTTCGGAGAAGCCGGGGCCGCGAACCGGCCGCCCCCCGTACTGTTTAAGTTCGGAGTTGGGAGTTCGGGGTTCGGGGAAGTGGGGGAGGTGTCTAGCCCTAGGTTTCCGTTTCTCTTATAAAATTCGTATTGGATTCGCCGGGCCTCTTCCCGGCTGATGGGAACCAGGATGAGCTTGCCGGAAGATCCGTCGGGAATGGGAATGAAATGGTATTGATCGCTCTCGGTCGCGATCGTCACCAAGTTAAAATGGCTGCTGTAGGAAGACTCTTTTATTGCGTCGGGCGACAGGAAATAAGCCTGCCGTGCAACGAGCTTTCCCAAATCTCCCAGCTTCGAAAACTGCTTGATGGAGTTTTGCATGGCGATTCCGAGAACCTCATCGCCGGACGCGCCGGGATTCTGTGATTTGAGCTCGTCCATGCCCGTCGCGAGCCGTGAAATTTCTTCGGTTATCCTGTCAATCTCTCTGCCGGTTTCCGCAGAGGCCTTCCTCCATGCGCGGATAGACTCCACATAGCGCTCCCTTATCCCGGCCGCATCTGGCCAAGACCCGTCGGTTTGGTTGGTCGGGGTTTGCCACGCAGCGGATGAACTCCACCGACCCGACGCAGGCGAAACGGCTTCGTTTCGCGGGCCGGGCGGCAAATCGGCCGATTTTTTTCTCCCGGATCCCGAATACAACCACAAAATCACCGGAGCCAAAACCGCAACGATCGAAACCAGCCACACGCCCGGTCGAATCCCGAATGCCGGAGACCTGCCTTCATCTTGTCGGGCCGCGCGGGCGCCTATTGAGTTCGGAGTTGGGAGTTCGGGGTTCGGGGAAGCCGGGGTCTTCGAGTTCTCCGAACTCCCCACTCCCCACTCCGCACTCGTCCCCGCGCGGCGGGAGCCCTTTGAATTATTGACATTCGGAGACGGGCGTACTAGACTCGGGTTGTGAAAAGCGTTATCGGCCCCAAGAAGAGGGCCCGTATTTCCTCGATGTGCGCGAGCTTTGCCCAGATCGTCTTGGGCGCCGGTTTTGTGAGCTATTTCTTTAGAGAGGGGTCGTGGGAAATACGGGTCACGGCGATTGTTTTCTTCCTGGCCTCTTTTATTATCGCCATTGTGGCCGAACCCGAAAAGGAGGGTGAGTAACCCATGGATCCGATTATGCTGACCGGTCTGGGCATTGCGCTTCTCGTTGCGGTAGGGATTCTCACCGCGGACTACTGGGTCCGCAGGCGAAATTCCCATCGCCATCCGTGATTGAGGCGTTAATAATGACAGAGGCGCTTGCAGGTCTGACGCTTGTTCTGGCAATAACCTTGGCCATGTATTGGGGCGAGCAGAGAAAGCATTCTCACCGCTAGGTTCTTTTTTCCCGTCTCTTTTTAAGTTCTCCGAACTCCGAACTACAGACTCTGAACTCGTTTCCGCGCGGCGGGATCCAGAGAAACCAACCGATTCGCGGGCTGGACGCAAATCAGCGGGTTGTGTTATACTTTGGCCATGAAGACCCGCATTTCCAGAGATTTGCTCGAAGCCCTCAAGGGGTTGAGTCCGGCCGGCATCCATGCGGTGCAAAGCTATGTCTTTTTCCTCAGAACCCAGGCCACCACGGACCCCTCTCAGCTCTACTTTTTCACCCGCCGGTGGCAGGCCCTTGAGGCTTCCGCGACCGCTGACAGGAAATCCGGCAAAATTCTCGGCAACGGGTCCGCCAAAGACCTCATCCGACTCCTGCGCAAGACCAAGTGAAGGTCTTCGCGTACGAGAGTTTCCAAGACTGTTATTCAAACCTCCCCGATTCGATCCAAAAGAAAACGGATAAACAAATCCGCCTGTTATCCGGGAATTTCTATCATCCGTCCCTGCATACGAAGAGAGTCCGTGGGACACGGGATATCTGGGAAGCCCGGGTGGATTACCACTACCGGATGACGTTTGAGGTCCGGGAGCACGCGATTTACCTGAGAGCCGTGGGTAACCATGATGAGGTTCTGAAGAATCCCTAACGCCTTCCTTCGCGCCCCGCGAGCCGCTCTGCCTTTGGTCGACAATCCGCCGCACGTAAGTCGTCAGTGGGTCCCTGGCAAAAAAATCCGTCGTTTGGAGTTCGCGTGCCGTCGCTTCCGGAGGTCTGAAGTCATGGTCCCTCCCATCCTCCGGTTTCAGGATGCTGAAGGGGAGGACCGCGATCACTTCCGGGAAAAGAACATCATTCTTGAAATTGTCTATCCCATATCGCCAATAAAGCTCTTTATTCGTATCGGTAGGCTGATGACGCGCCGGAGTTTCGTCAGACGAGCCAAACTCGGCCAAGAAGAACGGTTTCCCAAAAATTCCGAAACGAAACGCCTCGAGCATCCCGGTGATCGATTCGTTCAGATAAGGGTCCGCGGGACTCTTCTGGTATGCGTCGAGTCCGATGAGGTCGACCTTGTCCTTTATCTTATTCAATATCTGCGCGGCGAGCGCATAATTCACGTTTCCTTGAAGTCTCTGGACTTTGTCACCTTCCCAAAAATAAGGCGAAAACACCCAGACCGCGTTCGTCGCGCCTTTTTCCATAAAAATGCGGTGTGCTCTTTCCCACGCTTTTGCGAAGGCGTCCGCGTCTTGCCGCGTCTCAACCTTCCACGGATACCAGAATCCGTTGAATTCGTGGAAAAGCCGGAAAAGGACCGGTGATTTGTGTTCGGCAACCGTCTCCGCCCATTCCTCGATCAACGCATCATAGGCCCCGTCCGCGACACCCTGAAGCACGGTGCTATTTCCCTGATGGGCGGCGATTTTCTCGGTAAAACGCGGATCTTGGCTGCCCTCTTCGAATTTGAATTCGAGCGTCACGTGCGGGATCTGACCGTTCGCCTTCAAGGCCTCCCAGCGCTTTTTCATCGAGGCCTTCCGGTCGGATGTCGAAGTCTTGCTGAAATTCTCAAACGAAGTGACGGCGACCGGCTTGCGGCGGGCATCCCGGACGCGCCGGTCCAAATACGGATAAGCACCGTGAATACGGCCGTCCGCTTCGAAATCCGAGCCCGTATGGACATTCAACCCGGCGCCAAAAATGCCAAGCGCCGTGCCGCGATCTTTGATTTTTTTGTTATCGACAAATTCCGCGTGAAGCGGCGCAAGGGTCGCGGACCCCTGTTTAAATTCGACGCGCGCCACATTTTGCCAGTCAAAACCGATGCGCCGAGCTTCGTCTTGAAAATCGGAAAGCGCGATCGCAAAGCGCTGGGGCTTTGAGCTAACCCAGGTGATCTTGCGATTCAACACTTTCCCGCGGCTGTCGATCATGCGGACGTCGAGCTCGTGAGTCGAGGACTTGGCCGTAAAAGTGAGCGCCAAGCCCGAGAGATCACGCCGGCCATCCCAAATATTCATCGTCCTCCGTCCGTCCTTGGAAACACCCTTTTCGAGCAGAGCGATAGAGTCCGGCAGGATGACAGGCTCCGTCTTTACCGCATCCGGCAGATTCGATCCTTGTGGCGGCGGGGAAGGGTTTTCAGCCTGCGGGAGGCTTGGCGGGAGCGATGCGGTTTTCTCAGGAGCACGCCTGGACGGAAGCCAAAAAAGCGAAGAAAACCCGGCAATGAGAACGGTGGCGGCGACGATGCCATAGGTTAAAAACTTCTTTCTGCGCATTCCCGATGACGCACCCAAATCGGAGAAGCTCCGTCGTGCGGGTTTCTCCTTCAAAATCTTATTGGCGCGGTCCGCAGCAATCCTCAAGGGGATCGGGTTTCCGAGTCCCGTATATTGATCGTGACTCACAAGAATCGTTCCATTTTGTAACCGCTCGACGCGAAGACGAGCCTGGTCACTATCCCGAATGGAATAAGTTGAAGTGATGCGGCCGGTCGCATCCACTTCAACGGCGACGACGGCTTCGGCTTCTTCCCCGCCTCGGCCGGAAGGCTTAAATTGCTCTGTCCCAGGATAATTCCAAAAAAGACCGTCCTGAAATGATTGAACATAGCCCTCGACCACAGGCCCGATATGCGTGACGGTCGGGGACGCCCCTGAGAAATTTTGATTGAGTACCTCAAGCGGTATCGTTTCAACCGTTATCTCCCATGTGCGGCGGTCATAACGCCGCATGGTCGCCTCATTTTGAACAATGCCTTCGACGACACGCACCGTTCCGCTGGCACTGAGAAGAACGTCCCCTTGTTTTATTTGTCTAGCCGCACGGGAGCCGGAATTGAGGCGGAAGGCGGAAGACTGAAGGCGGAAAGGTTTTAACCAATTGCTTGAATCAAGGAGTTGAGCATAGCCGTTATTTCGCTGCACTGGGCTAACAATTCCTTGGATTGGGTCTCGTCCAGATATTTGAGATTCCCGGCTATATGGATCAGCGTCATTTGCTCGTAAAGAGACCCTCGGGCCATGTAGTAGTACTGCGCCCTTTCCCGGTTGTGGGATCGGCCCTTTCCTTCCGCTATGTTCGCCGGGACGGACACCGCGGCTCGGCGCATTTGAGAGGTCAGGCCGTACTGTTCGGTCTGTGGAAACTCCTTTGTAGCCTGGTAGATACTGGCTACTAGATTCATGCCCTTTTGCCAAACCTTCAGCTTCTCGATTTGTTCCTGCATTTAAACCCTTCTCAAGCGATTCTTTTTCCGCCTTCCGCCCCCTGCCATCTGCCTTGGTTTCCGCAAGCACTCGCTCAAGCCGCAGCTTGTCCGCATCCGGCAATCCGCCTTTGAGCGCTTGGAGATAAGGTTGAAGGGTCACAGGGTCCCAAAGGAGCGTCACGGAGCGAAGGTTTCCGGGCGCGGCGGCGGAAGGGGCCACCGGACGATCGAGGGGATTTTTTTGGTTCAGGATGATTTTTTCGTAGCGGGCGAGATTGGTCTCGTGCAGGACCTGAGGGGTAAGCGAGACGTAGGAAATCCCCCTCTCCTTTAATAGGGCCTTGAGGCCGGCCGTGTGGAAACCGCCGGTGATGAGCACGGCCTCGTTCTGCGACTCCTTGTCCATTTTCTCGGCGGCCCGGTCGACGAAGTGGAGGTCCCGGGCGGCGGTCAGGGCGTAGAAGTCCTCGGCCCGCCGGACGGCCTCGTCGTAGCCCTCTTCGAGCGCGGCGACCGACTCGTAGAAGTCCTCAAGCTCCATGATCTTTTTATTGAGAAAACCGGCCAGGCGCGCGATCCCGAAATCGCGGCTCAAGTCCCGATACTCCCCGTATTCCCGCGGGGTGAGCGTGAGCTTAAAGAGTTTCTCGAACAAAGACACGAGCGTCGAGGCCCGCGCGAGCGTCCGCTCGTCCCCGGTCGTGGCCATGGCCCCGAAGATCTCGCGCTCGAGCAGGTCGACCTGCTCCAGGACTTCCCCGGCGTCTATTTTTTTGGCAAGCTTGAGATAATCGAGATACCTGGAAAATTCGGGATATTTTTTGAAATCGTCCCCCGCTTTTTCCTCAAGCAGGGTATAGAAGGCCATCGCCTCGCGGCGGTCTTTGGACGACAAACGAAACGGCGACTGGTCCAGCGTCTCGGAAAGCTTGAGGAGGTCCTCGCGATCGTCCGGCGTCAACTGCCCGAGCGCTGCGGCCTGCTCGCGGCCGGCCGCCTCGAAATTGACCAGGGCCTCTTTGCGCCAAAGCTCCTCGAGCGTTTTGAGCTGCGGGAAGCGGCCGAGGTCCACGCCCGCCAGCATCGCCTGCAGGCGAAGCGTCCGGGCGTATTCGGCGAGGGGCAGATCGCCTTTTTTGTATTGCGCGACCTTCCGGTCAAACGAAAGAAGCTCGGGATGATACAGACGGGGTTTCAGCGTCGCGATCGTGGAGCGAATCTTTCCGAGGTAGCGCTCCAGACGCTCTCTTTCTTTGGCGACGTAGCGGTAGTCCTCGAGAGATTTCCGGTAGAGCCCCGGGTCTTCCACGCCCCAGATCACGAAAGAGCGGTCCGAGGTCAAATCCAGATATTCCTCGCCGTGCATGAGGCCGTTGCGGACAAAAGGCTCGGCGGTCCTCCGCCGGATTTCCCGGCTGCCGAAGGCCCTCAGGAAAGACAGCGAGCTGTCGCCGGCGCCGGCCTCGATAAAGACATAACGGATGCCTTTCCGCTGCCGGAATAAATGGTCGAGGGTCTTCGCGAGATTAAACTGGCCGGAGGCATTGGCGTGGGCGTCTTGCAAAAGATAAAGGGTCGGGGCGACCCTTGCGGTCGCCCGGGCGGGCATCAAGCCCGCCCCTACAAAGACGTCTTCAATCGCCGCGACGGATTCGGGAATCGTCAGGTCGACCTTCGGCCTCTCGAACAAATCAAGCTTCGCCGGCTTAAAGTCCGCGGCGGCAAATCCCAACTGCTCGGATAGAAAGGTGAGGACGAGAAAAAAAGCGATTGCGCGGATTTTAAAATGCATGCTCATAAGTTTACCTATGACTTTTAAAAAATACAAGAGAAGACGAACCTAATAATTTATCAATTTTTAACAATTTCTATGCGCATTTAAACCCGAAAAAAAAAGTTGCGGTAGAGACGATCGGTAATTTGCCGGAGTCTTGGGGCATAGGCGTCGTATTCGCCGAGAATCGCGGGCAGTTCCGGCCGTTTGGCGAACCAATCCTCGAGCATGGCCCGATTGATTTCAAGATGAAACTGAAACCCGTAAAAGAGTCCCCGCACCGCGTACGCTTGGTTCGGCACGACGTCGCCGACCGCAAGGGCCGAGGCTCCCTCCGGCAGATCAAAGGTGTCCTCGTGCCACTGGAGCGCTCGAAGATCGGACCGCGCCATCCCGCCGAACAAAGGACTCTTGGCGGCCGCCGCCGAGAGTCTGACCATGCCCCACCCTATCTCGGGCGCTCCGGCTTTGTAGACTTTGGCGCCCAGCGCCTTCGCCAGAAGCTGGGCCCCCAGGCAAATGCCAAGGTACGGCACCTTTTTTCGCACGGCCAGACGGATAAACGCGTCCTCCTCCTTCAAAAAAGGATATTGGTCCTCCTCGTAAACGTTCATCGGCCCGCCCATCACGACCAGCGCGCGCACGGCGTCGACGGAAGGAAACGCCGCGCGCTTCCCGTAAAGAGGCACGGACCGGTGAGATATCCCCTGCTCTTTCAGAAAATCGAGAATAGTCCCCGCGCCTTCATTGGGGACATGCTGGAGAATGATGACTTCCTTGGTCATCCGATCACCTCCCCGTTCCCCTCCTTCGTAAGGAGGGGAAACACCGCTTCGGCTTGTTGCTCGGCATTGTGGATGCAGTCCGGGATTCCCGTGCCGCGATAGGCGGAGCCGGTCAGGAAAATCCCCGGAAAATCCCCGAGCAGGCTCTCGATCCGCCGGATCCGGTCGCGATGCCCCACGCGGTACTGCGCCATCGACTCGCGCCAGCGGCTGATCCGGCAGAAGAGAGGGTCTTTTCTGATCCCCAGAAGCGCGGCCAAATCCTTCCCGACGCTTTTTTGGAGATCGCCGTCCGGCATCTCAAAAAATTCCTTTCCAAAGGCGCCCCCGACGAAAGCCCGCAAAAGCAAAAACCCCTTCGGCGCGCGGCCGGCGAATTTCCTGTTCGCGAAGGTGCAGGCGACAAGCGATTTTCGCTCCACGGCCGGCACGACAAACCCGAATCCGTCAAGCGGGTGCGCGACGTCCTCCTCGCGGTAGGCAAGATTCACCGTCGCGACGGACTCATAGGGAATTTCCCGGAGCTTCTTTGAGACGTCCGGGGAAAGATCTTCCACGAGGTCCGCCGCCCGGTGCGCCGGACACGCCAGACACACCGCGTCCGCCGGGTAAGTCCCGCCGTCCTGCCCGGTCAGATTCCACGCCCCCTTCCGATGCTCACGGGAAATCCGCCGGATCCCCGAGCCCAGACGGAGCGTCCCCCCGGGCAGCCGGTCCACCAGCGCGCGGACAAGCGTCTCCATCCCCCGCCGGTAGGACAAAAAGAGGCTGTATCGCGGGCCGCTCGCCGCTTTGGCCGAATGCCCGTCCTTGGACCGCGCGCTTTTTAAAAGGCCGCGGATGACGCTGCCGTGATTTTCCTCGAGCGCCTTGAAACGCGGCAGGACCTCCGAGAGGCTCAAACGCCCGGGGTCTCCCGAATGAATCCCCGCCACCATCGGCTGGCCCACCCTCTCGAGCGCTTCTTTCCCAAACCGCCTCCGGATGAAATCCGCCACGCTCTCGTCGGCGCTCCCCGTTTTTCGCGGGACCCAGACCTCGGACATCATTCTTAATTTTCCCGCCCAGGAAAAAAGCGGGGTCCCCAGGAAAGAGACGGGATTCAGCGGGGCGACGAGATAAAACCCCTCGGGCAGCGGGAGAAGCCGGCCGCCTTTGACGACAAAGGTCTTCCGGTAGCGGCCCTCGGTGCCGAGGATCTCCGGCCCGATGCCGAGGCGCCCGGAGAGCTCCACCGCCCAGGGTTTCTCCGAGATAAAAGAATCCGGCCCTTTTTCCAGAAGAAAACCGTCTTTTTCTTCGCTGGCAATCGTCCCGCCCGCGCGGGAAGCGGCGTCAAAGACCGAGATCTCCATGGCAGTCCCGGCCTTGGCCGCAAGCTCGCCCAGGCGATGGGCGCAGGCAAGCCCCGAGACCCCCGCGCCGACTATCGCGACACGTTTCATAGACACACTTACCCCCTGCGAACGGGGCCTGCCGCCTGCGGGACTCCGCAGTGCTCGTGTCATTCCGCACTCCGCGCCGCGGAGGCCTCCCCTCCGGCGTCACCCGTTCGCCGACTCCGTGCCGGATATTGTACTATAGCCGACGCGCAAAGTAAGTCGCCAAAAAGAATGCTTAGGATTGTCTTCGCCGTTTATCGGTGACCTGAAAGCCGAGGCGTCTGCCCAGCATCAGCCGCGTCTGGGTGTCGAGGGCGGGGAGCGCGCTGAGGAACGTGGCGATGAAAGGGACCCCTATCCATTCCAGGGCGAAACGGGCCCTCTTCAGGAGAGGATGCCTCGTCCTCTTTTTGGGAAGCAAAAGGAGGCTCAGCGCGATGGAGATCACGAAAGACAAAAGCGACAGATTGAAGATGGCGCCCGTGATGCGCTGGGAACTGTAATAGAGCACGGAGTTCGAAAACTGCTTCGCCGAGAAAAAAGCGGGGATCCACCCGATGAACGTCAGGAGAAACGCCCAGGTCGCCCAGGACACATGGTTTTCGAACAATTTAAACGCGTGCCTGACCCTGTCGTACAAAGGGATCGTCCCTTTCTTGAGAAAAGCCCCGGCCACCAGCGGGAAATTTTCCACGCCCCAGGCCCATCGTCTCTTCTGCCGGTAAACGCGGCAGGCCGTCTCCCACCAGGTCCTGGCCGCGACCATGTCCATCGAAACGGTGACGTACATCGGGATCGTGTGGTAGTCCCCGTCGAAATGGATGAAGGCCTTCCAGAATATCGCGGAGTCGTCGGAGACCATGTCCACCGGCCAATACCCCACGTCCACCAGCGCGCGGAAACTCATGCTGTGGCTGGAAAAAGTGACGAGCTTTTCGGTGTTGGTGGCTTCAATCAAGAGAAAAAAGGAGGACCCCGTCTCGAGCACCCTCGCGAACCCGGGCACCTCCCAGATGTTGTTGTGATAGACCGGGATGGGCTGGAAACTGGCCCGGGTCCTGTGTGGACAAACCATGAAGGCGTAAGTCAGGCACGCGAAATACTGCGGGCTGACGACGGTGTCGGCGTCAAAACAGGACACGATCACGTCGTCGAAGTTTATTTGCCTCGCCTCAAAGTAGGCCGCCGCCTTTTTGGCGGCCCAGGTGGCGTTGGCCCCTTTCACGCGCGCTTCGCCGGGCAGGCCCTCGGGATGAAACACCGTCAAAAAATCAAAAAAGCGGCCTTTGTATTTTTCGGCAAGGCGCAAAGCGCCCTGCCGCGTCTCCGGCGGGGCATGTTCTTCCACCGTGAGCGCCACCAGTATCTTCTCGGGAGGAAACTTCTGCCCGCAAAGACCCCGGATCCCCGGCTCCACCACCTCTTCGGTTTCCCTGGCCACGGGGATGATGACCAGGTGCCGTATCCTTTCGCAAGCCGGGATCGCCGATCCGCTCTCCAAAAGATGCCTCGCCTCGTTTCTCCTCCGCCGGTTCGAGATTCCCCTCAAGTCCCCGTCTTCCAGCGCGCGGATCTCTCTCATCCAGTCCGTCGTCTCCTCCGCGCGAAGCAGCGCGTAGGACATCACCAGAAAAAAAGTCCCGTAAAAAAGACGCAGCAACCAATAAAGATCGAACGCGATGATGATCACGGCGGCCTGCACGGGCCTTTGGAAAGAGAGGACCGTCATCCCCACGAGAAAAGTCCAGCTCGTGGCGCCGGGTAAAATTTCCAGAAAACGCCGGAGCCCCGCCTGGCGGCCCGTGACGCCGCGGGCGGAATAGTCAAACTCCACGGCCGCCCGCCCTCTCTTTTGGAAACAGCGCCTCCGCTTTCGGGACAATCTCGGCCCGGCAAAGCTGCCCCGTTGTCTTCTCGAGATAATAAACCCTGCCCGATTTTTCCATATAGACGACGGAACTGCCCCGCTTCACCTCAAGGTATTCATGAAAT
Source organism: Candidatus Omnitrophota bacterium (assembly GCA_016180585.1). GTDB lineage: Bacteria > Omnitrophota > Gorgyraeia > 2-02-FULL-51-18 > 2-02-FULL-51-18 > JACPAX01. The sequence continues at coordinate 5,029 of JACPAX010000041.1, read as the reverse complement.
CCGGGAGGCGCGTTCTTCGCCAGCTCCAAAAGATACACCCTGTCGGCGTCGCGAAAAAGGACGTGAGACCCCTCATAGACCCAAAAGGCCTGGGCTATTCTCCCGGGCCTCTCCACCACCCACCGCACCCCTCCCCCGCGCGGCTCGGTCCCGAAAAATCCCCCGCGGTCCCGCGCGCCCCCGGCAAAATCGAAGATGCCCAATCGGTCGCGGCCCCAGATCAAGACTTTTTGCGAAGCCGGGTCCGGCTCGACGCCGGACACCCCCTCATCCGCCAGGAGGTGGGGAGACTCGCTCGACAGCAGTCGGCCCCGGCGACCGAGGAAAAGGGCTTTGTCTCCGGCGAAAATTTTTATTTGATACACGCCCCCCTCGGTCAAAAACTCCCTCGTCCAGGGGGCGTCTTCCTCCAGCCCTTCGCGGTTTTTTCCTTCCAGGTCCATTTTCTGGAAACCATCATCTTCGTCCACCACGTAGAGTTTTTTTTCCGACAACCCGTACGCGCGGACGCCCTCCATGAATTTGGGGTAAATCGCGCCGGACAGGACATCCAGCCGGTTCAAGACCCCGTCCGTCCACGCGAAGAGCTGCGACGGACGACGGCTGTCCCAGTCCACCAGCCGGGGTTTGTCGCGAAAAAGACGGGTCACGTCGCTGATCCCGGTCTTGTGCGACAGCGGGATCCAGAAAAATTTTTCCTCGCCCCACCAAGGTCCGGATTGGGCGTGCACCAAAAGGTTTTCGCCGCCCGCCGACGACGAATGGGACACCACGCGCGCGCCGCCGAAAGAAAAATCGCCGGGGACCGCGGGCGAAAGTGTTTCGTCCTCCAGGTCATAGAGAAAGAGGTCTTCGAGTAAAGGGCCCTTGGCAAGAAGCAGGAACCGCTCGCTCCCTGCCGGAATCAAATCATTGAATTCCTCGGTCAGAAGCCTTTCGTATCGGGGTTCGCCGGGCAGAAGCAGGATATTGTCGAACACGGCCGCTTTCTCGGCCTGCACCGGGATCGTGCGCGTCCACGGCCGGTATCCTTTCAAAGAGACCGCCACGCGGTAATTTGCCGGCAGGAGACCCCGGATCATGGTGGGGGTCTTCTCCAGGAAGCGCTTGTTTTCAACATGCACCACGGCCCCCGGGGGAAGGGTAGCGAGGTAAATCAGGCCCGTTTTGGCGAGGCCGTGCTCGGAGCCGGGCTTTAAAATATAACCCAGCGCATACAGGATGATGAGCGGGCAAGCAACGCAATAAACGAGGAAAAAAAAATAATAAAGCGATCTTCTCAACAAAAGCACGAGAGGCCCTTTCTCGCCCTTACGTTTTATCCGTCAATATTCCATTTTCATCGCGACGGCCCCCGTTTTGTCCTCGGCGGTCGTCCCTTCCGCGCCCGCTTCTTTTTCATCGGACGTCACCGCCGGCTCGCCGGCGACCACTTTGGTATTCGGGTCGATCTCTTGAATCACTTCAGGGCCCACCGCTTGGGAAGAAACGTCCGGCGCCTTGACCGCGTCGCCCGATTTTCCCTCGACGCGAAGCTCCGTGTTTTCCTGGCGGCAACCCGCCACCGCGACCAGTGACAGAAGGACCAGCAACAACCCCCGGCATCTTTGTCTCATCGTAACACCTCCCCGTCTCCGGCGGAACCGGAAAAATCCCGGTCTTCCGGTCCCGCCGCGTTCACCGCCCCCAAGGGCGCCCTGCCGAGAGTCAACGATCGCTTGGCTTGGGCGCCTGCGAAGGAGACCCGGCGCTCGAGGGAGCCTGGGCCGATTGAGCGCTCGTCACCTCGACGGACTTCGCCTCGTAAACACCCGACGTCTTGTCCTCTTTGGCGTCGATCTTCACTTCATGGCCCACCTGCAGCTCTTTCAGAGAAGCGACGTTTTTGGTCTGGGTGTCGCTTTTGACCTTGACGTCGAGCTGCTGCGGTTTGTCCTTCGAGGCGTCCGTGCGCTTGACGCTGAGCGTGTCATGCGCGGGGTCAAGGTTCACGATCACCCCACGGATCATCTCCGCGTAGGCCACCGACTGCGCCAGGCAAAACGCGAGAAGCGACAGATAGATGTAGCGTCTCATAACGAACCTCCTTTGTTTTAGGTTGCTTCCACTTCACTGGGACCGTTTTACCAAAGAACGCATTAAACAAGGATTAAAACGGAATTAAAAAAAATTAACGGGCCGGGCCTTCCGGGAGGACTCGTTTAATCCGCGTCAGCAGCGTGTCCAGCCCTTCGGATTTGTCAAAAAAACCGTCGGCCCCTCCGAGCACGCGCCGCTGGTCATCCAGGGGATGGACGCTCGTCACGATGACCTTCGAGGGAAACTTCTGAAGCTTGATGAGATTGAACAATGCCGGGCCGTTCATCACCGGCATGCGGATATCGAGCAAAATAAGCGCGATGTCTCCGTGTTGCGCCAGCAGCGAGGAGGCCTCTTTCCCGTCCCCGGCTTCAAGGACCTCGAAATTTTCCCCGGACAGAAACCGTTTGTAGATATCCCTGATCTTTTTCTCGTCATCCACGATCAGCACCTTTCTCATGGCGCGAAACCCCCCTCCTAGATAGGAGGATACTCAGGGGATGATTAAAAAGGGATTAAACAGGGATTAAAAAATCTTAAGCGCGGGCCGCTAGCAGTTTGCTGAAAAAGCCTCAGATGCAAGGCGCGAGGGAGCGAACGCGGAGGCGCTATGGGAATAGCGCCGCACAAGCGAGCGACCGAGCAACGCCGCAGGTGAGGCTTTTTCGGCAAACTGCTAGTGCCGAATGGTAAAGGTGGAGAAAAGGGAGGCCAACGCGGAGCGGGTCTCGGCGGAGAGGGGGACCCCCGGCCGCGCGGAGCGCTTGAGCGAGTCGTCCACGCAGCCTTCCGCATGAAAGGCCTGCAGTGCGAAGTGGCGCGCGCCCATCCGCGAAAGCGCCGCGCCGATCTCCAGAAGGTCGCTCTCGCTCAAAAGGTCCGGATGCGCGGTCGTGCGAAACTCGTAGGCGACGCCGCTTTGGAGAATAAGCCGCGCGCTTTTTTGGGGATTTTCCCCGCTTCGGGCAACTCCCGTGATCGCCTCATAACGGTCAAAGGGACTTTTCACGTCCATCCCCACCCAGTCGCAGAGGGGGATCACCGCTTCGAGACGCTCGGGATACATCCCGGTCGTATGAAGCGCCACCTCAAAACCCATCGCCTTCACCGCGCCCATCGCGCGACCGAGACCCGCGTGCGCGGTCGGCTCGCCGCCGCAGAAAACCACGCCGTCAAGAAAGCCCTTGCGGGTGTCCAGGAAATCCAGGACTTTTTCCCAGGGGACGGCCGACGCCGCCGGCTCAAATGGCCAGAGATGCGCGTTGTGGCAATAGCGGCACCTCCACGCGCAACCCTGCGTATAGAGCACGGCGGCGAGCCGACCGGGGAAATCCACCGTGGTAAACGGGGTGAGTCCCCCTACCGGGAAACAGGTCAATTTGACGGGTGACGCCGAAGGGGAGTTCTCTTCCGCCCCGCAGCCCGCAGAATGACGGGCGAGGACGGAAGAGTCCCGGAGGCGGCAGGACCCGTCAAATGGACCTGTTTCCAGCCGATGCTTAGACGCAGACGCTTTCCCGGCACTCGACGGGCTCGATAAAGTGGGTGCGTTCATAGTGTTCGCCTTTTTTCCCCGGGTTAAACTCGGAAACGGGGCGATGGTAACCCATGACCCGGGTCCACACCTCGCAGCGTTGTCTCTCCTCGTCCTTCAAGACGATCTTCCCGGCCATTGTCGGCGTTTCCATGTTCCCTCCTTTTTTGTGAAATAAGCTCCTCATCGCATTTCGGGCAAAAATCGTATTCGCCGGCCAGATACCCATGCTTCGGGCAAACCGAAAAGGTCGGCGTGATCGTGACGTACGGCAGGCGGAACCTCTCGAGCGCCCGCCGCACGAGGTTCTTGCAGGCCTCGGCGCTGGAGATCCTCTCGCCCATATAAAGATGCAGCACGGTGCCGCCGGTGTATTTAGTCTGGAGCCCGTCCTGCCGCGTGAGCGCCTCGAAAGGGTCGCGCGTGAAATTCACCGGAAGCTGGGTGGAGTTGGTGTAGTAGGGCCTCTCCGGGGTCCCGGCGTGGAGGATCCCCGGGAAACGCTTCATGTCTTCTTTGGCGAAGCGGTAGGTCGCGCCCTCGGCGGGGCTGGCTTCGAGATTGTACAAATGCCCCGTCTCCTCCTGGTAGGCCGTGAGCTCTTCGCGCGCGACATCCAGGAGCCTCGAGGCCATTGCATAGCCCTCGGCGCTCGTGATGTCGTACGCCCCGCCCGAGAAATTACGGATGCACTCGTTCACGCCGTTCACGCCGATCGTCGAAAAGTGGTTCTTCAGCGTCCCCAGGTAACGCTTCGTGTAGGGAAAAAGCCCCGCGTCCATGTGACGCTGGATGACTTTGCGCTTGATCTCCAGGCTTGTCCGGGCGGTGCGCATGAGCTCTCTCAGGCGGCCGAAAAGCGACTGGAGATCCCCTTGGTGCGCGTAGCCGAGCCGGGCGCAGTTGATCGTGACCACGCCCAGCGACCCGGTCTGCTCGGCGGAGCCGAAGAGGCCGTTGCCGCGTTTCAGGAGCTCGCGCAGGTCCAGCTGAAGCCGGCAGCACATCGACCGGATCTGGTTGGGTTTCAGGTCCGAGTTGATGAAGTTCTGGAAGTAAGGCAGGCCGTACTTGGCGGTCATTTCAAAAAGAATCCCGCTGTTCGGGTGGTTCCAGTCGAAGTCCTTGGTGATGTTGTACGTCGGGATCGGAAACGTGAACACCCGGCCCTTGTGGTCGCCTTGCGTCATGATCTCGATGTAGGCCTTGTTGATCAGATCCATTTCGTTCTGGAGATCGCCGTATTTGAACGGCGCCTCCTTGCCGCCGACGATCGGCGCCTCGCCCCTCAAATCCTCGGGGCAGACCCAGTCGAACGTCACGTTGGTGAACGGCGTCTGCGTGCCCCAGCGCGAGGGGACGTTGAGGTTGTAGATGAATTCCTGAATGTGCTGCTTCACTTCCTTGAAGCCGAGC
>JACPAX010000049.1 GCA_016180585.1 Candidatus Omnitrophota bacterium | reverse complement strand
ACCTCATCGAGAAAAAAGGATGGGTGAACGACCTGGTCACCACCGCGTCCGGATCCTTTAGGGATCGACCCGCGAGCCCGAGCGGCGTCCTTACCCTAATTCCTTCAAGCCGGGTCCGGACCAAAGAACCCCGTCCGGAAAACCCCGCTCCCGACCGCGCCGACCAGACGCCTTTTACGCCTCAAGTCCCCCGGAGAGAACTGTCCCCGACCGAGCTTCCCGAGTCTCCAGCCCCTGATCCGCCCGCGCCGCCGATCGCCCTAACCCCCTCGAACTTCATTATCAAGACAAGCTTGGGCGAGGCGTTTAGCTATGAAGACGGAGAACTGACATGGACGGGAGATCCTCTTCTCTTCCCCTCAACTCAAGGCTCCGCCAGGATTACCGATTGGTTTGACATCCAGTATGACGCGGAGGGCCGCTACAAGGAGGTAGCCCGCCGCTCGGACGGCAAACAACTTTTTAGCTACGCCTACCGCAAAGACATCGACGGCGAAGACTCCGTCGAGATCACCGACGCCTCGGACAACACCTTGAAGACCTACAAAAAAGGGGAGCTGCAGAAGTCTCTCGACCTCGACACCTCGCTTCTTTCCGCGTATTTTTACGAAAACCAGAGAATCAGCCGCGTCGAGGTCTCGCGCCTGGGGCGCGTCCTTCAAACCTACGCCTACCGGTACGAAGAGGAGAAAACCATCGTTTCAAGCCTTGAAGACGGCGTCCCGGCCGAACGCGCCTTCAGCGCGGCCGGAAAGCTTCTCTCTCTCCGGCAGGGCGCGGATCTTTTTGTCTACGCCTTTGCTTCGGATGAGAGCGGCGAGGAGATCACCGTGGAAGAGCTGCCCGAATGGTCCCTTGGTGGCGGGCAAAAGGTCCTTTACAAAGAAGGTTTTTTTGACCGGATCTCTTTCGGGGACGCAGGGTTTGTGAGCGACATCGGGTCGGAGGCCCTGACGGGTCTGGCCCAAGGGACGATTCATTTGGCGGGCGGGGAGGAGTGGGTTTTTAAAGGCAAAGAAGTCACGGAGCGACTTTTACCGGACGGGACAAGGCTTTTCTATGAAGGCCAACGGCTGGTTAGAGCCGACGACCGCCGGTTGGGCGGGCTTGGTTTTACCTACGAAAAAGACCCGCAAGGGAATGTAACGGCCGTTTGGATGGAGAGAGGCCGCGCCAGGTTCAAGTACGCGCCCGAGGGCGGGCTTTTGGGCGTTAAATTTTTAGACATCCCCGATCCCGAGGCGATCAAAAAATCCGCGGCAGTCGCCTACGAAGGGGGCGGGGATACCGGCCCCTACAGCCATGACGAGGGCGATGAAAGATTTCTCACGTCGCAGGCTGAAAGCGTTTCCAACCCGCGGGGAGGTTCCGGCAGGGTGGAATCCAGGCATCTTTTCACTTCCCCCCAAACGTTGGCCTCTCTGACCTTTAAGTTGTACGCCAGCGGTTTCGTCAGCGCGCCCGATTATAACCGGGAGTGGCACGCGCGTTACAACGTGTCAGTCTTGCAGGACGGCGTCTGGAAAGAGGTGGCTCATGAGTCCAAGGGTGGCAGCGATAACGGCGGAGACGCGGCGGACTCCAAAGAGGTCGCCTTGACCGGAGAGGCCCTCGTCACCGAGGACGGAAAACCCCTGACAAACATTATGGGGATACGGGCGGTGGCCGACGGATATGGCCATCACGAAGACGACCGGGGCGGCGGGGGCGGGTCGGCTTTTATTTATGACATCCATTATGAGGTGGCGGATGAGTCTTTTTATTCGTTTTCCGAAACCCCGTCGGCCCATGTCTTCAAAAACGGGCGACAAGAGATCCGCCTCGGCAGGGCCGGGGAGGATCTGTCCTCTTCGATTGCTTCGCTGGGGCCTGTCTTGGGCGGACCCTTGAGGGCGGTCTCCGCGTTGATCCGCCTGCCCCACGCCTGGGAATCCTCCGCCGCCCTTCCCGCGGAATTCAACCGCTGGGTCGACGCGGCCCAGGAAGCCCTTAAGGGGGGACAAAAGATCGTCCGCCGGGAATTTTCCAAAGACGGCATGATCCAGACACAGATTCAGGCGGATGGGTCCGTCACCCTCTTCGACGAGGGGGGCAGGCCTTATCGCGTGCTCGACAAAGAGGCCAACACCCTGATCCGTTATGAATATGACGCCGGCCGTCTTTCAAGGGTCTATCTCCAACACGCCCGTGAGATTTTGCCCGCCGAGATCAACCGACTGAAGCAGGAGGTCGAGACCCGTCGCGCGGAGTCTCTGCGCAGGCTTCTCGACGAAGAAGACCGCCTGAATCAGACGCTCGAGAACATCTTTCACAACGAGCGGCTGAAGTATGAGGGTTTTTTGAGCGCCTCGGAAAAGCAATTTGAGAATTTGTCCAACATGGAGGTGGACGGCAAAGACGCCAAAAACGCCCGCGGGGAAGCGCTGAATGAACTGGGCCGGCAAAGAGATTTTTGGAGAGCGACGGCCGCCGACTTCGCCAGAAACGAAGCCGAGGCTTACCGGGAAGCGCTGACCAAGTCCAAAGAAGCCTATTCGACTCTCGAGTCGGACGCGGCAGGGGCCCTGGAAGAGCTTGCAAAAAAACAAGCGGAATTGGAAGCGTCGATCCTTCTTCAGGAAATCTCCCCGCTTGTTTACGACGCCTACCGGCGATACCAGGGCCGGAATCCCTCAACCCTCGAGCTCCGGGAGTGGTTGGAGAAGCTCGATTATGCTTCCGGCTCCGCCAAAGATCCCCAGACCGGCCAAACCCAGGCCGCTTCGATCAAGACCAAAGACGGAAGGGATTTCCTGGCGGCGCTGGAGGAGGCGCTGCGGACCTCTTCCGAGGTCGCCGCGCGCCGCGCCTATGTCGACGCGGTGAAAAACAAAGTCGTCGCCGAGATCCGCGGATTTCTGACCAGGACCCCGGAGGAAAAACGCCGTTTTGCCGAGTCGCTTCGCCTCGAGGAAAAAGAGCTTGCCGATTTAAATGCCGACGACGCTGAAAAAATCATCGCCTGGCTTGAAACCAAAGCCAAAGGCCTCCACTTCGGCCAGTCGGCGTTCCTGTCGCTTGAATCCCTGCTCGATCAGAAAGGGATCGCTTATTCCAGGGAAGAGATCGCCTGGAAGGCCATTCTGATCGACGTGCTGGCGGGAATTATCACCCCCCTCGATGACGGGGACCTTGTGATCTCGGTGTTTTCTCTCAACAAAGTCGCCGGGTTGTATGGGCTTAGGCTCTCCGGGGCGACACTGGACTGGGAAGACTTAAAAAGTTTCTTCGACGAAAACCGCCTCAAGGTCGACTACACCACCGAAGAGACGATCGCCAAAGACCGGGCGCTTTATTTTAGCGGAAACGACGCGCTGGTTTTTCAAGACAGCGACTCCTGGGACATCATCGGCGGGAGCGCCACGGTCGAGCTCTGGGTCAAGCACGAGGGTCTGTCCCAAACCCAGGCCTACCTCGGCCACGGGGACTCCAACCACCACTGGATGCTTCGCTATGTCCCGGGCGAGGGGATCGAGTTCGCCCTTTCCAACGGGTCGGTGGGAGATCTTTTTCTTCTCAAGGGATCGGCGGCGGCATTGCAAGACGGCCAGTGGCATCACATCGCCCTCGTGAAGGAAAGACAGGAGTTCCGTCTCTATGTCGACGGGATAAAGGTCGCCGACGCCGTCTACTCCGGCAATGACGGTTTTTCGGCCCCGCTTGAGATTGGACAAAGACCGGGGGGCGGGGAATTCTTTAAAGGGTGGCTCGACGGGGTCAGGCTCTCAAGGACCCCCCGCTACCGGGAGAGCTTTACCCCTCCCACGCGGGCGTATGCGCTTGAGCCTTCCGACGCCCTGCTTCTCAAACTCACCAATGTCAGCCCCGTCGGGGCGGAGAACGTGAGCGCTGCGACCCGGACCTATGCCGGCCTGATCGGCTCGCCCAGGGTCGAGGAGGGAGCGGGGGCGCTGGACAGGGTCATTCAAGTCACAAAGACTCCAAAGATCACTCAATTTCCCGCCGGGGTTGACCCCCAAGCCGCCACGGAGGCGCTCAAAAAAGATCTCCTGGCGAGTCCCGACAAATACAACCCGAGGGCCCTTGCGCATCTCAACGGCAATCACTTTGTGGTGGTGACCGAAGTTCGTGAGGACTCCGTGACCTACCTGGACTCCGGCGCCGGTCCGGACAAACAAAACGAGAGCGTGACGCTTTCTAAAGAGGATTTTCTATCGCACTGGAAAGGGATTATCATCGCCGAAGACACAGCGCTCCAGCGTCTTCCGGGACTCGGCCAACAGCGCCTGTCGGCTCAAGAAACCATGAAAATCCGGGGGGCGTTTTTCCCGCTCCTGGTGGCCGCCATCTGGGGGGCCATTCAATCCATCGGCGCCGCTCTTTGGGCCGTCTTGAACGGCATCGGGACCCTGATGGCCAATCTGGGCCCTCTCATCGGGGACATCCTCAAAAGCGTGGGGCAGACCCTAAGCCACTTTGGTCAAAGCCTTGGCGGGGTCGCCGGGAATCTTTTTAACGGGATCCAGTTCGCCGCCAGCTCTCTTTTTGGGGGAAACGCGAGTCCGGTCGCCGTCTCGGCGGATCAGTCTTTTTTCAGCTTTTTTCCGAAAGTGTCCTTTGGGGAGGTCGTTTTCCAAAATGCGGTGTCGGCCGGGGTGAACTATGCCGCTTCACGGGGCCTTGAGGTCCTGGGGGTCGACCCCACGGCCGCCGACTTTGCCTCGGCCTTTGCCTCGGGCGGGACCACGGGCGGTCTCCAGAAGGGTTTCAATATAGGAGATTTCCTCAAGGCCGGGATAGAAAACCTCACGGCCCGGGGGATCCAAACGGCTTTGGAGTCGGCCGGGCTCAATGCCCGGCTCGCAGGTCTTATTTCAACGCAGCTTGCCGATTCCCTCGCCTCGGAGTCCAAGATCGAGGTGAACCGGGAAAGCTACTACGACCCCGAGAAGGGCAGAGACATCCCCATCCCGGGCCCGGGATCGGAGGGCGGTCCCGCTTGGGAGAAGGTATGGGGCTTTATGGGTAAAGCCCTGCCCGTCCTTGCCGCGGCAGGACTTGCCGTGCGCTATCTGTCCAATCACAAGTCCGACGACTCAAGCTCGGGTCCCTCGAATTCTGCGACGACCGAGCTTCCCCTGCCCGACGGCGCCACGCCGACTACCTAGTCTACGACCGCGCGAGCGGAATGCCCGTCAACCGGGTGAGGGGTCCTCTCGCCGAAGAAGGAGACTTTGAAGGCCGATTTACCCGGGAATCCGGCTCCCTGGTCCTTGACCTCAAAACCCCCGACACGCTCAAGTCCGGCAAGATCACCTACGACACTCCCCAGGGAGGAAGAGTCTCCTTCGGGGTCTCGGAGAAAACCGTCCGGGAAGTCATCCTCGAGAAACCTTCCCCCGACATTGTGTTGGAGCCGGGGACCGTCAAGGACGCCTCAAACAAGATCATCGACGGCGTTGTCAAGCTCGTCCCTCTCGGCTTGACGCTTTATGTGTCGAATAGAGGCGTCTCGAAAGGCCGGGGAGAGCGCGCCCTGTCTTCGGGGGATCTTGCCAGGGCCCTTAGAAAATCCTTCTTATTCGGGAACGGTTTTGAAAATGAACGCCGCGCCGAAGACACCCCGGATCCTTTGATCAAGTCCTATGTCGGAAATCTTGAGGGAGAGGGCATTATCAATCCGGCCAAAAAACTCCTGTTTTATTTATATGAGATGACCGACCTTGTCATGAACGGTGTGGACTGGATCACGGATTTCAAAAAGGAGGAGACGCGTCTGATTCTGGATATCATGGATGGACCTCTCGAATCTCAGATTGCCTGGATAAAGTCCTTGAGCTCGCTCTTGCCGGTACCCGAACCGCTGAGGGCCTATATCCAGACTCTAAAAGATTACTTGGCAACGGACTGGGGAATCGGCAATAATCTAGTGCAGGAAGTGATGAGGGAACTCGACCAAAAAGGCCCGATTGAAGACGCAATCGCCTTTGTCCACTCAGGAGCCACGGCGCCCTTGCTCAAGGCCCTTCAACAAAAGCCCTATGATATCCAGACGGTCCTTATCTACGAAGGTCCCTACCCGGACTACGGGGAAAAGATTCTTAATCCTAATCTTGAGCGTATCATTCATGTGATGGGCACCGGCTCTCCGCCGGAAGGCGACGCTTACGTTCCTTTTCTGGGAAAAGCTGAATTCAAAGGGGTTCACCCCGATTTTGAAACTATCAATATTGAAATTCGAGGGGCCTTTCACAGTGATTTTTCATACAATCCAAATGATTATGCAGACCACACGGATTGGAATGAGGAAAAAGCAGAAAGACAGAGGATAAATAGAAAAGTAAATCTATTTATGAGGGATTTGTATGAGGCGACCTATAAAGATCAAACTGAACCAGGCCGATTGAAAGATTTTTTTGATACACTAATAGAAAGAAATGCTGCAGAAAAAGTTAACGGCATCTGGAAAATAGATTCTGACAATCTAAGAGATATACATTTACCATGAAAAATAAAATAGCCGTCACGAGCATTTGTTTATTTGTGGCAGGCTTTTTTTTATTTTATTCCTACAACGTAAAACAATCGAAGCTTAAGTTAGCTATAGAACCGATTTACCAAGAAAATAAGGTTGATGACCAGGCGCGTGAACATCTTCAAAGGGGTGACACTTTCTATCAAAAGGGTCAGTTAGCCATGGCGGCAGAAGAGTACAAATTATCTTACTCTATTGGTGGGCCGTCTAAAATAATATGCGGATTTAAATTGGTTGAAGTTTATGAAAAGCTAAACCGTTATGGGGACGCACTTTCTTTTCTAGACGAAATGGAAAAACCAAGTTGGAGTAAAGATGATCATGCAA
>JACPAX010000048.1 GCA_016180585.1 Candidatus Omnitrophota bacterium | reverse complement strand
CGCGTACATCGTCATACCGGCCCTGCTCCTGTTTCAGCGCGGCGGCTTGATGCCCGCTTTCTTCAGTTTTTCCTTTCGGTCCGACTTTTCCCTGTCTTCGATCTCCTCGTAGGTCTTTTTCGCTTTCGCGGAAAATTCGCTTTTGGGGTAATCCTGGATGATTCCGAGCAGGACCAGGCGCGCCTTCCGGTAGTCCTTGTAATAGTCTTTCAGGATCAGCGCCGCCAGGTACTTCGCCTCGGGGGCCCTCTTGCTCTCGGGAAATTGCTTGTAAATGATCTCGTAATGGCTGAGGGCCTGGGCCTTTCTGAAAATCTCCTGTTTGCGGATGCTCTCAAGGCCGACGCCTCTGTCGAGATTCACCGCCTTTTCATAAATTCTCTCGACTACCGTGAGCGGTGAAGTCTGGTCCGTCAGAAGGTCCGAGTCGTCGAGGTCCGCCTTCTTCCGCCCCAATTTCATTTTCTCCTCCCGGGAGAAAAGAACCCTCGGGGTGATGAACACCGCAAGCTCCGTCTGTTCTTTCTTGCCCTCGCTGCGGCTGAAAAGAATGCCGAGGATCGGGATGTCCCCGAGAATCGGGACTTTGTCCCTGCTGCCTTCGTTGGTTTGTTTGATAAGACCCCCGATGACCAGCGTCTCGCCTTCCTTCACCCGCACGGTCGTGTCCGCTTCGCGCGTCGTGATTCTGGGCCCGGCGTCGAGCGACGCCGAAAACGCCGAGACCTCGGGATGGATACTCATCGTGATATACCCGTCGTCGTTGATTTGAGGGTTGACTTTGAGCGTCGTCCCGATATCCAGAAACTTGGTGGTCTCGGTCGTGCCCGAAGTCGTCTGGGTTTTTTCTTTGTACGGGTACCTCTCACCGATGACGATTCTCGCCTCCTGGCCGTTGATAACCGCGATGGAAGGCGAGGCGAGGAGATTCGCGCGGCCATCGCGCACCAGCGCGTCAATCGTCGCGCCGATGGTAAGGCCCTTGAGCGTCAGGGTATTGAGGACGATCTGGCCGCCCGAGAGCGACGAGGATTCCTCGCCCATGGTGATCGTGTTTTTAAGCTCTTCCTGGTAATGCGTCTTGCGCGTGAAAAGGCTCTTTGTGTCCCCGACGGGCTTGTAATCGAAATTCCACGTGACCCCCATCGCGCGGAGATCGTTGGAGGTGATATCGACGATCTTCGCCTCGATCAGCACCTGCTTGGGCGCCAGGTCCACCTGTTGAAGCAACTCCCGGATCTTGTCGATGTTGGCCTGATAGTCCGTGATGATGATGTTGTTGGCGACTTCGTTGATCTTCATGTCTCCCTTGCTCGACAGAAGCTTCCGTGAAAGATTCTGGGCCTGGGTCGCCGTCAGGTATTTGAGCTGAATGACCTCCGTCTTGATCTCGACGATCTGAGTGTCGCCGGAGGAGATGTAAATCACGCCGTCGCGCTTGGAATACACGAGGCCGTTGATCGTGAGGATCGCCTGGAGCGCCTTCTCCACGCTGATGTCCTGCAAATTGATGCTGACCTTTCCCTTGATGTCGGGACCGGTGACGATGTTGATCTTGTAGGTCCAGGCCAGCGACCGCAGGACGCTTGCCAGGTCCGCGTCTTTGTACTCGAGGCTGATGGTCTGCTTCAGGCGGTCCTCGACCTCCGTCGGAGGGAACTGGTCGATGGCCAGCGCTTGCGTGGCGCCGTACGCAAAAAATGTCATTGCGAGCGTCAGCGAAGCAATCTCTGCGCAAAGATTGCTTCGTCGTCGCTTCGCTCCTTCTCGCAATGACATTGTACTCAAAGTGTTCATCGGTTCATCTTCAGCAGGTGGTCGTCCCGGCCGTCGGTCAGGATCACCATGTCGGGAAGTATCTTTTTCACTTTCATTCCGTTGATCTCCGAATCCACCCTGAACACCTCCCCGTTGATGATCGCCGTCGGGGAGGTGGCATTGTACGTGACGCCCTCGAGCCGGTACTCCTTTTCGTCCAATTGTTTGATCGGCTTGGCCGAAGAGGCCAGGATGTCCCGTTTCACCTCCACCGGCGCCTCGAGATCCCTGGCCTTCAGCTCCTGATGGATCGACTTGTCGCCCAGGAGACTGGAGACCACAAAGCGCACCGGCGTTCCGCCTTCCTCCTTTGACTTGATCTTGGCCTCGCTGATGTCAATCTCCTCCACGCGCAGGAACGGAGAGATCGACTCGATCTGCGTGATGTAGCCTATCGCGTCCGGATAGGAGGCGTTGAGCTTGACCTCGATGAAAATCTGGTTGTACCCTTTCTGCTCGACGAGTTTCTGGCGGATCGATACGAGCTTCGCCTCCTTGGCCAGGCGCGTAAACTCCCCGATGAGCTGGGACGCCTCCCGCTTCGAGGGCAGGGTCTTCTCCAGTTCGCTGATCTGGGCGAGCAGCCGGTCGTTCTCGACGCCAAGCAGGCGGATCTTTTCCTTTTGTTTCTCGACGGGAGTCGATTTGAGTTTGAGCTCGTTGAGCTTGAGCCCCGCCCGTTTGATCCTCGTCTTGTACGAATCGACGGTCCTGGAAAACATTTTATTCATGACCCTCATGTAGAAGCCGAAAAACACGACCGCCACAAGGAGGATAAGAACCAATTTCTCTCTTGGTTTCAGCTTGTCGAAATTCACTCAATCGCGCGCCTCATCTGACATTCGTGGTCACTTCAAACCGGTAGATCGACGTGTCCGATTCCTGCTGGGTATAATTGAACGTGACCTCCTTGAAATTGCTCGACTGCTTCATCGCGTCGATGAAGCGAATGATCGCCTCGTTTTTGGACGTGAGGCCCACGACGGTCATTTTCTTCTCGACGTACGAAAGCCGCGTGATCCAGATTTCTTCCGGAAGTATCCCCGCGATATCGGCGAGGATCTGCGCGAACTGCTTTTTTTCGTGGGTGGACTCTTTGAGAATCTGAAGCCTGGATTCCAGGAGCGTCTTGTTGTTCAAAAGTTCCGTCTCCTCCTCCGCAAGCGCCAGCTGACTCGCCTGCTGGCGGTTTGACTCCATCGTGGCGCCCCTCACCCGGCCCTCGATCTGCTCGACCTTCCCGCGGTAATAGGAAGCGACCGCGAACTGCGGGGCCATCAGGAGAAGCAGCGCCCCCGCCGCGAGCACGGCCGCTTTGCGGGGGTCTTTTTTGACTTTTTTCATGAACACCTTGAACGTAAGCTTCTCCGGCATCGGCAAAAGATTCATCCGCCGCGAGGCGGGCAGCGCCTGCGAGGCGGCCAGCCCCGTCGCCACCGCGAACCCGCTCGACTGCTCGAGCAGGCTGTTTTTCTTTTCGACGAGCTGCTGCTGTATCCTGAAATTCAGGAACGGGTTGGCCTTCTCCACCGGCACGCCGAGTTTGGCGCTTAAGAACAGCTCGAGGTTTTTGAGATTCGCGCCGCCGCCGGAGATGAGGATGCGGTCGAATTTCGTGATCTGGGACTGGCTGACCTGGTACGAAAAATATTTGAAGGAATGCTCGATGTCGATGATGAGATTTTCCAGGGAGGAGACCAGTCCGCCGTAGACCGACGCGGCCTCCTTTTCTTTTTCCTGAAGGCCGCCGCCGGTCTCCAGAATCGAGGCCGTCTGACGTTCGGGAGTCCAGAAGCTGAGACCGTGGTCGCGTTTGAGTTCCTCCGCCCTGGCCTCGTCCACACGGCCGTTCTGCGCCAGCTGCCGCGTCAGTTGACGGGAGGTGATCGTGAGATTTCTCACAAAATGAACCGACCCCCCTTTCTCCACGGCGATACTGCTTTCCTCGCCGCCGAGGTCCAGCCACAGGACCACCTCCTCGGCGGAGAGCGAAGGGGTCTGGAGCCTTCTGAAATTCACAAGGCTTACCGGCGCCGCCTCGACGGCGATCACCTTGAGACCCGTCTGGGTAAAAAGCTCGACGCGGCGCAGAATCGTCTCGAGCGGCGCGCAAACGACCGTGACTCTTTTCTGCGCGGATCCCCCTCCGGCCTCCCATTTCGTGAGCCCGTACTTGATGGCCTCGATCCCCATGTCAAAGGGTTTGAGCTGTTTGATCTTCCAGGAGACGGCCTCCTCCAGCTCCGTCTCGGACATCGCCGGAAAGACGAAATTAAACACCTGAATCTCTTTGGCGGAGAGGCTGACGACGACGCCAGGTCCGATGGAATTGCGTTTGAGAAGCTTCTGCACGGCCTCCCTTTGGCGAAGCGTCAGGTCGCGGTTGAGCGCCGTCGTGCCGTAAGGCTCCTCGTCCATCAAAAGAAGCTCAAGCTCGCCCTTCTGCCCCTGCGCGAGCTGGATGAGCTTCACGACCGAAGTGCCGACGTCAATCGCGGCGGGCAGCGGATTAAAGACAAGCGGCCCTTTGGATTCCTGCGGCGCGAGGACCTTCGGCGCGTGATGCTTGGAATAGGTGAAAAGGGGCGAGACCTTCTCCGGGCCTTTCTTGGCCCGGTCGAAAACTTTTTTGACGATATTGTCGGATTTTTCTGCCGGGTCCATTAAGACACTGCGGAGTTGCTTTCGCGTTCGGGGGCGGTGACCGTCGCCGCGGCGGCCGCGGCGGCGAGCTCGGGCCTCGTCAGCAGGAGGATCTCCTCCGTCAGCTGGCGGTAATCCTTCGCGCCGTTGGAAGCGGCATCGAAATCAAAAATGGACTTTCCGTGCGCGGAGGCCTCCGCGAGCGTGATGTTCATGCGGATCAGGGACTGCAGGACTTTTTCCTTGAAATAGTCCTTGAGCTGGGCGAGCATGTCCCGGCTCATCTTCGTCCGGCCGCCTTCCAGCGAAAAATAGTGCGCCTGAATCGGGATCAAGACGCTCTGGGCCGCCGTGAGGCCGTTGATGGTCAGGAGATTCAGCGAGGGGGAGCTGTCCATCAGGATGTAATCGTAGTGGCGCACGTGCGTGTTGAGCATCCGCCAGATGCTCGTCCGCAAAAGCCCCTCGCGGCCGAGAAGATCGGCGATCTCAAGCTGGGCGCCGGTGAGAAGCGAAGTGGCCGGCGCCAGGTCCAGACCGTTGAGGTAGGTCGGCACGATCACGCTGTTGAGATCCGTGCTTTTGACGAGCACGTCGTAGATGGAGACACCCAAGTTGTGGACGTCGATGTTGACTCCCAGCGACGCATGCGACTGCGGGTCCAGGTCAATCATGAGCACCTTGAACCCGCGTTTGGCCAGGCCCGCGGCGAGGTTGATGCAGGTCGTGGTCTTGCCGCAGCCGCCTTTCTGGTTGACGATCGCGATGATGATCGTCTTGGACGGCGGAGCGGAAGCCTCGGGACCGGAGATTCGCGCGGTGTGACCGGTCTGTTTTTGCGGATTATCCGAATACAAATTCCTGAGCACGGAGCCGAGGTCTTCAAACATGGGAATCTCCTTATGCAATCACCCGTCATTGGGAGCGTTAGCGAAGCAATCTCTGCGCATAGATTGCTTCGTCGCTATGCTCCTCGCAATGACACTACCTGGTTTCTTTATATCTTATAGCCTTTTTGCAGCCTCTCTTGAATGATCCTCAAAGGATAACCTTCTTTTCTCATCTGGCGGATCTGCTCGAAGAGTTTTTTGGTCTCACTTCTTTCGTAGAGGCGCGTGTTGCCCCGTCGGTCTTTGATTTTAAAAAGACCGAGGTTGGTGTAGTAGTTGACCGTGGCGGAAGAGACTTCAAGCAACTTCGCCAGTTCGTTGTTGGTAATCAGATCATCCATAGCCACTCCCCTCCTCCGCCCGCCTCAAGCGGGACGGGTCCATCCGCGTGCCGTAGCGGAGGTATCGCCCGCTTTCACAGAAAGTACCTATTAACAAATACTATTATTTACTGTAAATGACTACGTTAAATAGTATATGTTATAGATAATAATTACTATGTTTAGTAGACTAATAGTAACATTCCTAGCTATATTTAAGCAAGCTTATTCTTTAAATAGAAGAATTAATCGACGGGAATGCTTGATTCAGAAGGAGATTCTTTGGGAAGGGTAATCTGGAGGATTCCGTCCCGGTAGTCGGCCCTGGTCCCCTGCGCCGAGGCGGGGGCTGGAAGCTCGACGGTCCGGCTGATTTTCTCGGCAGGCTCATCCTTTTTCTGGCCGCGGCGCTCGGCGGTGACGAAGAGCGTCTTTCGATTCTTGATTTTCACCTGGAGCGACTCTTTGTTGAGACCCGGAAGCTCCAGGGAAACGAGCATTTCTTTGTCGGTCTCTTCGACGGCGGCCGGGTCCGGGAGATCGAGGGCGTGTTGGACGGTCAGCTCCCCCGTCTCTTCGTCAAAAACGGGCACGCCTTCTTCCTGGATCACTTTTTTCATCTCGCCTGTGACTTCCTGGTACTGTCGGCTCGCTGACTTGAGCTGCGCCAGATAAACCCTGTAGTCTTGTTTCGCCCGCTCCAGCGCGGCGGCGGAGGCCTCCTCTTCCTGAGAGGCAAGCGCCGCCCACGAACCAGACCCCAAAACAAAAACCGCGAAAATAATCAGCAAGCGTCTCATGTCACACCCTCCAAACAAAACCGTCCTTGACGCCGAAGTGGAGCCCTCTAGCGTGTCCGTGCCGGTGTCCGGCTCCCCGGTTTTTTGAGAGGAATTTTACCCTCCCGGCACAGCGGACAATCCTCGGGCCGGTAAGTCTTGATCTCGATCTTAAGAAGCGCGTAAAACTCCTGCTGAAATATCGCGGTCCCGCCGCTCCGGTCCACGAGAGCGGCGACGGCGGCGACTTTCGCGCCGGACCGCTCGACAAGGGCTGCGACCTCATGCGTCGATTTTCCCGTCGTGACCACGTCCTCCACAATGAGGACCTTCTCGTTTTTTTTGAGCTCAAAACCGCGTCGAAGCGCGAAGGCCCCGTTTTCGCGCTCCGCGAAAATCGAGCGGACCTTCAACGCGCGGCCCATCTCGTACGAGACGATCATCCCGCCGAGCGCCGGACCGATCACGGTATGAATCTTGGTCTTTGGAATTTCCCTGGCCAGCGCGGCGCAGAGCTTTTCGGCAAGCGGGGGGCTCTGCAACACCAGCGCGCACTGCATGTAATGGGGACTGTGAAGCCCGCTCGAAAGCAGAAAGTGCCCCGCGAGCAGGGCTTTTTCGCGTTTAAAAATCTGAAGGATTTCCTTGTCGGTCATTGGCATCGATTATAACACAGGGACGGGATGAGGGTGGGAAGTGAGTCCACTCACTTCCCACCCTCATCCCTTTCCCATACGGTTTTGTAGCCGCCGATTTCCTGGGTGTAACGAATAAAATCGCGATAAAACGGCAGCGAGGCCAGCGTGCCGCCGTCGCCGATCACCAGGAGCTTCCGCTTCGCGCGGGTCATCGCGACGTTCATCCGGCGCGTGTCCGTTAGAAAACCAAGATCCCCCTCGAGGTTGGAACGCACCAGCGACACCATCACCAGCTCCTTCTCCCGGCCTTGAAACCCGTCGACGCTGTCAATCTCGATCCCGGCGTCCGGAGACTGGCTCGCCAAAAAACGCACCTGCGCGCTGTAGGGACTGATCACCGCGATCTGGGCCGGCGGCACCCCGCACCGGAGCATTTTTCCAAGCTCCTCCAGAAGCAAGGCCGCCTCTCCGGCATTGTAGCGGCTTTCGCTGCCGGCCTCGAGCGTCTCGCTGAAACCCTTGCCGGCGGTATCGATGAAAAGGACGGGGGCCTCGGTATCCGCGCAGCGCGCGACGCCCGGCAGGTCCGCAAGCGTGCGGTGTTTCACGCTTTCATCCGCGACCAGGAGATTTCCATAAAATTCCCTCGAGGAAAACCCCATGATGGCCTCGTGCATGCGGTACTGCCGCTCGAGAAGCAGCCTGTTTTTTTCCTCCAGCGTGTCGTAGAGCCTTTCGAAGAGCGTCACGCCAAGTCCCTTCTCCTCCGCTTCCTTCGAGCGGACTGTCGGAGGGAGCTGGAAATGGTCTCCGGCCATCACGACCTTGTTGACCCTGGCCATCGGAATCCATGAGAGCGGTTCCGTCGCCTGCGTCGCTTCATCCATCACGAGCAGGTCAAACGCGCGGTCGCGCACCGCCCTGTCCTGGATGCTCGCCGGCGTGCCGACAATCACTTGGGATTCTTTCAACACTCGGACAAACACGTCACGGCGGAGCGAGGCGATCTCGCCCCTGGCCCCGGCAATCTCCCGCATGGAACCTTCTCCATCGCCCCGGCGGCGGCCGTAGCGTTCCCGGCGGCGCGTTTCTTTTTTGGTGAGGCGCTCAAGCTCGGCCTGGACCCGGTTGATCTCCTTGGCGAGCGGATGCAGCGCCAGTTTGAAATCCAGCGTATGTTCCCTCAAAGAAACGGTGATCCTCGCCGGGTGGCCCAGCCGGAGCGCGTGGATCCCTTTTTCGACCAGACGCTCGAGAATATTGTCGCAGGCGGTGTTGCTGGGGGCCGTCGCAAACACCGACTGCCCTTTGCGCGCCGCCTGCCGGATGATCTCGAGGAGGGCGGTGGTTTTGCCGGTGCCCGGCGGGCCGTGCACGAGAAAAATATCCTCGGCCGCGAGGGCCCTCCTCACCGATTCTTTTTGGGAGTCGTTTAAGGTCCGGTCGAACCACTCAAGACTCCGCGGGCCGGGAAGCGCCCGCGGGTCCCTTGCCCCCAGGGAGATTTCGCGAAACACCGCCAGGCGCGTCGCGCGCGTTTCGGTGACGGCGTCAAGCGCCTCAAGCATCCTTTTATAAGTCACGCGGTTGAGAGACCGGTGAAGCTGGTAGGTCGGGTCCGGGCGTTCCGTGGAAGGGACTTCAAGCCAGTCCGGAAGCTTCTCATGAAACGCGACCGTGAGAGTGCGGCCCGTTTTCTCGTAAACCGTGCCCGCGGGAAATTCCCCCCGGGCCTTCCGGTCCTCGCCGGAAAACTTCGGTTCAGCGACGAGGCTTACAATATCCCCGACGTCGAGAGAGAAAAGAGGGAGCGCCTTTCCGCTGCGGAGGCGAAACGTGGCCAGAATATGCCCTGCCGGGCTGAAATGCCTCTCCTCAAGCGCCAGCCCCAGGAGCGCCTTGCCCCTGGACTCTCTTTCCTGGGGGGAAAGACCCAGAAACTCGTTCTTGATTTCCTCGTTTTCTTCCTGTTCCTCGAGGCGGACGAGTTCTTTTAAAAAGAGAAAGTGACGGGTGTCAACGGGACACAATGACCGGGATTAGTGGTTTGTGAACTTCTGTTGAAGGTTCGGATCGGCGCTGTGACGGCGCGGACCGCGGGACTGACCGCTGTAGGACTGGTAACCTCCCCCGTCCGGACGATGGCCGCCGTGGGCCGGGCGACGGGGATTGAATCCCTGCCGGGGACCGCCGCGATAGGAGCCGCCGCCTCCCGAAAAACCTCGGTTGGCTCCAAAACGGTTTCCGGACCTCTGGTTGTCCAGGAGGGTGTCGAGCTTTCTTTCGAGAAACTTCAGCTGGTCGACGATCTTCTGAAGTTGCCCCGGGACGTCTTCAGTGATGGTTCCCGGCGCTGGCCCTTCTTTGTCTTTCTTGAATAAACTCACTTTTTCAAGCTCCTTTTGTTGGGTGGGACCGTGGACTAAACGGCGCCCATTATACCGCTAAACTGCCGGAATCCTTATTAATAATTTCGGCGGCTTTTGGGTTGTTTTCCGTCGAAAAAATCCCGACGATCTTGAATCCGTCTCCGCTCGTGCCGTAAACGTAATTGACCGCGATACCGTTCGATCCCAGAAGCCTCGCGACGGGGGCGAGCGTGCCGACTTTGTTCTCAAATTCGACGACCAGGACGTCCCTCTCCTCGATTTTCGGGGCCAGGGGCCTGAGCGCCGTCCTGGCCTTGGCGTTGTCGCGCGTGATCATCTGGAAATACCCCTTGTTTTTGACGTGGGTGGCCGAAAGATGCACGATATAGACGCCGGCCCCGGCGAGCGTCGCCGTGATCTGCCCCAGAAGCCCCGTCTCATCCTTGATTTCAAAGTGAATTTCCTTTTCAATGAATGCTCTGGCCATGGCAATCCCTCCTAATGAATCTCCTCTAAAATTTTTTTTGCAGCGCCGAGAGGGTCTTTGTCCTTGGTGATGGGGCGGCCGACCACGATACAATCGGCGCCGGCGCGGATGGCCTCGGAAGGCGTCATCACT
>JACPAX010000047.1 GCA_016180585.1 Candidatus Omnitrophota bacterium | reverse complement strand
GTAAACCCCCAAACCTAGAGCACCAGGAACCAGAGCACCAGGGACCAGAGCGCCAGGAACCGGGGAGCGTCGAACATACAATTTCTCTACTGGTCCCTGGTGCCCTGGTCCCCGGCGCCTAATCTGCCTCTTCCATATCCAGCCAATTCGGCCCGTATTTTACCGAAACGCTCATCGGGACCCGGAACGAAACCGCCCCCTCCATTTCACGCCGGACAAGCGCCACCAGACCGTCCAATTCGCGCCGGGGCGCCTCAAAGAGAAGCTCGTCGTGGACCTGAAGAAGCAACCTGGCCCGCAGCCCCTTCTCCCCCAACCCGGACCGCACCCGCCGCATCGCGATCTTGATGATGTCGCTGGCGGTCCCCTGGATCGGCGCGTTGATCGCCGTCCGCTCCGCGAAGCTCTTGACCCGGTTATCCCGGGTCGAGATCTCCGGAATGTAACGGCGACGCTTGAAATAAGTCGCGACAAAACCGTCTTGGCGCGCCTTCTCCACCGTCCCGTCGAGATAGGCCTTCACGCGGGGATAACGGTCAAAATAGGCCCGGATAAAATCTCTGGCCGCGTCGTTTGAAATTCCGAGGCTTTTGGCCAGGCTAAACGCCCCCATCCCGTACAGGATGCCGAAATTCACGGTCTTGGCCGAGTTCCTCATCGCGTCGGTCACCTGAGCCATCGGCACGTTGAAAATGAGGCTTGCGGTATAACGGTGAATGTCCGCGCCGTCCTGAAACGCGCGAATGAGGCTTTCGTCCCCCGACAGATGCGCCAGCACCCGCAGCTCGATCTGCGAATAATCGGCCGAAACCAGGAGCGCGCCTTTGGATCCGGCGACGAACGCCCTCCGGATCTTGCGCCCCTCCTCCGTGCGAACGGGAATATTCTGCACGTTGGGGTCGCTCGAAGACAACCTTCCGGTCGCCGTGACCGTCTGGTTAAAGGAGGTGTGCACGCGATTTGTTTTGGGATTCACCAACAGCGGAAGCGCGTCCACATACGTGCATTTCAGCTTCGAAAGTTCCCTGTACTTTAATATTTCCTTCGGAAGAGAATGAGATTCGGAAAGCTCGACTAAGACCTCGACATCCGTGGAAGCGCCTGTCTTGGTCCTTTTTACCATAGGAAGCCCCAGTTTATCAAATAAAATTTGAGCCAGCTGTTTCGGGGAATTGATGTTAAATTCGGCGCCGGCGGCCTTGTGGATTTTTCGCGTGAGCGCGGCGAGCTCCTTCTCCATCTCGACCGAGCACTCGGCGAGAAGCTTTTTGTCTATCGCGATCCCGGCGTGTTCCATCCCGGCCAGGATCGGAACGAGCGGCATCTCGATTTCCCGGAACAACTCCTCGAGATCGTTCTCTTTGAGCTTCCCGGCGAGGACCTTCGAAAGCCTGAAGGTCACGTCGCTGTCCTGGCAGCCGTAGCGGAAGACCTTGTCCAATTCCACGTCTTTCATCGAAAGCTGGTTTTTGCCGGACCCGATGAGTTCCTTGATGGAGGTGATCCGGATACCCAGATGCTCCGCCGCGATGTCGTCGAGATTGTGGTTGGGTTTGGCGGTGTTGAGGCAGTACGAGGCCACCATCGTGTCAAAAAAGACGCCCTTGAGGTCGATGCCGAAATTCTTAAGCACCAGGATTTCGTATTTCAAATTTTGGCCGATTTTTTTTATCTTCTCGTCCTCCAGAAGGGTTTTAAGCGCCCGGAGGCAGGCCTCCGCGGCAAGCGTCTTGCCGAACGCCACGTAATACGCCTCGCGCTCCCTAAAAGAAAAGGATATCCCGACCGGCTCCGCCTCGAGAGGATCGGTGCCCGTCGTCTCAAAATCCAGCGCCCACTCCCCCGCCCGCGAGAGCTTCTCCTTCAGGGCCTCAAAGGAAGGCCGGTCCTGGATCAACGTGTATTGCAGGCGCTTGTCGTCGGCGTTCTTTTCCTCCGCGCCGGGGATGCCCTTGAGGAGACTCCTGAATTCGAGCGTCTTGTAAAGCCCGGCGAGTTTTTCCGTGTCGGGTCCGCGAAGCTTGAGCGCCGCCTCGTCCACCTCGATCGGCACCTTGCAATCAACCGTCGCCAGCTCCCGTGAAAGCCTGGCGTCCTCCCTGTGTGTTTCCAAATTCTCGCGGAGCCTGTCGCCTTTGATCGCGGGGATGTTTTTGAGGACGTTCTCGAGCGTGCCAAACTCGGCGATGAGCTTCACCGCCGTCTTCTCGCCGACGCCCTGCACCCCGGGGATGTTGTCCGAGGCGTCTCCCATCAGCGCCATGATCTCGACGACGCCCGAAGGCCCGACGCCGTAGCGCGCCCTCACCGCGGCCTCGTCATAAATGAAATTCTCTTTCTGGGGATTAAGGACCTTGATTTTGTCGCTCACCAGCTGCAGCGCATCCTTGTCGCCCGTCACGATGAAGACCTCGTGCCCTTTTTTTTCGAGGACCCTGGAGATCGTCGCGATCACGTCGTCGGCCTCGTAGCCCTCTTTCTCGAAGATCGGGATGCGGAACGCGCGCACCGCCTCCTTGATGACCGGGATCTGCCGGACGAGGTCCTCGGGCATCGGTGGGCGCTGAATCTTGTAAGCCTCGTAACGCTTGTGGCGGAACGTCGGGCCCTTGAGGTCAAACGTCACCGCCGCGCCGTCGGGGGCCGTCTCTTTCAAAAGCTTTTCGAGCATCGTGACGAAGCCGTAGACGGCGTTCGTCGGCTCTCCGCGGGAGTTGCGCAACTCGCGGATCGCATAAAACGCGCGGTAACAGAACGAATTTCCGTCGACAAGAATGTATTTCATGAAATGCAGGGACCGGGGACCGGGGACCGGGGGCCGGAGCGCCGGGGACCAGGGACCGGAGCGCCGGGGACCAGTAAAGAAGTTATTCGTTCGGCGCTCCGGTTCCTGGTGTTCCGATCCATGGTGTCTTAGTCCCTGGCCCCTGGCACTCCAGCACCCCCTGGTCCCCGGTGCTCTGGTCCCTGGTGCTCTTTTATTGTGACACAATAATAAAATACAACAGCGCAATAATCAGCGCCGAACAAACGATGTAGAAATCGTTGAAATACCAGAAGTCCGCCCATTTTTCACGGCGGGCGGCCTGCCGCAGGGCAGGCGGCCCGGGGTGGGAGACATGGGGCTCGGGGGCGGGAAAAAGCTCCCGGTCAATCCTCCACCGGTTCTTCAGCGTCTCGACGTCCTTTTTCCTGAGCCGCAGAAAGACCCCGGCGATCGTGTGCGTCGGGATCCGGTGCTCCCGGACCAGACGACGAAGCTCCTCTTCCTCGACTTCCAAAAGCTCGGCCGCTTCCTGAAAGTTGAGATACTCGTCTTTGAGATACTCTCGATGCTCTTCGGGAGAGATTTCCATCAGTGGAATCGCGCCGGCTGTTTGCTTGACCTTCGGTAAGCCATGGTTTTGTGTTCGAGACGGTGATGCCGTAAAAAATCCGGGTACGCTTCAAGGGCGGCCGAGTCCCGGCTTCCTTCCCGATGGAGCGCGGCGCCCAGGGCCGCGATCATCGCCGCGTTGTCCTGGCAAAGCGCCGCCGACGGGAAAACAAGGCGTATCCCTTCGCGCCTGGCGGCGGCGGCCAAAAGCAAGCGGAGCCGGGAATTGGCGGCCACCCCTCCGCCGACCACCAGCGATTTCAAACCCTCCCGGCGGGCGGCGTCGACACTCTTTTTCACCAGCACCTCGCAAACGGATTCCTGAAAGGCCGCGGCGACCTGCCGTTTGGCCGAAGGGGAAACCCTCCCGGCCTTCTTCAGTTTTTCGACGGCAAGATAGACCGCCGTCTTCAGCCCGCTGAAGCTAAAATCCAATGAATGCTTTGAAAGAAACGGGCGGGTAAAGTAGAAACGGCCGGCATCCTGCCCGCGGCCGAGGCGATCGATCTCCGGGCCACCAGGGTACCCCAATCCGAGTATTTTTGCAACTTTGTCAAATGCCTCGCCCGCGGCGTCGTCGATGGTGCTGCCCAGTATTTTAAAATTCGAGGCCCCGTCCATGCGCACGAGAAGCGTATGCCCCCCCGACACCACAAGCCCTAAAAAAGGAAAACGCAAGTCCCCGTCCTCGATCAGACCGACATATAAATGCGCGATCACGTGGTCCACCCCCACCAGCGGCCGGCCGAGCGCCCAGGACAGCGCCTTGGCGGCCGCCAGCCCCACCAGCAGCGAACCCATGAGCCCCGGCCCCCGCGTGACGGCGACGAGGTCAATGTCTTCGAGGCCAAGCCCCGCTTTTTTCAGCGAGGCATCGAGGACCGAAAGCCCCGTCTCCAAATGCGCGCGGGAAGCGATCTCCGGCACGACCCCGCCGAAGCGCCGGTGCTCATCGAGGCTCGAATACACCACGTTCGAAAGGACCTCCCTCCCGTCCCGGACGACGGCAAAAGAGGTCTCATCGCAGGAGGTTTCAATCCCCAAAGTGATCATTCCAGCAATTCCTTCACCAACACAAATCGTATCCCCTCTTTTTCAAACTCCGGCGCGACCTCCCGGAGCGTCTCAAGCGTCAGACGGTAGTCATGGCCAATCACGACCACGGCCCCCCGCCGGAGCGCCACGCGCTTGGCCAGTTCAAGCTGTTTCCGGACGGCTTCTTTCTTCAGCTCGTTGTCCAGAAAAATGTCGCGTTTGATAAACTTCACTCCCAGCTCCCCGGCCACCCGCGGGCCGGCGGTCTTGGAGGTCGTGGCGCTGTCCACAAAGAAAAGCCCCTTGCGCTTCAGCGTGGAGAGAAACACGCGCATCACGCGGGCGTCCGCGGTCGCGGCCGAGCCCATGTGGTTGTTGGCGCCCTCCGCGTGCGGGATGCTCGCCAATGCCGCTTCGGTCAAAGAGGCGATTTGGTCGTCCGGCATCGTCGTCAAAATCATGTGCGCTTCAAGATGGTCCGTCTTGCTCCTGGGCTGCATCGGCATGTGCAGCATCACCCCGAGATTATTTTGATGAGCCGCTTCGGCGATCCGGCGGCTCTGCGGCAGATGCGGCAGGATGGAAAGGGTCAGCGGCCTCCCCACGTCCACGGCGTGCTTGAAAACAGAGTATCTGTTCCCCCAGTCATCCAGGATCACCGCAATCCGCCCTTTGGGCTGGACGGGCGCCGCCGTCGTCGCCGGAATCGCCGCGGCCGGCGGCGGCACAACCTGGACTTTTCTCTTCGCCGGCGCCGGGCCCAGTCCGTAATCCTCCCCCGCAGGCGGCGCGCGATGGACACAGCTCCTGGCGACGAAAAACCCGACAACCAGCACAAACACAACCGAGAAAAAAATTTTAAGCGCGCGCACGGCAGTCAATGCCCAGCGCCGGCCGGCGAGCAAGGCCCGCGCAACCCGGCAAGCTTTATGCTCTCCAGGGCACAGGGGAAGCTTTGCTCCTCGCACGACCGGTCGATTTTCCCCTCCGAGGAAAATCGACCTC
>JACPAX010000040.1 GCA_016180585.1 Candidatus Omnitrophota bacterium | reverse complement strand
AATTCAAAGCGGTGCCGTTTGAGGAAGACGCCGAGGACAAGCCGAGGAAAAAGAGATAGATAAAGGAGCACCAGGGACCAGAGCACCAGAGCACCGGGAGAGACCGGGTACCGGAGCACCAGCGCACCGGGAGAGACCGGGTACCGGAGCACCAGAGCACCGGGAGAGACCGGGTACCAGAGCACCAGCGCACCAGGTACCTGGTGCCCTGGTCCCTGGTCCCCCAGCTACTCCGGTCCCTGGTGCCCTGGTCTCTGGTCCCTAACCTAATGAACATCCATTCTTATTTAGCCAGAGAGTCCGCTAGGATTGACAAAGCGCTCGAAACTTTTCTGCCGCGCCCGTCTCCGAGATCTTCGGCGCTTCACCAGGCGATGCGCTACGCCGTTTTTCCCGCCGGTAAAAGAATACGGCCGGTGTTGGCGCTCGAGGCCTGCCGCGCGGTGGGGGGCGACGTGAAAAAAGCGATGCCGGCCGCCTGCGCGCTCGAGCTCATCCACAGCTATTCTCTGGTCCACGACGATCTGCCCTGCATGGACGACGACCCCCGCAGGCGGGGACAGCCGTCCTGCCACGTGAAATTCGGAGAGGACACGGCTCTCTTGGCCGGCGACGCGCTTCTGACACTCGCCTTTAGAGCGCTTTGCGTCCGGGACGGCGCGTCTTCGCGGCGCGAGCTGGCCGGGCGCCTTGACGTGGCGCGTTTGATCGCCGAGGCGGTGGGCAGCGAGGGCATGGTCGGCGGGCAAGCCGTGGACATCGCATGCCGGGACCAAGAGGTAGATCTGGCGACGGCCGAATACATCAACGTGCACAAATCGGGCGCTTTGATCGCGGTGTCGCTTAAGACCGGCGCCACACTCGGCGGCGGGTCCAAAAAGCAAGTGGAGTCGCTTTACCGTTACGGAAAATTCGTCGGGCTCCTCTTCCAAATTGTGGATGACATCATGGACCGGCAGGGGTATGCTAAAGTCATCGGCGTTTCCGAGGCAAGAAAAGAAGCCGGGTCGCTTCTGGGCAGGGCGAAGGCGGAGCTTGCCCCGCTTGGTCCGCGCGGCCGGACGCTTGCCGCCCTCGCCGATTTCGTCATGACACGGAGCCGGTAGAAAGTCGATGAGCCCCCTTTTAAACCAGATCAACGGTCCCGACGATTTAAAAAAACTTCCCAAAGAGGAGCTGCCGGAACTCGCCGAGGAAATCCGGCAGTACATCCTGGAGGTGGTCTCCGCCAACGGCGGCCATCTGGGCGCCGCGCTTGGCGCCGTCGATTTGACGGTGGCGCTCCATTATCAATTTACGACCCCGAAAGACACGATCGTCTGGGACGTCGGCCATCAGGTCCATGCCCATAAAATTCTCACGGGCCGCCGCGAGGCGTTTAAGACGTTTCGCCTGCACGGGGGACTGAGCGGTTTCTCCAACAAGGACGAGAGCCCGCATGACCCGTTTACTACCGGCCATGGCGGGGCGTCGCTCTCCACGTCGCTGGGGATCTCGGTGGGGCGCAGGATTCTCGCGTCCGCCGCGGCGGACGAAGAGGGAGCGGGGAAGGTGATCGCCGTGATCGGCGACGCGTCGCTCGTGAGCGGGATGGCCTTTGAGGCCCTGAATCACGCGGGGCACTTGAAAGAGAATCTCATCGTGATTTTGAACGACAACGAGATGAGCATTTCCCGGACGGTGGGCGCTTTGAGCAAGTCCTTCAATAAATTTTTATCCAGCCCTCTCTACAACCACCTGCGTCAGGACATCGTTTCGGGCCTCAAGAAAATTCCCCGCGTCGGCCACCGGGTCGCCGCGGAGGCCAAAAAGATCGACGAGGGGATCAAGCATCTCTTTGTCCCCGGGCTTTTGTTCGAGGAAATGGGTTTCCGTTACTTCGGCCCTCTCGACGGGCACCACATCCCGGGGCTTCTCCAGATCCTGGAAAACGTCGCCAGGATCAAAGGACCGATCCTGCTTCACGTGGTCACCCAAAAAGGCAAAGGGTACAAAATCGCCGAAGGGGATCCGGCCCGATGGCATGCCTCGACGCCGTTCTGCGTGGAAACGGGCCAGGTGAAGAAAACGTCGACCGCCAGGACCTATACACAGGTCTTCGGCGAGACGGCCGTAGCCCTCGCCTCGGAGGACTCAGGCGTCGTCGCGATCACGGCGGCCATGTGCGAGGGGACGGGGCTTGTCCGGTTTTCCGAGAAGTTTCCCGACCGTTTCTTTGACGTCGGGATCGCCGAAGAGCACGGCGTCGCGTTCGCGGCGGGGCTCGCGAAGGCGGGGGCCAAGCCCCTCGTCGCGATCTACTCGACGTTTCTACAGCGCGCCCACGACCAGATCATTCACGACGTGGCGCTCCAGAACCTGCCGGTGGTTTTTTGTCTGGACCGCGCGGGCCTCGTCGGCGAGGACGGACCTACGCATCACGGGGTCTTTGATTTGGCGTACCTGCGTAAGGTGCCCGGGATGACGGTCCTGGCGCCCCGTGACGGGCGGGAGCTCGAGCGGATGATGCGGTACGCGGCCTCTCATGCCGATGGACCGATCGCCGTACGCTATCCGCGCGGCGCGGTGGCCGAGGAAGGAGAGTCGGTCCTGGTGAAGGTCGCGCCCGCCCCGATCGAGCAGGGAAAAGCCGAGATACTTCGCGAGGGCGACGATGCGGCGATCCTCGCGGTCGGAAGCATGGTGTACCCCGCTTACGAGGCCGCGGAGCTTCTGGAAAAAGAAGGGATCTCGGCCGCCGTCGTCAACGCCCGTTTCGTGAAGCCGCTCGACAAGGAAACCCTTTTGCGCCTGGCGAAAAAAGTCCCTTTGATGCTTACGCTTGAAGAAGGGACGCTCTTGGGGGGGTTTGGCGGCGCGGTGCTCGAATTTTTGGAAAATACCTCCGGGATTTCACTCCCGAAAATCAAGACGATCGGCATCCCCGACCGCTTCATCGAGCACGGCAAAAGAGAAATCCTCCTGGATTCCCTGGGG
This sequence comes from Candidatus Omnitrophota bacterium, assembly GCA_016180585.1. Classification (GTDB taxonomy): domain Bacteria; phylum Omnitrophota; class Gorgyraeia; order 2-02-FULL-51-18; family 2-02-FULL-51-18; genus JACPAX01. Next base: position 41,864 of record JACPAX010000040.1, on the reverse strand, counting down.
ATGAGCCCCGAGAAGATCAAGGAGGAAGTGGTCGCTTTGTCCCGCCACGCCGTCGCCGCCCGCGCCGCTACTTAGTCAGCACCGCGTCGTTTACGGCGATGGCCTCGCCGGAATCAAGGTCTTTGATATTGCAGGCGGACATGGTGTCGCGCGTTTCAAGGATGGAGAGCGTCGCAAGGGTCCGGCCGTCTCGGGTCACGGAGAGCTCTTCGCCGGTTTTGATGTGGTCCGCTTTTCCCAGGTCCACGACGACAAATCCCTGTTCTTCGTTGACGGCGAGCACGCGGCCCTGTGTCTTTGGCGCGCCGCTCTCACCTCCGCCCGCCGTGGCGGGACGGATCCGTCCGCGTTCCGCGGCGGACGCCAGCCTGATGGACCCCAGATCCACCGCGCCCCATTCTTCATTCAGCGTGTCTTTGGCCTTGGAGACGGTTTCTTCGAGGGCGATCTTGACGAGGTTGATCTCGGTGATCTTGTCGCTGGCGCTCTTGTAGAGGCGCTCGAGTTTTTGGCTCAACTCCCTGTTCTGCTCGGTAAGCCTCCGGATTTCTTCATCCCGTCCGCCTGGCTCCGAAGAGACGGCGGTCGCCCCGGCGCCGCCCGGCAAGCCGCGCTTGAGCCGTTCGATTTCTTTGGTCTTGTTGATCAGGATTTCCTCGAGATAGCCCTTCTCCTCGCGGATCTGCGCGAGTTCCTTCTCGAATCTTTCTTTTTCCGGCGCGCCCAGGCCTTTTTTGCCCCCCTCTAACAGCGCCAGTTTGTCCGAGATCGTTTTTTTCTCCTGCTTCAGTTTCTCAAGCCGCAGGGTCAGGCCTTTGTTGAGCTCTTCGAGGGAGACCAGCGAATCGCGCAGTTGTTTGGTCTCGGTCAGAAGGATCTGATTGCGCTTTTCCGCGGAGCCGCTTTTGGTATAGAAAAGAAGGGTTGACACGATGAACACGGGGAGCACGATAAAAACCAGGACGTTCAGGGCCAGCTGGGTCGCCTGAAACGGCGCCGGCCTCTCCGGCGGGGGCTCGGCTTGAACGGACCGGTTTTCGATGCGCCGCCCCAGGCGGTTGGGAGAATCCGCCGTCGGCGTGACGATGATCGTTTCGGGTTTTCTTGTTTTTTTTAAAAAAACTTCGTAATCGGAAGTGACCAAACGCTCCCCGGGAGTCCGAGGCTTTTGCGTTGCGGGCTGAGATGCAAGTGGCTCGTCCATAGGGATTTGGACGTATCCTAACAGAATAAAATAGTCCTGTCAATTTATGCTATAATCGCCGCGATGAATTCGCCCGGCTCCCTTACTCTTTGGCAGCATCTGGAAGAACTCAGGAAAAGACTTTTGGTTTCGCTCGCGGCCGTCGGGGTTGTCTCCATAGCCGCTTATGCCTGTTCGGACCTTCTTTTGGGGATTCTCCTTCGTCCGGTCGCCGGCGCCATCCGGGAACTCTATTTTTTCTCGCCGGCCGAGGCGTTTTTAGTCAAACTCCAAGTGGCCTTCCTGGCGGGTCTGACGGCGGCCTTTCCCATCGTGGCCTCGCAGGCCTGGTTTTTTGTCTCGCCGGGCCTTCACGAGAGAGAAAAAAGAATCGTCATTCCGGCGGGTTTGGTCACGTCCGTCTTGTTCGCGGGCGGCGCCGTGTTTTGTTATCGCATCGTCGTCCCGGCCGCAGTCCGGTTTTTTCTCGGGATGCAGTCCGAGGTTCTGAGGCCCTTGATCTCGGTGCGGGAATACGTGGACTTTTTGACGCAGCTTCTGGTGGCCTTCGGCGTCGCCTTCAATCTCCCGGTATTCGTGATGGCGCTTGTGTTTGCGGGGGTCACCGACGCGGCGCGCCTCGGGAAATTTCGCCGGCACGCGGTGGTGCTGATCCTCGTCGCCGCGGCCGTGCTCACCCCCGGGCCGGATGTCGCCAGCCAGTTTTTTCTGGCGGTGCCGCTGGTCTTTCTTTTTGAGCTCAGCATCGCGGCCGCCTCTCTCGTGGGATTTTTCCGGAAAGGGAAAAAGCCGTGAGGTTTTTTTTGCTTTTTGCGGCGCTTGTCGTCGGCGCATACGGGGTCTGGGCCGCGTTCAAATACACGCGGCTGATCGCCAATATTTTTGTGAGCCTCGTCTATCGTCCCGCGGATGAGCTGCCGCTGGTCTCCCGGGGGGAAAAGGTGAATATTCTTGATTCCTCCGACCGCGAGATCGAGGGCCTGCTCCTCGAGTGCCAGGGCGCTTCCCGCGCCGTGATTTTTTGCCACGAGTCGGGAGGCGCCAAAGAGTCGTGGGAGAAGTACGCCTACTTTGTGCCCGCGCTGGGGTATCATCTTCTCAGCGTTGATTTCGAAAACGGGCGCGGGGAAGAGGGCAAGAATTCCCTCAGCCAGTGGCCGACTCGGGAGGACGTCGAAAGGCTTCTCGTGGCGGTCCGCTGGGCCAAAAAAGCGCTGGGCCCCGATATCAAGATCGCGCTCTTCGGCGTCTCCAACGGCGCGGACATCGCGTTTGCCGCCTCGCTCGAGGACCCCTCGGTCAGGGCCGTCGTGGCCGACGGGCTTTTTTCGATGAAAGAAATTTTCAGGGACTACATCCGCAAATGGGCGCCGGTGCTCGTGAGGCCGAATTTTTTCGGGGAAAACACCCCGGACTGGGTCGTCCATCTCTTCGCCGGCCTCGGGTTCTGGTATTCCCAAAGGCGTTCGGGACGCCGTTTTGTCGACGTGGAGGACCTGATGAGAAAGCCGCATCCGCCGACGCTGATGATTTACGGGGAGACGGACGACTACATCCCTTCTTCCCACCGGGAATTTTTGGGGAGGGCCGGGCGTTCGGATTCCGTCAAGTGGCTGGTGGTCCCAGGCGCCGGGCATAACGAATCGGTGATTTTGGGACGGGAAAGTTACGAGAAAGAAATCATGGATTTCCTGGGCCGGGTCTGACGGAGAAAAAGTGTCGATGCGAAAAACGATCGGTATGATTTGCGTCGTCCTGACGCTGGCGGGCGGGGCGTCGCGGGCGGGGCAGGACGCCGTGTCCGCGGATCCGGAGGCCGCGCGTCTGGCGGGGTTCTTGGAAAAAGGCAACGCCTCCTACGGCCGGCTGAAAGACTATCGCGCGGTGTTCGTGAAGCGGGAGACCTCGGACGGCGTGGTTGGAGAGGAAGAAAAGATTTTTCTCAGGTTTGAGAAGCCGTTCAAAATTTTCATGAAGTGGCTCAATACCGAAAAGAAAGGCCTGCAGGTCATGTATGAGCGCGGCAGGCACAAGGGCAAGCTCCTCATCCATAAGCCGGGGATTTTATTCCGGTTGGCCCCGGTGATCGCGCTGGACCCTTCAAGCCCCTGGGTGCGTCAGGGCAGCGCCTCTTACGACATCGAGGACGCGGGCATCGGAACTTTTCTGGAGGATTTCACGAAAGCAGTCGCTCATTCGGAGAGGTCCGGGAATCTCCGGGTGAAGTGGCTGGAGGAAAATATCTCGGACGTTACGTTCTTAAAATCTCAAAAGGACGCGATATATTTCGCTCAACGCGTCCGTGTCGGTTTTGATGAGAGGACTGCGCTTCCGGTGAGCATGTCTCTCTTTGACTGGGAGGACCGGTTGATCGGGACCTACGAGTACCATGAACTCAGCCTGAATACCGGCCCAGACCCCGCCTTCAAAAAAGAGATCGACCGCCATCTGCTGAAGATTTATGCGGCTTCCAAAAAAACCGGCTGAGAAAACGCGGGTGCGCAGTTTCGAGCCCGTCGAAAACGCCCAGGCGACTGTCCTTATTCTCGGGAGCATGCCCGGGAAGGCCTCTTTGCGCGCTGGCCAGTATTACGCGCATCCCCGAAATCTTTTCTGGAGCATTGTCGGAGAACTGGTCGGTGCCGGCCCCGATTTGCCTTATAAAAAAAGACTCCGCCTGCTGCGCTCCGCCGGGATTGCGCTCTGGGATGTGATCGAGTCCTGCGACCGGGAGACGAGTCTCGACTCCGATATCGAAAAGGACTCGCTCGTCCCAAACGATTTTCTATCGTTCTTTTCCGCTCACCCGAAGATCAGACGGGTTTACTTTAACGGCAGAAAAGCCGAGGAGTGTTACCGAAAATACGCGCTTCCCGCTCTAGGGGAGAAACCGGTGAGCTGCCGGCGCCTGCCGTCCACGAGCCCCGCGCACGCGTCCCTGTCCTACGCGCGCAAGCTCGCGGCGTGGCGTGTGATTAAAACTCGGTAGTTTTAGCCAAACGGGCGTGTAATCTCTCGATTTTCCCGATTTTGATCTCTTATTTGCTTAACAAAATCAGATGCAACATAATATCTTGCACGGGCATTACCTTGGGGAATAAGTAGATTGGCGTCCACTAAGCGTTTTAAATCCCGGCTTGCCGTCTGATCTTCTACGTCAGCATTTTTTCTATATCTTACATTTCTTACTCTATATCCAAAAGCTGCGTCTGAAAGTGCAAGAACGGTTCTTTCTGGCAGCCCTCTTTTCTTTACTTCCAATTCTAGTATCTCCCATACTTTCTGCATTTCATTTGTTCGACGTAATGTTGTTAAAGCTTGGATATAGTGGGCTGTTAAACAAAATTGTATCCAGGGAAGAGCATCATTTTCAGGACTCCATTTACCCATACCCACCTTAGCTAACACGTCGTAATACTCTAACGTATTTTTTGGCTTGCCCAAATATTCTTCAATACTAGAGAATTTAGACGCTTTTGTGCCATCTCTTACTAATACTAATGTTTGAATGCATCTGGCCATTCTACCGTTTCCATCTCTAAATGGATGGATCATAGTTATATTGAGATGTGCCATTGCAGCATGAATAATACTAGGTACTTCTCTGGCGGGATTTGCCAAAGAGTCTACAAATTCTGAAATTAAAGCGGGCACGAGTTCCGCATCGGGGCCAACGTATACAATTTCTTTTGTCTGGTCATTAACGACATTAATATATCCGGGTCTCCATTGACCCGGCGATTTGTCAATTTTGTATTCCAACATCATAAAATGGAGACTTTTAATTAACATTTCCGAATGTTTGAAGTATGGGTCATCAGCTGCTTGTAATACATAAGTCATAGCTCTTCTATAACATTCGTTTGCCATCCAAGCTTCGGCTTTTTCATTGAAGGGTTCTTCCCCCTCCACAACAGCGGCGGCATCATCCTTTGTAATATTATAGCCCTCAATAGTATTTGAACCTTTTATAGCTCTAGATAGAGTGATTCTACTTAGTAGTCCATACCATCTACTAGGGGCATGAAGCATGTAGCCAAGTTTACTTTTAAGAGCATCAATTTCTTTGATAACTTCCAGCTCTTTATTGCCAAGCACAGGCGTTTTAAATAGCATGATTGTTATATCCTTTAATACTGTATCTGATACAGATTATACATGTATAATGATTGATGTCAAGTGTATAATTACAGAACTATATTGAAAAATCTTGACCGCTTAAGCATAGTTGTTAAACTCTTGGTTGTCTCGGAGCTACTATAAACTAAACTAACTAAACTAACCAACTACAAACTAGTTGACAAACTAGTCTATATTAGGTATCCTCTGAAATAGGAGGAGACCACGATGGTCAACGTCGGTTCGTTCGATGCCAAAACACATTTGCCCGCGCTTTTGGAACGCGTACTGAAAGGTGAAGTGATTCAAATCACCCGTCGTGGAGTGCCGGTGGCCAAGTTGGTTCCGGTCGACCAACAGAAAGCGCGTGATTTCAAGGAAGCGACGCGCTGCATCCGCGAAGCGCGCAAGGGGATTCTTCTGCGCGGGTTGCGTATCAAGGACATGATTCGTGAAGGCCGACGTTAATCGCCTGGTCATTGACGCTTCCGCAGCGTTGGCTTGGTGTTTTGAGGAAGAAAAAACGCCGTATACGGAGTGGCTGCTGGACCAAATGGGTAACGGCGTGGAGGCCCTGGTTCCCGCTGTCTGGCCTCTGGAAATAACCAATGTGCTTCTCGTTGCCGAACGGCATAAACGATTGACCGCCTCTCAGGCAAGCGTGTTTTTGGAGCAACTGGGATATTTGAGTATTTCAGTGGAACCGACCGCGCTGTCTCGTGTTTTTAGCCGGGTCTTCGACGAAGCGCGCCGATGGAAATTGAGCGCTTATGACGCGGCCTATCTGGAATTGGCCTTGCGTCAGGGCCTGCCGCTTGCGACACTGGATGACTCTCTGAAAAAAGCCGCGAAGGCGATGAATGTTCCCATTGCTTGAGTGAGGTTATGGGTAAGACTGCCCGCGCCAGACGGAGGGCCGGCGGAAAAGAACCCTCCCGACACAGGCCAGAAGAATCCAAATCATCACGAGAGACCCCAGGGGATGCAGGAAGGCGTACCAGGGGTTGGTTTTCGTCATTTTATTGCCGATGAAACGGACGACGATGATGAAAAGAGACACCGCGAGCGCCAAAAAAAACACGTTTTTGTCGGCGAGCGCCGCGAACGGCAGGAGCGAGAAGAAGACAAAAAGAAATATCTTGTGGAGCAGGGCCGGGACGCTCTTGTTGAAGAGATAAGTGAAAATGCGCGTCCAACCGGTTTTAATTTCCGCCAGACTGCTGTACATCCGCGTGGCGTAGAGCTTGGTGCCGTTGAGAAAACGCACGCGCGCGCCGGCCGCGCGGGCAATTTTGGCGAATTCCACGTCTTCCACGACCTCGTTTTTGACGGACTCGTTTCCTCCCAGTTTTTCGTAGACTTCCTTTTTAATCAGGATGAACTGGCCGTTCGCCAGCACCGACGGGTTCCGGTCGTCGTTGGTTTTGCGCGGGTCAAACCAGAGCGCAAGGCTTGAGACGGCGAGGGGCTGGACGGTGTTTTCCCAAAAACTCCGGCACTCGGTCTGCGGCGCCAGCGTCAAAAAATCAATGCCGCCCTCGAGCGCCGTCGCGACGGCCGTGCCGATGCTCCGGGGCCCATGCGTCGTGTCCGCGTCGGTGAAAAGAAGCCATCGGCCCGCCGCGGCCTTGGACCCGGTGAACATCGCGTAGTTTTTGCCGGTCCAGCCCTGCGGAAGCTTTTCGATCCGGACGATTTTAAACGGCACCGGTGAAAGTTTTTGGAAATTTTCGAGAAGACGGGACGTGCGGTCCGTAGACCGGTCGTCGACGACGACGATCTCAAAGTCCGGATATTGTTGGCGGAAGAAATGAGCGAGGCAGCGCGCGATGTTTTTTTCTTCGTTGCGCGCGGGAATCACGACCGAGACCTTGGGCGCGTTTACCGGCGCTTCCCGGGGGTCGAGCGGTGGGTTGAGGCGTCGAAGCGAAACCACCCAGACGACGCGCTTGACCCAGACCAGGCCGATGAAGACGAGCGCCGCCCGGAATAACAGTTCAGGAGAGGGAATAGCCACCGTCGGCGATCAGGGTTTGGCCGTAGATCCAGCCGGAGTCCGGCCCGAGGAGAAACGACACGACCTTGGCGAGGTCTTCAGGCGCGCCGAGGCGTCCGCCGGGGGTGCGGGAGAGAAATTCATTCTTCATGCGCCCGATCTCGGGGAACTTGTCGAGAGAGTCGGTGTCGACGAGGCCGCCTGAGACTGCGTTCACGCGGATTTGGTGCGGCGCCAGCTCCACCGCCAGATACCGGACGAGGTTCTCCAGCGCCGCCTTCGAGATCCCGATCGCGCCGTAGTTGGGGGTATAACGGCGGGATCCGAGGCTTGAGACCGCGACGATCCGCCCGCCCGCGGTTTTCATCAGGGGAAGCGCCGCCTGCGACAGGGTGAGGAGGGCCTTCGCGTTCACGTCGAGCGAGATGTCCCAGTCTTTCACGCGAAGCTCGCTCACGGGCTTGAAGACCCCGAGGGCCGCGTTGTGCACGAGCGCGTCAAGCCGCTTGGTTTTCCTGCGGACCGTCTCGAAGAGCGACCGGACGGCGTCCGGGTCGCCGACATTGCCCGCCAAAAGATAGACGCGCGCGCCTTTTTCCTCGGCTTCTTTTTTGGCAGAAAGCGCGGTCTCCTCGTCGCGCAGATAATTCACGAAGAGCGTGACGCCGGGCACGGCCTGGGAGAGCGTGATCGCGCGTCCGATCCCGCGCGACCCCCCGCTGATGAAGATAAATTTTTCCTGGGCTGACATCGCCCGCTAATTTAGCACATCCCGCGCCGCAGGTCACGCCCAATGCGGACGTGTCGTGCCGGTCTTGACAAACGGGATTTCCCAGGTATAATTCCTAATGTAAGCGCTTTCACTAAAAGAGGCAAAAGACTGATGACCACCATCTACCAGATTGCCAAGAAAGCAGGGGTATCCATCGCCACGATTTCGAGAGTCATCAATCTCGAGATGCGGCACAAGGTTTCCGAAGACACCCTGAAAAAGGTGGATCGGCTCATTCAAAAACACGGCTACGCGCCAAACCTCGCGGCGAAGAATTTAAGCAAGAAAACGTTTAAAACGATCGGCGTCCTTCTCCCGCATCTTCCGGGAATATTTTTCAGCGACTATTATTCCAAAATCTTGAGCGGCGCTTCAGACGCGTTGATGGACACCCACTACGCGTTTAAGATGATTCTTTCAAAAGCCGGAATGCCCGTTTGGGACCATTATAATTTCAAGGCGAGTGAGGGCATCGACGGGCTTTTGGTGACCCAGTGGCCCCTGTATTTTTCCGACAAGTGGGCGCTTGAACACGTGCAGGTTCCCAGCACGTTCATCACGGACCCTCCGAATCAAATCAAAGCGAACTTTATCAGCGCGGATAACGAAATGGGAGGAGAAATGGCCGCGAGGTATCTTCATTCAAAAGGTCACCGGAAAATGGCGGTGGTGACGGGGCCGAAATGGTCGAGTGACAGTAATTTGAGGTTGAGGGGTTTTAAACGGTATTGCGAAAAGGTGGGTGTTCGTCTGGAGCCGGGATCGGTGCTGTGTGGGGACTATAAAAAGGACACGGCCGCGGCCGTGGTCGAAAATTATCTTAAGAAAAAACCCAGGATCACGGCCATTTTTTGTCTCAACGATTTCATGGCGGCCGGTGTTCTCGAAAAGTTGAAAAGCCTGGGGGTTGCCTGTCCAGGCGAAATCTCGGTGATGGGCTACGACGACGAACGAGGTTCGCGGTACACGGACCCTCCTTTGACGACCATCAGCGTTCCTTTGTACGAGATTGCGAGGGAAGGGGTCGCGCGTCTGGTGAGCCATCTGGAAAAGAAACTCCCGACGGAGGTCTTTCTGTGGCAGACACTCAAGCCGGTGAGTCTTGCGGAGAGAAAGTCGGTTAAGGCGCTCACGTAATTTTTTTTCCAACTTATGTAAGCGCTTACATAAAGTTTTGTTCAAGAACAAAGGAGGGTAAGTCCATGAAGAGTTTATATGACAAATCACTGAAAAGCGTCTCAGTAGGCCTTGTGTTGACGCTGCTCTGTGAGCAATTGGCGCTGGCCTCGCCGGGTCCCCAGGCGGTGAAAATTGATTGGTTCAACGAAGCCCAAGTACGTTTGGACCTCCCCGAATCCATTGCAACGGTCGGGGATTCGTGGCTGGCGCCCGGCGGCGGGCGAACGCTTTACCTCATTCAGGATGCGCATACCAATAGCTCCGCGCAGTTTAATATCGCTAAAACTCTCGACTTTTTGTCTCGTAAGAAAGCCGTCCATCAAATATTTTTGGAGGCCGGCGCCGGCGACGAGTCCTTGTCGTCTCTGAGAACGGGATCAGATCCGCTCGTCAGGGAACGAGTGGCCCGTTCTTATGTGATGAAAGGCGAGCTTCAGGGCGTGGAATACTTCGATCTCACGACCGATCTGCCGGTCCGGTCTTATGGGGTGGAAGACCCCGGGTTGTACGCGAAGTCTTTGGAAATTTACCGCGCGATTGCCGCGAAGCGAGAGCAGTTTAACGCTTATCTGGATCGCGCCCAATCCGCCGTCAAGACGCTCAAGCCGCGTATTTACAACCCTTTCCTTTTCTCTTTCGACCAAAAACACGGGCGATTCCTCCGCGGGGAGACGTCGTTTGTCGAATACTACGCGTCCTTGACAGCCGAGGCGAAGAACCTCCAAATCCCCCTCTCGCGCTATCCGCATTTGAAAACCCTCAACGAACTGCGCGTTCTCGAAGCCGCGATTGATTTTGAAAAGGCGGCCGCGGAGGAAAGACAAGCGCTTGCGGGCGGGGCGGAGGACCACGCGCCTTCCCGACAAGGGAGTCGCGAGGACAGGCCGGGCTCCGCGTTTTTCGCGCGGCTCAAGGAGCGGCTCGGTGAAAACCTGGAGAAGTATCCGGAACTCTCCAAATATTTCCGGTACCTGGCGCAGGCGGAAAAAATAAAGACCAAATCGATGCTTGAGGAGCAGGCGCTTCTCGAAAAAGAAGTGTACCGGTTGCTCACGACGACTCCGGACGAAAAAGAGCTGGTCCAAATTTCCAAGCGGATCGATGTATTGAAAAAACTACTGAATCTAAGTCTGACCCCGGAAGAATTTAGGGACTATACGAAAGAAAAAGAAGGCTTCGACATCCGGCGGATCACCGGGTTTATCAACGCCCGAATCAAGGACCTTGAGGATTTTTACGAAGACGTCGTGTTTCTCGAATCCGGTTACGAAGAAACGATTGCCAAGTGTGAGGCGTTTTATTCGCTGACCTACCGCAGGGACGCGCACTTCGTCGAGAAAATAAAAGAGACGATGGACGCGCAAAACCAGACCCAGGCCGCCCTCATCGCCGGCGGCTATCACAGTCCCAATCTCAAATTCCTCTTAAGGCGCGAGGGCATTTCCTATGCCACGATCACGCCGCAGATTGACCACGAGACGAACCAGAAACGTTACGAAAAACTTCTGCTCAGCCAGAATTTGAAGAAAGCGTTTACGGCTGAAAATAGATTTGCCTTTCAGGCAAGCCATCTTCCTCTCGTCGCGGCTACGCAAATGCCGACGCGGCTGGTGACCTCTGACCCTTGGGGAAACCGGCAGGCTTTTGTGAATGCGCTGGATCGACGAACGGGTATGGCCGTGGTGGGATCGCGCTTCTCCGGGGTGGAGCAAATGGCGAAGCAATTACTTGTCCCTTCGGATGAACGAGATCTAATGAGTTTGATAAGCCGTATTAAATCAATGGATCCGGACTCGCTTTCGCGGTTGACCAAAGAGGTATTTTTAGGACTAGATCTCGGTCGGCAGAATTCCGGTGCAGTTCGGTCTGAAAATTCTCAACGTGTTTCTATCAGTTTTTCTCCCGATCTCGTGGTCATCGGCCCCACGGGGGTCATTGACTTGTCGGTCCTGTTTAAAAAACAAGGCCAAAAATATTCGGTAAAATCTTTTCAAGCGGATGACGGAGCGGGCGGCGGAATCCTTCGCATGGTGAAAAATCTTGGCGGACTGAAATCTTTGGCTATCCGTCAAAAAGGTTCAAGCGGCTCAGTTGGAAGAGCCTACCGAAGGATGATTGAAAATGAACGTGGAGTTGACCATCGAATTCTTTATGTGCCGGGCCGCACGAAGGTGAGTCTTTTTGTTCATCTTCCGGGCGAGCATGGATCCGCCACAAGGGAATTTCTTTTTCAGCCTCAAAATCCACGCTTGACCGGGCAAGAAACCGAGGAAATGATCCATGCCATTAAGAATCTTCCAAGGCCGGGAAAAGGGGTGTTTGCCGTGTTGGAAGGCCACGTGTTTCCGGGTCTTGAATCTTCCGGTTATTTCGGCGAGGCCGTGCAGGCTCTGAAAGAGCGTGGTTACCGTATTTTTGTCGATTTCCTTCCTTATTTGTCTCGGGACGAAATGATGCAAATTGTTTCTTCTTCGCCGGAGGTCGTCAAAATGAATGGAACGGAGTTTTCCAAGTTTACGGGCCGGTCTTTGCCTAAAGTGCTTGGGGATGCGGACATTTCCCGAATCGGTCACTTGGCCATGGCAATCTCAAAAAAGCACAAGATACAAGTGGTGATTGTTTCCTTGGGATCCAAAGGCGCAGTTCTCGTAGCGCATCATCGGGTATTCTACGCCAACGCGCCTTCCGTTTTGGTGAAGAGCACGCTTTGCTGCGGAGACGCTTTGGCGGGGGCCTTTATCCATTCGCTAATCATGGACAGCCGAAATGACAGAGATCCCGATTATGAGCGAGCAATTCAAAGAGCGGTCGCAGCGGGGACCGCAACGGCAACCTTTCCATTCTCGACAGTCGCTGATCGGAATTCTCTTGATAGGCTTGCTAGTCAGGTGAAAGTCAGACCTATCCAAGGGATACGGTTTTCTTCAGAAACTAGTGGAGACGACGATATTTCCTACTTGACCGGTTTGTTGGCGAAAAAGGAATATGACACGACCCGGCACGTCAAAGACATTCAAGCACTGGTAGTATTCGGGATTGCAGATAAGGAACTTTTTAAGGAGATCATTCGCTTGATGGACCAAGGAACTTACTTCAAATACCTTGTGATTTCCGGAGGCAAAGGGCATGCCTACCAGGCGATTGCGGCTATTGCCAGAGAAAGAGGTTTGGTTATCGACGACAAACAAACGGAAGCCATGCTGATCCATGCGATTTTACTGGATACTGCTAAAAAAAGCGCTCTACGGGAAAAAGCCCGCATTGTGAAAATTCTGGAGCGAAAAAGTGGAACGAATGTCGTAGTTCTGGAAGATGAATCCCAGCACACACTCGATAATATCCGAAAACTCAAAGCGTTGATGAACCGTGAACATTGGCGTGAACATTGGCTTGAAACCCAAGGGAAATTTTATCTGATGTTTATGACCACGCCACTTCAGATGCTGAGAACGGATGCGCAGCTAAGAAAAGTTTTTAGAGATGAAATAAAAAGCGGCCAAATCGAGCCTATTGCTCACACGCGGCTTTTGGATCTTGGAGAGGAAAATATCGCTCAAATCGAGGAGATCATTTTTAAAGAACTGATCCGACTGGTGTCGAACGCCCAGACGGGGGATCTGGATCTGCCGCTTGCGGACGAGGTTTGGCCGCGGGCTGAACGGGCGTTTGAAGCTTCTTCGAAAAAAGAAACCATTCGGAACTGGTCGACGGGTTACCTAAAAGGGATGGGCATAACCAAAGAAGCTCTGATTCAAAACGCGCCCAAGGCTTCGCGGGCGTTTCTTAGCGAGGCGTTGAGTCTGGTCGGGCTGAAAGATTATCTGGAATATTATCAAGGTAAGTTGGAGAAGATTGAGAATGAAATAAATGTAAATGAATATCTCAGGAAACGACCCGATCTACCGATTCAAGACCTCGCGGCGGTTGATAAAATAATTGAATATCTGAAACAAGAGAGAGATTCAGTGAAGCAAAAATTAGCCTCCTCCGGGTTGCGATCCGCAAAAGAGAGTCTTATTCGCCCATTTGTGATTCGCACTCAAGATTTCGCCGAAGGCGGGGCCGTGCTGATCGCGAAGGAAATCGCCGCGATTCAAAAAAGCGGAAGGTCGGTAGTAAACGTCGTCCTGCCGAGCGGAGGAACGATCGAGCCGATTTACCAAAAGCTTTCCGTGGAGCTCGTCGAGAAGGCCACACGCGGGGAAATCAATCTGGACCAAATCAACTGGTGGCAGGCCTATGATTACAAGGATTTGACACCGGATCATATGAAATCGACAGCACATTCTTTGAGGTTTCTTGAGAATCTCGAAGGAGTTTCGCGGGAGCAGGTGCATTTTATCTCAGACAGTCCAACGCCTCAGGATTACTGGGAAAAACTGGAGAGTATGGGCGGAATAGATATTGCGGTCGCTGTTCCCGGACAAAACGGGCATTTTTGGATGGTCGATCCGAACACGAGCGAAGATCTGACAGTCGGAGAGGTCTGCCTGACAAAGGAAACGGTTCAAAAAAACGGAGCGGGGAATCTGGCAAATCCGGCCGGCGACGTGATCGGCGTAACTTTAGGGCCTAGAGCTATTTTATCGGCAAGATCCGTCTTTTTATTTGCGAATACAAAGGGTAAGCAGGCGATTATAGGAAAATTTTGGGATTCAGCGCCGACTCCGGACATTCCGGTCACACTACTCAAAAAACTCGAAAATGCTCCGGACCGCCTCAAAGTGGTCGTAGATATCCAGGCGGCTCCGCCGGTACTGGTCGAAGCCGCGCATCCTGCGAGTCGATTCATTGCCGAAATGGCGGCCAATTTGGGCGCGGAGAATTTTTCAATCGAAACAGGGGTTTTGAAATATGGCGAGACGCTCCCATTCAACCTGAGAGAAGGGCTGCTTCTATTGGACCATTTGCGCGGGTATTTGATTTTCGAAAGGACGGGGGACGATGAGATGAATCAAGTCACATTATTCGGGAGTCCCTCACAGCCTCTTAGCACTCCCTATGCTTTCAGCGGCCCGTATACCGGGGAACGGGTGCATATCGAGTCGCTCGATGCCACGGGGCGCATTGAAGTTAGGAATGTTTTCCCAGGCCAGCCAAGGAAATACTGGTTTGTGAAACATGTCCAAGGTTTAAGACATGCCCAAAGAAGTGTTTCCGAGGATCGAGAGACATTTCTCTTCGCGCTCCAGGTTTTTAAGGCCAAAGGCGAGGGGTATTTTGCGGTGAGCGGAAAGTCTCAAGGCGCACCGGATATTCTTGGAGTCGAGTTCGACGAGAAAACCAGAGCCGTGACGGTGCATTTTAACGATGAAAAGTCCGTAACTTTAAAAAACTACACGGCGGTCCTCAGAAGAAACCGCGTGTCCGGGCGTCTGGAGTCCGGCTCGGTCCGGGTTTCTAAAAGCGAGCTCATGCTTTCCGATATTCAGTTTGAACTTGGAAAACAAACATCGGGTGTTGAGGCCAGTTCCAAGGGGTGGATCACAAACGCTCCGAAGGTGCTCGAAATAAGATTGTCCGGGTTCATGAACGAGGAGACCCACCGTACCGACGGTTTGTTCACCGACTGGCTGATTTGTGCGGCACACAAAGCCGGATCGAGGAACGCCGTTCTTGTGCTGGAAGGCGCTTCCGCCGAGCAGAGACAACAAATCTCAAACAGGGCCTCCGTTTTGTTTCCGCGAGGGTCGAGGTTTATTTATGATGCAAGCGAAGCGCTGCCCTTGTCCCATCAACACGCCAGCCGCGTCGCTCTCGTCGCGATTGACCCTGAGCGCATCCCGTCTCTTGAGAAGGGGAGGCTTTATCTCGTTGCCGGGGCGTTGGAGCGGAATACGATGCACAACGTGACCGCGCTTATCCAGACTGCTTTGGTGGAAGCGGAGGTCGGGCTTGAAGGTATGCGCCCTCACGATCCTAAATTCGCAAGGTTGAGAGACGTTTACGAAGCATCTGGGATTAAAATCGGCGGGGACATTCCTGGATTTATCGAATTCACAAAAGGCGCTATTACTCGCGACCGCTTGAAACGATGGGGGCTCGTGCCTTACCGCGTCGACGCGATCCTACGCGCTTACGAGCTCGGAAACCGTATGGCCTCCCAAGCCGCCTGATTTGTGCTAGAATCGGCGGATGTTATCCGGGGATAAAATCGAGGAATCCAAACGCAAGATGCGGCGCTTCTACCGCTGGCTGTGGGGGCTCCATCTTTTGGCCGTCGCGATTCTGGGCCTGAGCCTTTTTCCGATGGTGGCGCTCTTTTACGGGGTGTGGAAGGCTATGGCCGCGCAGGCGGTCTGGCTGAAACTCCTGGCGCTCTCGTTTTCCGTCGCTTTCGGTTATTTTCTTTTCGGAACGGCGCTTATACTCACCTGCGTGCTCGCCAAAAACCTTTTGGGTTTTCGCATCGCCCCCGGGCTTTTCCCGATGTATTCGGTTGAAGCGCTTCGTTGGATGGGGTACAACTCGCTGATCCTTCTGGCCAACAGCGCGTTTCTCGACGTGCTCCGGATCTCGCCGTTTCAGACGCTTTTTTACCGCCTGATGGGCGCCAAGGTCGGCCGGGACGTCAATGTCAACACGGCGGGTCTGGCGGACCTGTCGATGCTTGAGATCGGCGACCAGGTGGTGATCGGCGGCGGCGCCGCGCTCATCTGTCATGCGGTCGAGCGGGGTTTTCTCAGGCTCGCGCCGACCAAGCTCGGGAACCGGGTCTCCATCGGCCTGGGGTCGGTGGTCATGCCGGACTGTGAGATCGGGGAAGGGGCCTCCCTGGCCCCCTGTAGTTTCCTGCCCAAGGGAAGCCGGATCCCTGCCCGGTCGGTCTGGGGCGGGAACCCCGCCCATGACCTGCGCGCGGAGCGCCGCGCCTCCTAAGACGCTTGGTATTTTTGCCGGTTTCATGCTATAGTGGGGGCTTATATTTTTCAATTTTTAAGCCCGAAACAGAAGGACGCGGTGTGGGGAGTTTTTGTTTCATTGACAAGGTCGCTGAAGTAAAGAGGGACCAGAGCGTTACGGCTTTTTTTGAGCTGAAAGGGAACGAGGAATTTTTGAAGGACCATTTCAGCGAGTTTCCCGTGATGCCTGGCGTCCTGCTCCTCGAAGTGCTCAAGCAGGCCGCCTGCGTGTTGCTGGGCCAGGGCGGCGGCGGGAACGGCCATTCACTTTACCGGCTGTCGGAGGCCGGGGCCGTCAAATTCGGAAAGTTTGTGAGGCCGGGCAGCACGCTCAAGGCGTTTGTCCGGTTGGTCCGGAAAGAGAAGACGTCCTACTGTTTTGAGGGGCGGCTCGATTTGGAGAGAGACGGTTCCCCGGAAGGGAAGGCGCTCTCGGCCGAGTTTCAGCTTGTCCCCGTCTGATGCGAACCACTTGACACAAACCGCGCATCGTTTGAATGATAAAGTGGCGCTTGTCACCGGCGGCGCGAAGGGGATAGGGGCCGCGGTGGTCCGGCGCCTTGCCGACGAAGGGGCGAAGGTTTACTTCACTTTCCATACGTCGGGGGCCGGGGAAGCTGCGCCGAAGGGCCGGGTGTTTGGTTTTCCCTGCGACGTCCGGAAAAAAAACGACGTGGAGGCCTTCGTCGGGCGGGTTCTTGAGAGGGAATCCCGCGTGGACGTTCTCGTCAACAACGCGGGGATCATCCGCGACGGCCTGTTTCTGGCGCTGTCCGAAGAGGATTGGGAAGACGTATGGGCGACCAACCTCATGGGGACGGTGTATTTTACGCGGGCGGTTTTGAGGCCGATGATTTTGCAGCGGGGGGGACGCATCATCAACCTCTCCTCGATCGTCGGCGAGTTGGGAGGCGTGGGCCAGGCCAATTATGCCGCCTCAAAAGGGGCCGTCAACGCGCTGACGAAGTCCCTGGCGGCGGAGGTCGCCTCCAAAAATATTCTGGTCAACGCGGTGTCCCCCGGCATGGTGAACACCGCGATGTCGGGCGCGGCGCGCGCGGCATTTGGGGAAAAAATCAAAGAAAGAATTCCGGTCGGATCGTTCGCGGAGCCGGAAGAGATCGCGGAGGTGGTCGCCTTTTTGGCCTCCGAAGAGGCGCGTTATATCACGGGCCAGATCATCACGGTGGACGGCGGGATCAGCCTTTTGAGCCGCCGGTGAATACAATATAAGGAGTAGGCATTCAAAGTGACACAGGATAAAAATGAAATTGTCAAAGGCGTGATGGCGGTGATTTCGCAGGCCCTGAAAGTGGACGATCGCCAAATCCATCCCGGTTCCTCCCTCATCAAGGATCTGGGCGCCGAATCCATCGATTTTCTGGACATCGTGTTCCGTCTCGAAAAAACTTTTAAAATCAAAATCCCCAAAGGCGAACTCTTTCCCGAAAAGATTCTGACCGACGCGCGTTTCGTCAAGGACGGTCGCGTGACCTCCGAAGGAATTCTCGCGCTCCGCCAGGCGATCCCCAGCGCCGACTGGGAAACGTTTTCAAAGAATCCTCTCGTCGCCGATTTGGGCGAAGTGTTCACGGTCGGCATGATCGTGGATTATCTCTCCGAGAAACTGGCGATGGTCAAGCCGTAGACAAGCGGTCGAGTAATGGCTTCCCGGCCCCCACGTCCATCACTAAATCGTCGACGGACGTCCGCTGACGCAGTGGTAGGCGGGCGTTTTTCTCTTTTGGGAATTGACCTCGTAGAAATAAAAAAAGCGCGGGTTTTTTACCGAAATCATAAAAAGCGCCTGCGTTCTTTTTTCAGTCCAGAAGAGGCGGAATATATCCGCCGCGGGGAGGACCCCCCGGTGAATCTGGCGAGGGTCCTGGCCGCCAAAGAGGCGGTGTTTAAAGCGGTCCGGCGGCCGGCGATGGGACCCGCGCTCTTCGACCGGATCCGGGTGGTCCCCCAACGCCGCGGGATTTTTGGTTGCCGGGTGCGGGAGGGCCGTTCCCGTCCGAAGACGCTTGAGATTTCCTTTGTGCGCGGCGAAAGGTACGTGGTGGCCCGATGCGTTGGGATCTCCTAGACCGGTTTGAGGTATTGAGGCGCGGCGATTTGGCGAGGGCCTCCAAGTCTTTTTCAGGCCGCGAGGATTTCTTCAAGGACCATCTCCCCGCCCGTCCGCTTGTCCCCGAGGTGCTTTTTATCGAGATGATCGCCCAGGCCGGCGGCGTTTTGTATGGCCTGGGTTTTGATTTCAAAAAAGAGGTGATCCTGGCGAAAGTCAACCAGTCGCGGTTTTTCAGGCCGGTGGCGCCTCCCTGCGCGTTCTTGGTCGAGGCCAGAGTGGCCGATGAAAAAGAAGAGGGCGCCATGATCACCGGCGTAGTCCGGGAAGGCGGCACGCCCGTCGCGGAGGCCGAGATTCTTTTGGTCACGATGGACTCGCTCGACGGCGGTGTGGGGAAACGGATCGTTTTTAGCGAGCATTTTCTGAAAGAGTTTGACATCTACGGGGTGGCGGGGGCCAGGCCTTGAGAAAGAGAGTCGTGATCACCGGCGCGGGGGCGCTTACGGCGACCGGTGAAGGAGCCGAGGCGCTTTGGCAGGCCGTCGTGCGCGGCGATTCGGGAATAGGGCGTGTTTCTTTGGACGGGAACGGTGCGGCCGCCGCGGGAGGGCTGGCTGCCGCGCGAGTGCCTGATTTTGACGCGGAAAGATTTGTCAGCCAGAAAAAAACGCTGAAGGTCATGGCCCGGGACATCCAGTTTGCGGTGGCCGGCGCCGCGCTCGCGGCCAAAGACGCCCGTCTTGGACCCGGCCTGGACCCGGAGCGGTGCGGCGTCATCGTCGGCGCCGGCGTCCTGAATCATGAGATCGAGGAACTCGCCGTCAGCATCGGAAATTCTTTGGACGGCGCCGGCCGGCTGGACCTGAGACGCTTCGGCGAAGAAGGGATCCCCTCGCTTTTTCCCCTTTGGCTTTTGAAATATCTTCCGAACATGCCGGCCTGTCATATTTCCATTCTTCTCAATTTCCAGGGGATGAACAACACGATCACGACCGGCGCGACCTCGGGGCTTCAGGCCATCGGCGAGGCCTTCCGCATTCTCGAGCGCGGGGACGCGGACCTGCTTCTTGCCGGCGGCGCCGAATCCAAAGTCAATCCGGTCGGTTTATCGGAGTACCAAGTGCTTGGGGTGCTCTCCGAATCGGCCTCCGAGAACCCGAAGGCCGCTTACCGGCCGTTTGACGCCGGCGCCGATGGATTTGTCGTCGGAGAAGGCGCCGGTTTCCTCGTGTTGGAAGAGCTGGAACACGCGCGAAAAAGGGGCGCTTCGATCATCGCCGAAGTCGTGGGGTTCGGTTCTTCCTCCGACACGGGGCTCGGGGAGGCGATGCAGGCCGCTCTTGGCGAGGCGGGGATCAGGCCCGACCGCCTGGGGTATCTCCAGGCCTCGGGCATCGGCCTGCCGGAAGAGGACCTGCGCGAAATTCTGGCGATTCAAGGGATCTTTAACGGCGCCGGCCGACGCCTCGTCGTGAGCGCCTCAAAGCCCGTGACTGGCTTTACGGGTTTTGCCTCCGGCGCCTTGGACGTGATCGTTTCTTCCTACGCTTTAAAAAACCAGATCATCCCGCCGACATTGAATTTCAAGAGACCGCGCGTGCCGCTGGGATTCCGCCTGTTGGCGGAGCCAAAAGCGGGGGACATCCGTTTTGCGATGACAAACGCCTGCGGGCTCAACGGCCACAGCGCCTCGCTGATCACAAAGGCGTGGAGGGACACGCGGTGAAGACGCGGCGTGTCGTGATCACGGGGCTTGGGGCGGTGACCCCTCTGGGCAACAACGTGGGGGACACCTGGCGCGCGCTGCGCGAGGGGAAGTCCGGCATCGGCAGGATCACGCTCTTTGACGCGGGCACTTTTCCGACCAAGATCGCCGGGGAAGTGAAGCATCTCAGTCCCGACGGCTGGGCCTCGGCGGACCCCGGTTTCAAAAGGCTCGGGAGAAACAGCCTCTTCGCGCTCGAGGCGGCCCGCGAGGCGTTTGATGATGCGGGGATAGACCGGAAAAAAATGGATTCGCGGCGCGTCGGAATTTACATGGGGGCCGGCGACGGGGGATTCGATTTCGGCGAGTACGCCGCCATCGTTTCCCGGTCGATCCGCAAAGAAGACTCCTCGGTAGACGCCTGGGGTTATTTTCGAGAAAGCGCCGGACGGGTGAATCCCGAGACGCTTGTCGAGCAGGAGCCCTGCCAGGTCATCCGGCATCTGGCGCATTACTTCGGCGCGAAAGGATTTTTGTCCAACTGCCTGACGGCCTGCGCGGCCTCAAGCCAGGCGATCGGCGAGGCGGCCGAGGTCATCCGGATGGGACATGCGGAGGTGATGATCAGCGGCGGCAGCCATTCCATGATCCATCCGCTCGGCGTGGCCGGGTTCAATCTTTTGACGGCGCTCTCGACGCAAAACGATCCGCCGGAGCGCGCCTCGCGGCCTTTTGATCGGACGCGTGACGGTTTCGTGCTCTCGGAAGGGGCCGGAGTGGTGATCCTTGAGGAGCTCGAGCACGCGAAAAAAAGAGACGCCAGGATCTACGCGGAGCTGACCGGCTACGGCGGCACGGCCGACGCGTTCCGGCTGACCGATCCGCATCCGGCCGGCCGCGGCGCGGTCCGCGCGATGCGCCTTGCGCTCGAGGATGCGAACGTTCGGCCGGAGAACGTGGACTGCATCAACGCGCACGGGACTTCCACTCAGCTCAACGACCAGATCGAGACGCAGGCGGTGAAGGAAGTGTTCGGCGAAACAGCGCGCCGCATTCCGATGAGCTCCATCAAGTCCATGCTGGGGCACATGATCGCCGCGGCGGGAGCGGTCGAGCTGGTGGCCAGCGTGTTGACGATCCGCGAAGGGGTCATCCCGCCGACCATCAACTATCGGACGCCCGACGAAAATTGCGACCTGGATTACGTGCCCAACCACGCCCGCCGCGCGGCGGTCGACACCGTGCTCAGCAATTCATTCGGCTTCGGCGGCCAAAACATAGACATGAGGCATGAGACATGAAGCAGGAAGCATGAGACATGAGGCATGAGACATGAAGCAGGAAGCATGAGACAGGAAGCGGCAAAGAAAGCTGTCGCTTTGTTTTCAT
Organism: Candidatus Omnitrophota bacterium; assembly: GCA_016180585.1. Lineage (GTDB taxonomy): Bacteria > Omnitrophota > Gorgyraeia > 2-02-FULL-51-18 > 2-02-FULL-51-18 > JACPAX01. Next base: position 20,524 of record JACPAX010000040.1, on the reverse strand, counting down.
GTTTCATACTCCACGCCTCTTGCTTCGAGCGGTTATGACTCCGATAAAGTTCTTCGTTGATTTTGACGGCACCGTGACGACCGCCGACGTGGTGGACCTGATGCTCGAACGCTTCGCCCCGGAAGAATGGCGGTCCGTGGAGAAAGACTGGGCCGAGGGCAGGATCGGCTCGCGGGAATGTCTCTCGAGGCAGATCGCCCTGATGCGGGTCTCGCGCGAGGATTTAAAAAAGCTTTCCCTCGAAATACAGATTGATCCTTATTTTCGGGCATTCCTGAAGATGGCCGCCCTTTTTTCGGCGCCGGCGGTTGTCGTAAGCGACGGCTTCGACGTCATGATCCATGAGATCCTCCGCCACCGGCTCGGCGATGGATTTCTGGAAAACCTCCCCGTTTTTTGTAACCGCCTCGAATGGCGCGGGGAAAAACCCGCCGCTGTTTTTGCCGGCGACGGCGCGCCTTGCGCGCATGGCTGCGCCAACTGCAAACCACGCGTGATCGACGCCCACCGCCGCCCCGGCGACCGCGTGATCTTCGTCGGAGACGGGCTGTCGGACCGCTTCGCGGCGAAGGCCGCCGACCTGACTTTCGCGAAGGGGAAGCTTCTGAAATTTTGCGAGGAAAATAAAATCACACACGAGAGCTATTCGACTTTCGGCGACGTGTTGGAGTGGCTGGAGTCAAACCTGGCACGAGAGAGGGCTTATGGACGTTTCTGAGAAGGCGCTTTTAAAGAAAGAAAAAAAATACTGCTCCTGGGGCGACACGGTGCATTATCTTGAACCCCCCAAATTTTTCGAACGCTGCGAGGGAAGCTGGCTCACCGACAGGAAAGGGGCGAAGTATCTGGACCTTCAGATGTGGTACTCGGCCGCGAGCTTTGGCTACGCCAATCCGCGTCTGGGCGCCGCGCTCAAAAAACAAATCGATAAACTGCCCCAGCTTGCCTGCCAGTACCTCCACGGCGAGAAGGTGGAGCTGGCCGAGAAGATCGCCAAGTCCATGGAGCGGATTTTCGGGCAAAAAGGCCGGGTGCATTTCAACGTCGGCGGTTCCCAGGCCGTCGAGGACTCGCTGAAGCTCGTGCGCAACCACACGGGGAAAAATCTCGTCTTTGCGTTCATGGGCGGGTATCACGGGAGGACGCTCGGCGCCTCGGCGATCACGTCGAGCTATCGCTACCGCCGCCGCTACGGGCACTTTTCCGACAAGGCGCATTTCGTGCCCTATCCCTACTGCTTCCGTTGCACCTACGGGAAAAAGTATCCCGACTGCGGGATGTACTGCGTGAAACAGTTCGAGAAACTTTTTGAGACCGAGTACAACGGCGTCTGGGATTCGAAGGCGGGTGTCGCCGAATACGGCGCTTTTTATGTCGAGTCGATCCAGGGCACCGGCGGCTACGTCATTCCGCCGAAAGAGTATTTCCCGGCTCTCAAGAAAATTCTCGTGAGGCATAAAATCCTCCTCGTCGATGACGAGATCCAGATGGGTTTCCACCGTGCCGGCAAGCTTTGGGCGCTCGCGCAGTTTGACACCCGGCCCGATATCGTCGTGTTCGGCAAGGCGCTGACGAACGGTCTGAACCCGCTTTCGGGCATCTGGGCCCGGGAAGAGCTCATCCATCCCAAAGCGTTTCCTCCCGGATCGACTCATTCGACCTTTTCCTCCAATACGCTCGGCACCGCGGTCGGACTCGAGGTGATGAAGCTCTGCGAGGAAATCGATTATGAAAAGATCGTGATGCAAAAAGGAAAACAGTTTTTAGACCGGCTCAAGGCCCTCAAGAAACGCCATCCCAAAGTCATCGGTCACGTCGACGGGATGGGTTTGGCGCTTCGGATGGAAATCTGCCGGCCGGACGGGTATACTCCCGATCGCGAGCTTGCCGACCGGATTTTCGCCGAAGGCATGAGGGGGGGAATCCCGACCTCCCGGGGAAAACTCGGGCTCGTGCTCGACGTCGGCGGGTATTACAAAAATGTGTTTACGATCGCGCCCGCGTTTGACATCACCGAGGACGAGATGGATCTGGCGGTCGAGCTTTTTGAAGCGCTCTTCAAGCGCTGTGCAAAAGGAAAATGAATGTTATTGCGAGGAGCATTAGCGACGAAGCTCGCCACAAAGCATCGGCGAGTCCGTCCGACGAGTCCGCCGAAGAGGTATGGCGGACAATCTTTGTTAAGCATAGATTGCTTCCCGCCACAAAGAAGGCGGGCAGGCGCTTCGCTCGCAATGACATAATTTATGTCGATTATCTCGCTGATTAACCGGATTCCGTTCGGAAAACCCGCCGAGAAGGGTTTTTTTCTTTACTCGAAAGTCCCCCGGGGCGTATTGGCGAGGCTGTAGGAGGAAAATTTCAGGAAGACGGTCCGCTATGCCTACCGGCATTCACCGTTCTATAAAAGGAAATGGGACGAGATCGGGATACGCGCGGACCGGGTCCGGGTCCCGGAGGACCTGGGAAATTTTTTCACGACGGCCGAGGACATTCGCCAAAACCACGAAGCGTTTATCTGCCAAAAACCGGACAAAACCGGACACCGCCTACGAAACGACCGGCACCACCTCCAAAAAAACCAAACGCGTTTATTTTTCCCGGCAGGAAATCAAAGAAGCCGGGTGGGCGGGGGCGGTCGGTCTCTGGGGGGTGGGGGTCCGTCCCGCCGACCGCGTCGCGAGCGCTTTTGATTATTCGTTCTGGGTATCCGGCCCGGTGCTTGTCGCTTCCTGTGAGGCGCTTGGCTGTTTTCACGTCGAGGCGGGGCGCCTGGATCCCAAAGAATTTTATGAGCGGCTTTCCGATTACAAGCTCGCCGTGATTGTCGGCGACCCCTCCTGGCTTCTCAGGCTTTCCGAGATCGCCGAGGAAAGGGGGCCCTGGCCCGGCGTCAAGCTTCTCATCGGCGGCGGGGAAAACGCGACGGAAGAGACGCGCTGTTACATCGAGAAGGTATGGAAGGCCGATTACCTTTTAAGCTACGGCCAGACCGAGGCCTTCGGCGCGATCGGCATGGAATCGCTGGCCAAAGACGGTTTTCATCTTAACGAATTTCACAATCGTTTTGAGATCATCAACCGGGACGAAAAAGGCCGTGGCGAGCTCGTCTACACCACGCTCAACCGCCGCGTGATGCCGCTTGTCCGTTACCGCTCGGGAGACCTCACGCGTTTCATCGAAACGCCTTCCGCCGATGGTCACCCAGGCCGAGGGCCCGCCGGCGCTTGGTTGGCCGGACGACGTATCGAAAAATTAAAAGGCCGCGTGGACGAGTGGACGGTCACCGCGATGGGCAACATCGCGCCGTGGATGTTCGAGCCCATTTTCAGCGGGATCGAAGGGGCGGGAGACTGGCAGATCGCCGTCGACAAGGACGGAAAAAAAGACGCGATTACTTTCCGGCTTGAGGCCGCCCGCGAGGACGGCGAGCTGAGGGAGCGGATTCTCGCGAAATTAAAAAAGGAATTCACCGAGGCCTTCCGCGTCTACGAGATGGGTCTTCTGACGATCGCCGTCGAGATCGTCCCCAAAGGCGCCCTGCGCGACGGCCAGAGAAAGCTCCGGCGTATTCTCGACTTGAGACAGTTTTAAAAAATTGAATTGTGAAAACAACAGGGACGTTATAGGCTTTATTTTTAGTTATAGCTGTTTTATGATATAAGTGTATATAACTTAGTATAACTCAGGAACATAATTCTATGGATAAGATTAGGAATCCGTTTTCACCTGGGGCAGGTTCACCACCTCCGGAACTTGTTGGCCGAGGTGAGATTATTGAGAAGGCTCGAGTTCTTTTCGGTCGGGTAGGGCAACGACGCTCGGAAAAAAGCTTAATGTTGGTCGGCTTGCGAGGTGTGGGTAAAACGGTACTTCTTAATGAATTAGGTCGTCATGCCAAGACGGTCGGCTGTCATACGATTATGCTGGAAGCGCACGAAGGGAAGTCTTTGGCCGCGTTGCTAATCCCTCATTTGCGGACACTCCTTTTTGAATTAAATCGCGCGGCAAACATAAGCGAAAAAGTTCGCCGCAGTTTGGGAGTTCTCAGAAGTTTTATCGGCACTCTTAAAATCAAGATTTCGGAGATAGAATTTGGCTTGGACATCGAGCCGGAGCGTGGTACTGCCGACAGCGGTGATTTAGAAGTTGACCTTTCGAACCTCTTTATTTCTGTCGCGGAGGCGGCCCAAGACCGCAAGACCGTCGTTGCCCTGCTGATTGATGAAATTCAGTATTTATCGGAGAAAGAATTGAGCGCGCTTATCATGGCCATGCATAAAATGCAGCAGCTTCAACTCCCGCTGATTTTAATAGGAGCGGGTCTGCCCATTCTTACCCGGCTTGCCGGTGAATCTAAGTCATATGCCGAGCGGCTTTTTGAGTTTCCCGTGATTGGGCCCCTGTCTTCTTCCGACGCTCAAAAGGCATTACGCGAACCGGTCAGAAATGCCGGTGCTAAATTTGCCGATGATGCGATCAAGGAAGTTACTCGGTTGACGCAAGGGTATCCCTATTTCATTCAAGAATGGGGATACCAAGCGTGGAACTATGCGGAAAATACGAGTATTAAGTTGGGAGATGTAAAAAAGTCGACGCCAACGGTCATCAAACGACTCGATGAAAATTTCTTTCGAGTACGTTTCGACCGGCTGACTCCAAGCGAGAAAAAGTATCTCAGGGCAATGGCCCATCTTGGCCCTGGCGCCCCTCGCTCGGGTGATATTGCGGAGGTGCTTGGGGTCAAGCTTAATAGTGTCGGCCCGACGCGAGCCAATTTGATCAATAAAGGAATGATATACAGCCCTACGTACGGCGACATGGCTTTTACGGTGCCACTTTTTGATGAGTTCATGTGTCGGGCTATACCAGAGTTCGAAAAATAGGTATGTGTACCCTATTTTAAATCCGGTCAAAAAAAACCCAGAGAAGAAGGCCGACCGCGTTCCAGAGGATTTCCCGGATGCGGCGGAGCACCGCGAAGGTAAGCGCGAGCGGCGCGGCAAAACCCATTTGGGAGAAGACCAGAAGAATCCCGCCTTCCTGCGCGCCGACGCTTGAGGGGATGAAGAAAGTCACGATCCGCAGCGACTGGATCAACGCCTCGAGAAGCCACGCCTCGGTCCAGCGGATCTCCATCCCAAGGAGCCCCGAGAAGATTAGGACCTCAAAGATTCCCGCGCACCAGGAGGCCAGGTTGAAGAGCGTCGAGAGAAAGAGCCTTCCCGGCGACCGGGTGTAGAACTTCCGGATGTCGTCGTCCAGCTTCAGGAAACGCTCGTTTTTTTCCTCCCAGTAGTGTTTCCATGAGCTGAAATTTCTGCCGAGGTCCGCCACTTTTCTGAAAACGCCGCGCAAGAGGATCCAGATGAGCAGGACCCCGCCGATCCCCAACGCCGCAAAAAAGTAGAACACCCACTGCCACAAGACGGAACCGGGCGGGATCTGCCGGTAGGTGAATGCGAGGGCCCCCGCCAGGAATGCGTTCAGCGACAGCCAGAACGTCGTGTGGACGATCAGGAGCGACGCGTAGGTCTGGGCGCGGGGCACGCCGTGTCTTTTTTTGAGGAGCTCGGCCTTCACGGGTTCGCCGCCGAGCGACGCGCCGCCGGGGATGACGTTGTTGAACGTCTCGCCGATGACCCGGACCAGACAGAAATCCAAAAAAGGGGTTTTGCGGGACAGGGGAGTCGGGAACGCGTACCACCACCCCAGGCTGTTGAGCGCGAACACAAAGGGGTAAATCGCAAAAAGCCACAGAAGGTTCCACCCCAGGCCCGCGACGTTCGAAAAAATCGTCCCCCAGCCGACGTCTCCGATCATCCGGGTCATCGCCCACAGGCCGACCCCGAGGAGAATCCACTTGGCGATTTTCAAAGAAGGAGCCAGAACCAAAGGGCCACGGCGATCCGGTACACCCCGAAGGGAATGAAACTATGGAGACGGATGAAGCGGAGCAGAAAACGGATGCTCAAAATCGCGACCACGAAGGAGGTGATGCCGCCCGCCAGAAGGAACTCGATCTGGTTCCGGGAAAAACTTGACGCGTTTTGGACCAGGTCCAACGCCGTCGCCGCCAGCATAGTCGGCACCGCCAGGAGAAAGGAAAATTCGACGACGATTTTTCTTCGGAGCCCCAGCGCGAGTCCCCCCAGGATCGTCGCCCCGGAACGGGAGACGCCGGGGACCATCGCCAGACACTGGAAGAGGCCGACGAGGAAGCACTTGGAATAGGGGATGTCCGTAAGCCCGCCGGGCGAAGATTTGTTTTCCCGGTGGAAACGCTCGAAAACGATGAGGAACAGGCCCCCGGCAAAAAGCGCCCAGAGGACCACGTGGGGGTTCCCCAAGAGAAACCTTTTGATCAGTTTATAAAAAATAAAACCGGCCGCCGCCGCGGGCAAAAAAGCCGTCAGCACGCGCTTGAAGATTTCGAGATTGAAGAGCGGCCGCCAGTAAAGCGCCACCACCGCCAGGATTGCGCCGAGCTGAATCATGATCTCAAAGCTTTTGAGAAACTCGGGAGGCGTCAGACCCAGAAGCTTGACCGTCAGGATGAGGTGCCCCGTCGAGGAGATCGGCAGGAATTCGGTGATGCCTTCCACAACCCCCAGGACGACCGCGTGAAACAGATTCATGCGAAACATTATATGGTACAATGTCACGCGGACGCGAGGAATTTATGTGCGGGATTTTTGGATATACCGGGAAAAAAGAGGCCCAGGGCCTGGTCTTGCAGGGCCTGCGGCAGCTGGAGTACCGGGGTTATGATTCGTCGGGGCTTGCGGTGCAGTGCGGCGCCGAGGAACTGCGCTTCGAGAAGACCAAGGGAAAGATCAGGAATCTCGAGGAGGTCCTGAAGACAAACCCTCTGCGCGGCAGCACCGCGATCGGCCACACCCGCTGGGCCACGCACGGCACTCCCAGCCAGGTGAACGCCCACCCGCACCTGGATTCGGCCAACCGCATCGCCGTCGTTCACAACGGCATCATCGAAAACTATTCCCGGCTCAAGGAAAAACTGAAGAAAGAAGGCGTGAGTTTTCGTTCGGACACCGATACGGAGGTGATCGTCCACCTCATCGCCAAATATTACCGGAACAACCTGGAAGAGGCGGTCCGCCGCGCGATCAAAGACATCCGCGGGACCTATGCGGTCGCCGTGATTTCGGCGAAGGAGCCCGGAAAAATCGTCGCGGCGCGTTTCGACAGCCCGCTCGTGGCGGGGGTGGGCCTCGGCGAAAATTACCTGGCCAGCGACGTCTCGGCGCTCCTCGATCACACCCGCCGCGTGGTCTTCATCGAGAACGGCGAGATCGTGAGTCTCACGGAGAATTCGATGAGGCTGATGGATCTGGAGGGGCGAGCGGTCAAGCGCCTCCCCTCGAAAATCGACTGGAATATCTCCCAGGCCAAAAAAGGCGGGTTTCCCCATTACATGATCAAGGAAATTTTCGAACAGCCGGAGATCATCACCGCGATCCTACGGGAGCGGATCAAAAAAGAAAAGCACCGTTCGGCGGTCTTCTTTGAAGAACTTAAAATAAACCGCCGGGAATTCGGCAAAATAAAACGCGTCATTCTGATCGCCTGCGGCACCGCCTACCACGCGGGACTCGTCGGCAAATATATCCTCGAGGCGTTTACGGACATCCCGGTCTGGGTGGACACGTCTTCGGAATTTCGCTACCGCAATCCCAACGTGGACCGCCGGACGCTTGTCATTGCGATTTCCCAGAGCGGCGAGACGGCCGACACGCTGGCGGGCCTGAGGGAGGCCAAGTCGCGCGGCGCCGTGACGCTGGCGATCTGCAATGTGCTGGGAAGCTCGCTTTCGCGGGAGGCCCGGGGCGTGATTTACACGCACGCCGGCCCCGAGATCGCCGTCGCCTCCACCAAGGCCTACACCGCGCAGCTGGCCGTTCTCTATCTTTTGGGGCTGTATCTGGCGGGGATTTTTCACGCGCGCCCGAGAAAAAAGATACAGGACACGCTGAAGGAATTTTTTCGCGTCCCCGTTTTGATGAAGGAGGTGCTCGAGAACTACAAGCGCGACGAGAAAAATTGGGCCAAAAACGCCCATGATTTCAACGAGCGCTACCATGCCCAACTCAAAAAATATTTCGGCGGCGGCGCCATCGAGAAAAAAAGATCGCCCAACGGGTTTTTCCTGTATCTGGGCCGCGGGATCAATTTCCCGAACGCGCTCGAAGGGGCCTTGAAGCTCAAAGAGATTTCCTATATCCCGGCCGAGGGGTATCCGGCCGGCGAAATGAAACACGGGCCGATCGCGTTGATCGATGAAAACCCGTGGGTGATTTGTCTGGCGCCGCGCTCGAAGACCTACGACAAGATGATCTCCAATATCCAGGAAATCAAGGCCCGCGGCGGCATGATTATCCCGGTCGTGACGCGCGGCGACAGGGAGATCCGCAAGCTCGATCCCTTTTATTCGATCGAGGTGCCGGCGGTGGAGGAGATTTTCTCGCCGCTCCTGACGGTGCTCCCGCTGCAGCTCGTCGCCTACTGCGTCGCGCGCGAATTCGGCGAGGACATCGACCAGCCGAGAAATCTGGCAAAATCCGTGACGGTTGAATAAAACCGGGGTGAGGGTGGGTATGGGTTGTGGGTCGGGGGTGAGTTGTGAGGCTGAGTGAAACGCTCTTTTTCCTCATGCCCATCCCCATGCCCCGACTCATCACTCACAACTCACCCTCACCCTGATGGTCGGCACTCTATACCTCGTCGCTACCCCCATCGGGAACCTCGGCGATTTTACTTACCGGGCTGTTGAAACTCTGAAAAACGTCGATCTGATCGCCTGCGAGGACACGCGGCATTCGAAGATTCTCCTGGCGCGCTACGGCATCGACAAGCCTCTCACGGGTTTTTTTGATTTCTCCGAGAAGGAAAAGGCGCCGCGGATTATCGAGAAGGTGAAAAACGGCGCGAAGGTCGCGCTGATCTCGGACGCCGGCACGCCCGGGATCTCCGATCCCGGGTATCGCCTCGTCGCCGAGGCGATCCGCGTCGGCGCCAGGATGGAGGCGATCCCGGGGCCGACGGCGCTGGTGGCGGCGCTGGTGCTCTCGGGCCTCCCGACGGACCGTTTCGTCTTCGAAGGCTTTTTCCCCGTGAAGGCCGGCCAGAAAAAAGCGCGGCTTCTTTCGCTGAAAGACGAGCCACGCACCGTGATTTTCTACGAGTCCCCGCACCGGCTTCTCAAGACGCTTGAGGCGATCCGGGAGACGCTCGGCGACCTCGAGATCGTCGTCGCCCGCGAGCTCACCAAGAAATTCGAGGAGGTCGTCCGCAAGCGCGTGAGCGAAGCGATCACCCACTTCTCCCACAAAAAAGTTTTAGGCGAATTTGTCATTTTATGGAACCTAATGAACCCCGGGGGTTCATCACCTAATGAACCCCCGGGGTTCATTAGAAGGTTGCGATGAAGGACATCCATTTCCGCGCGTGGCACAGCCCCGAGAACAAAATGTATCACCGCGGCTATCAAAAATGGCTGCATGTCCTCCTCTGCGAGGATGACCACGGCGAGAACGACGGCCGTGGCCGCCCCGTCAAGCGCGCGCGTTACGCCGACTGTGTCTTGCTGGAGAGCGCCGGAGTCCTCGACAAGAACCACCGCGAGGTGTACGAGGGAGACATTGTCCGGGTCCTATATAAGGAAAAGACCTTTGTCGACGTCGTGGACTCGGTCCCCGACATGTTTGGTTCGCGCAAGCTCCATCCCCTGGCCCCTCTCCTCAAGAGGCACGGCATCCCCGGCAGCCTCGAAAACCTCGATATCGAGATCCTCGGCAACGAGTACGAAAACCCGGATCTTCTCCCGAGGTGAGGCGCACACCCATGCCAAATCTAAACTTCAACTTGCAATCAACTTGGCCATGGTAATCTCCGAGGGTTGTAGGCAGGAAAGTAGGAATTTTTGACAATTTTTGAAAAACATTTGACAGGGCAAGAATCACGGGGTATACTTCCCTCGACCATTTAATCGAAGTCGTTTAACCAAGCCCTTTTAAGCGGGTCCTGAGAGGCCTGCAAAGGAAAACAGATGGATGCTATCTTCAAGTTTAACCCACGCCTCATGACTCAGCGCGTGGGTATTTTTTTTCGCCGCGCCGAAGGCACGGACGAATCCGCCGCGTTCGCCACAATGCTTGGCGAATCTGCCCTCAAAGCATTATGGACGAATCCGCCGACGTTTTGTGTCGGACTTTGTGGCGGAGTGTCCTCATGAAGCCAGTGCTCGATGCCCCCTCCATCGAACGGGCTGTCGCGCGCATTGCGCACGAAATCCTTGAGAAAAACAAAGGCGCTCAGGAACTTGCGCTCATTGGGATCCAGCGGCGCGGGGTCGTCCTCGCCCGCCGTCTCCAGCAAGCGATGGCCGCCCTCGCGCAGGCCCGGATCCCTCTGGGGATCCTCGACATCAATCTCTACCGGGACGACCTGACCAAAGTCGCCGAGCAGCCCATCATCCATAAGACCGAGATCAACTTCGAGCTTGACGGAAAAATCGTGGTGCTCGTCGACGACGTGCTCTACACGGGGCGCACGATACGCTCGGCGCTCGACGCGCTCGTGGATTTCGGGCGCCCGAAGCGGATCGAGCTTGCGGTGCTCGTCGATCGCGGCCACCGGGAGCTTCCGATCCGGGCGGATTTCGTCGGCAAAAATATCCCCACCAACGAGAACGAAATCGTGCATGTCCGCTTCCTGGAAACCGACGGCCGCGAGGAAGTGATCGTCGAGGAGAGAGTAGCATGATTAGGCCGGGCAAGAGAGAAAACAAAGACCCGGACGGGGCCCGTTGGATGCGCAAAGATCTTCTCTCGCTGGAGGAGCTCTCCCGCGAAGAGATAGAGCTTGTGTTGGACACGGCGGAATCCTTCAAGGAGGTCTCGAGCCGCGACATCAAAAAAGTCCCGGCGCTCCGCGGCAAGACCATCGCCAATCTTTTCTTCGAATCGTCGACGCGCACGCGCACGAGCTTTGAGCTCGCCGCCAAGCGGCTCTCGGCCGATATCGTGAATTTTTCCTCGACGGGATCCAGCACCTCGAAGGGCGAGAGCCTCCGGGACACCGCACGCAACATTGAGGCGATGCATATCGACACCATCGTGATGCGCCATTCGTCTTCCGGGTCGGCGGAGTATCTGGCGCGTTCGATCCGGGCGGGCGTCATCAACGCCGGAGACGGGATCCACGAGCACCCCACCCAGGGGCTTTTGGATATTTTTACCATCCGCGAGAAGAAAAAAAAGATCGAGGGACTCCGCGTGTGCCTGGTGGGGGATATTCTCCACTCGCGGGTCGCGCGGTCCAATATCTGGGGGCTTAAGAAACTCGGCGCGAAGGTTACCGTCTGCGGGCCGCCGACGCTTATCCCGCGCGGGATAGAGACGCTTGGCGTCGAGGTCTGCTACGACCTCGACCGGGCGGTGCAGGACCAGGACGTGCTCAATATCTTGCGCATACAGCTTGAGCGCCAGCGCGGCGTCTTTTTCCCGTCGATCCGGGAGTACGCCGCGGAATACGGTATCTCGAAAGAGCGCATGAAACAGGCCAAATCCGACGTGATCATCATGCACCCGGGCCCCGTGAACCGCGGGGTGGAGCTGGCCGGGGAGGTGGCCGACGGTCCGCAGTCGGTGATTCTCGACCAGGTCACCAACGGCGTGGCGGTCAGAATGGCGGTATTGTTTTTGACAACCTTGGTGGAACGATGACTCTAAATCCGAAATTCAAAGCACGAAATCCGAAACAAATTCGAAATCCAAATGACAGAAATTCAAAACAGTATTTTGGCTATTCGAATTTCGAATTTATCCCAGAGGGCTTTGAATGAAAATTTTAATTAAGAATGGTCATGTGGTGGACCCCAAAAATAATCTCGACGCGGCCATGGACGTGCTCATTGAAAACAAGCGGATTAGCAAGGTGGCCAAGTCCATCGCCGACAAGGCGGACCAGGAGGTGGATGCCGCGGGCAAAGTGGTTTGTCCCGGTCTCATCGACGCGCACGTGCATCTGAGACAACCCGGATTTGAATACAAGGAAACCGTCGAGACCGGACTGCGGGCCGCGCTAAAGGGCGGGTTTACGGGGGTGTGCCCGATGCCGAACACCAGCCCCGTCTCGGACAGCCGTTCGGACATGGAGTTTCTTCTGGGAGAGGCGCGCCGTCTCTCGCTCATCCGTGTGTGGCCGGTGGGGGCCGTGACGCTGGGCCAGGAGGGGAAGGAGCTCACCGAATTCGGGGAGCTCAAAAAAGGGGGGGCGGTGGCCCTCTCCGACGACGGTCGCCCGATCTCCAACTCGAATATCCTGCGGCGGGCGCTCGAATACGCGAAAAAATTCGATCTGGTGATCATGGTGCATTGCCAGGACGAGGAGCTTTTCTGCGGCGGCTGCATGAATGAGGGGGTGGTGTCCACAAGGCTGGGGCTTCCCGGAATCCCCGTCGAGGCCGAGAGCGCGGAGGTCGCGCGCGACATTCAATTGGCGGATCTTACCGGCGGGAGGCTCCATTTTTGCCATATCTCGAGCGGGAAATCGATCGATCTGATTCGGCAGGCCAAATCGCAGGGATCGCGCGTGACGGCCGAGACCTGTCCCCACTATTTTCATCTGACGGAAGAGGCGGTGCTTCATTACCGCACCGCGGCCAAGATGAATCCGCCGCTTCGCACGGCCGAGGACGTCGCGGCGGTGAAGCGCGCCCTGAGGGACGGGACGCTCGATATCCTCTCGACGGACCACGCGCCCCATTCGGAGAATGAAAAAGACGCCGAGTTTGACAAAGCGCCTTTCGGGATCACGGGCCTTGAGACGTCATTGGGGCTTTCGCTGGCGCTCGTGAAGGAGGGGGTCATTTCGTTAAAAGAGCTCATCGATAAAATGTCCGCCAAACCAGCCGGGATTTTGAAAATAGACCGCGGGCATCTGTCGCCGGGGGCCCCGGCGGACGTGACGGTCTTCGACCCGGAGCTTGAGTGGACCGTGGATAAAAAAGAATTCGAATCGAAATCCAGCAACACGCCGTTTCTCGGAAAAAAACTCAAAGGCCGCGCGACGGACGTATTTTGCGACGGCCGATGGGTCATGAAGAACGGAAAAATCGCATGAGAAAAGAAGCAGTCCTGGCGCTCGAAGACGGGAAATTTTTCCGCGGGTTCTCCTTCGGCGCCGAGGGCGAGGCCTTCGGCGAGGTCGTGTTCAATACGAGCATGATGGGTTATCAGGAGATCCTCACGGATCCTTCCTATAAAGGCCAGATGGTTTGCATGACCTATCCTTTGATCGGCAATTACGGGATCAACCGCGAGGACGCGGAATCCGCCCGGCCGTTTGCCGAAGGATTCATCGTCAAGGAGGCCAGTCGTGTCCATTCCAACTGGCGGGCGAGCGGAGGACTGGGCCCTTACCTCAAGAGAAACGGCGTCGTCGGGATTGAGGGCGTCGACACCCGCGCGCTCACCAAGCATCTGAGGGAAGAAGGCGCCAGGAAAGGCGTAATCTCCTCGGAGGACCTCGATCCGGCAAACCTGGTCAAAAAAGCGGCGGCCTCGCCGGGACTGGTCGGGCGGGATCTCATCCGGGAAGTGATGTGCCAAAAAGCCTATGCCTGGAATAAAAAAGGAAAATTCCACGTCGTGGCCGTCGACTCGGGAATCAAACTCAATATTTTGAGAAACCTCGAACAAAGAAATTGCCGCGTCACCGTGGTCCCGGCAACGGCCTCAAAGAATGACATTCTGGCCTGCAGACCGGCCGGTCTTTTCCTGTCCAACGGCCCCGGAGATCCCGAGGCGCTTCCTTATATCGTGAATACCGTGAAGGAATTAATAGGCGTAGAGGCGAATAATCATTCGCCTCTACCGATCTTCGGGATTTGCCTTGGCCATCAAATCCTCGGCCAGGCCTTCGGGGGGAAAACCTTTAAACTGAAATTCGGCCACCACGGGGGCAACCAGCCGGTGATCGACCTGTGGTCCAAGCGCGTGCACATCACCGCCCAGAATCACGGGTTCGCGGTGGACGTCGATTCCATTCCGGACAAAAACGTAGAGCTCACGCACGTGAATCTCAACGACCGCACCTGCGAGGGGATGCGGCACAGGAAGCTCCCCGTGTTTTCGGTGCAGTACCACCCGGAAGCGGCTCCGGGGCCGCACGACGCGACGCACCACTTTGATAAATTCATAGATTTGATGAAAAAACAGAAAAGAAAATGAAATTTAAATACGAAGCACGAATATCGAAATACGAAACAAATTCAAAATCCGAATCGCCAAAAATCAAAACGGTATTTAGGTTACTTGAATTTTGGATTTCGGATTTGTTTCGAATTTCGTGCTTCGCATTTCGGATTTAACATGCCTAAGCGCACAGACATAAAGAAGATTTTAATCATTGGATCCGGCCCCATCGTGATCGGTCAGGCCTGTGAATTCGATTATTCGGGGACCCAGGCCTGTAAGGCGCTGCGCGAGGACGGCTATGAAGTGGTGCTGATCAACTCCAACCCCGCGACGATCATGACCGACCCTCAGACCGCCGACCGGACCTACCTCGAGCCGATCACCGTCGAGTTTCTGGAAAAGGTGATCGCGATCGAACGGCCCGACGCGGTGCTCCCGACGCTCGGCGGGCAGACGGGGCTCAACACCGCCGTGCAGGCCGCCGACGCCGGCATTTTCAAAAAATACGGCGTGCGGATGATCGGCGTGAACCTCGAGTCGATCAAAAAAGCCGAGGAAAGGGATCTTTTTAAAAAGGCGATGCAGAAGATCGGTCTCGATCTTCCGAGATCGGGGCTTGCGCGTTCGCTTGAAGCGGCGTTGAAAATCCTGAGGCGGGTGAATCTCCCCGCCGTGATACGCCCCAGCTTTACGCTGGGCGGGACCGGCGGCGGGATCGCCACGACCATGGAGGATTTCAGGCGCATCGCCTCGACCGGTCTTCAGCTTTCGATGACGCACGAAATCCTCGTCGAGGAATCCATCTTCGGCTGGAAGGAATTTGAACTGGAGGTGATGCGGGACCGCAAGGACAACGTCGTCGTCATCTGTTCGATAGAGAATTTCGATCCGATGGGCGTCCACACCGGCGACTCGATCACGGTGGCGCCGGCTCAGACCCTGACCGACCGCGAGTACCAGAAGATGCGCAACGCGGCGATCGCCTGCATTCGGGAGATCGGCGTCGAGACCGGCGGGTCCAACATCCAGTTTGCGGTAAACCCCAAAGACGGGCGCATGGTCGTGATCGAGATGAACCCGCGCGTGTCGCGCTCCTCGGCGCTCGCCTCGAAGGCGACGGGTTTTCCGATCGCGAAGATCGCGGCGAAGCTCGCGGTGGGCTACACGCTCGACGAGATCCCCAACGACATCACCAAAAAGACGCCGGCAAGCTTCGAACCGACCATCGATTACTGCGTCGTGAAGATCCCCCGCTTCGCGTTCGAGAAATTTCCGGGGGCCGATACGACGCTCACGACGCAGATGAAATCCGTCGGCGAGGTGATGGCGATAGGCCGCACGTTCAAAGAGGCTTTCCAAAAGGGCCTCCGGGGCCTTGAGATCAAGGCGTCGGGTTTCGAATCCAAGAAAGCCACGGGGGACCTTATCGATCATCTCCGGCGTCCCAACGCCGAGCGGTTTTATTATCTCAAGCGCGCGATCTTTGAAGGGATGAGTCTCAAAAAGATACACCGGCTCACCCGGATTGACCCGTGGTTTTTGGAAAACCTTTTTGAGATAGCGGCCTTCGAGCGGGAACTCCGGCGGACGGTCGCTTCAAAAAAAAGGGAGATCCCCTCCGCGATGCTCCGCCGCGCCAAGGAGTATGGTTTTTCCGACATTCAACTTGCCGAAATTCTTTCCAAAGACGAGGCGGCGATCCGCGCGTTGAGAAAAAAAGAAAAGGTGTTGCCTACTTATAAACTCGTCGACACCTGCGGCGGGGAGTTTGAGGCGTTTACGCCGTATTATTACTCGACCTACGAGGCCGAGGATGAGGTCCGGGTCTCGCCGCGGCGCAAGATCATGATTCTCGGCGGCGGGCCAAACCGCATCGGGCAGGGGATCGAGTTTGACTACTGCTGCTGCCACGCGTCGTTCGCGCTGAAGGAAATCGGCTTTGAGACCCTCATGGTCAACTGCAACCCCGAGACCGTCTCCACCGACTATGACACGTCCGACAGGCTGTATTTCGAGCCGGTGACGCTTGAGGACGTCCTCAATATCGTCGACAAAGAAAAACCGGAGGGGGTCATCGTCCAATTTGGCGGCCAGACGCCGCTGAATCTCGCGCTGGCGCTCCAAAAAGCGGGGGTTCCGATTATCGGGACCAGTCCCCTGGCGATCGACCGCGCCGAGGACCGGAAAAAATTCAAGGAAGTGTTGGACAAGCTGGGGCTCAAGCAGCCCTCAAACGGTACCGCGACGAATTTCGGGGAGGCTAAAAAAGAGGCGTGTCGCATCGGGTATCCGGTGCTCGTTCGGCCGTCGTATGTGCTGGGCGGCCGCGCGATGCAGATCGTGTATGACGAGGTATCCCTTAAAAATTATATGGCCTCGGCGGTGGACGTCTCAGGCGACCGGCCGGTGCTCGTCGACCAGTTTCTGGAAGGGGCCAAGGAAGTGGATGTCGACATGATTTCGGACGGCCAGACCTTCGTGATCGGCGGGGTGATGGAGCATATCGAGCAGGCCGGTATCCACTCGGGGGACAGTGCCTGTTCGATTCCGCCCTATTCGCTGTCGCCGGAGGTCATCGGGGAGATCAAGAGACAGACCACGGCCCTCGCGCGCGAACTCGGCGTCGTCGGGCTCATGAACGTCCAATTTGCCGTCAAAGACGGCGTCGTCTACGTTCTCGAGGTCAACCCGCGCGCCTCGCGCACGATTCCCTTTGTCTCCAAGGCGATCGGCGTGCCGCTTGCGAAGCTGGCGGCGCAGGTCATGGCCGGGAAAAAATTGGAAGCACTCGGCTTTACCAAAGAGATTATCCCGAGATACACCTCGGTCAAGGAGGTGGTGCTTCCGTTCGTGCGTTTCCGGGGCATCGATATTCTCCTGGGTCCCGAGATGAAGTCAACGGGCGAGGTGATGGGAATCGACACGGATTTTGGGAGGGCTTTTGCCAAGTCGCAGATCGCCGCCGGCGCGACATTGCCGCTCAAAGGCACGGTCTTCCTGAGCGTCAAGGACAAGGACAAACCGTCTCTTGTCGGAGTCGCGTCCGCGCTTGAAAAAATGAAGTTCAGGCTCGTCGCCACCGAGGGCACCGCGCGCGTCCTGAAAGAAGCGGGGATCGCGGTTCGCTCCCTGAAAAAACTTCACGAAGGAAAACCCAACATTACCGACCTTATCCAATCTTCCGAAATAGCCCTCGTCATCAATACGCCAAGCGGGGAAAAGCCCAGGAAAGACGAGGTGGTGATCCGCTCGCTTACCGTATCGCGCGCGGTCCCCTGCGTGACGACCATCGAAGGCGCGGTTGCCTCCGTGCGCGCGATCGAGGCCATGAAAAAAGGAGGTCTTGGAGTCACGGCCTTGCAGAGGCACCACCACCGACTAAAAAATGCGAGCGCCGGAACATGAGGACTATTCCGGCCCCCGGCGTCCATCAAATGTTCAGAGAAAAATGTATGGTTGAGGATAATAAAAAAGTAGCCCCGGGGCACTATGTGATTCGCCTGCGCTCGCGCCTCATCGCGCCGCGCGCCCGCCCCGGCCAGTTTGCGCAGATTCTCTGCGACGCGATCGGTGGCGGACGCGATCCCCTTTTGCCGCGTCCGTTCAGTTTTCTTGCCGCCGATAAAGAAACTTTTTCGGTGCTCTATCAAGTCGTCGGAAAAGGCACCCGTCTTTTGTCGCTTTTAAAAAAAGGGCAAACACTCTGGGCGACGGGTCCTTTGGGAAACGGATTTTCTGCGGCCGGCGGAAAGGAATGCGCTTTGGCGCTTGTCGGCGGCGGGGTGGGGATACCGCCGCTTTTTCATCTGGCATGGGAGTTGACCCGCAAGGAAAAGTTGAAAGCATCCCGGGTGCAGGTGTTCCTCGGCGCGCGTTGCAAATCGCTCCTTTTATGCGAGAAGGAATTCAAACGGCTGGGCGTGGTCCTGCGCGTGGCCACCGACGACGGCTCAAAAGGTCACAAGGGCTTTGTCACGGAATTATTGGGCGAATTCCTTTCCTCATTCCCGGCGACCCGCGGCCCGCGACGGGTTTATGCCTGCGGGCCGACGCCGATGCTAAGGACCGTGAGCGCGCTGTGCGGCAGACACGCGGTGGAGGCGGAGGTATCGGTGGAAGAGCCGATGGCCTGCGGCTTCGGGGCATGCCTGGGCTGCGCCATTAAACTCCGCACCCCTCACTCCGAACGGCCTTATCGGTACGCGATCGCCTGCACAGAAGGGCCGGTATTCCCGGCCGCTACTATCCTATGGGACTAACCTTCTATGAACTCCCGGGGTTCATGGAAGGTTGCTGTTGGGGCTGAAGAATGCGCAGAAAAGAAACTTTGACAACGGGCGAGACTTACCATATTTTTAATAAAACGATCGCGGGTTTTAAAGTTTTTAATTTTGATGAAGATTATTTGAGGATGAAGCAAATGATTGTCTATTACGCGATAGCTGAGACGCCTATGCCGTTTTCAAATTTTTTGAACTTAAGCGTCGTAAAATCAAACGGAATCGATTTAAGCCTGGAAGAATGGTCCCGATCGAGGAGCAAGCTTGTCCAAATTCTGGCTTATTGTATCATGCCGACCCATTTCCATCTCGTCTTGAAGCAACTAAAAGCCGACGGAATCACGAAGTTTATCGGGAACCTTCAGAACAGCTACAGCCGTTTTTTTAATACCAAACGTAAGCGGAAAGGTCCTCTATGGGTCGGCCGTTTCAAAAACGTCAGAGTAGAGACCGACGAACAACTTTTGCATTTGACGCGTTATGTACATTTGAATCCCGTGACAGCTTCGTTAGTGACTCAGCCGGAAGATTGGGCAGCGAGTTCTTTTCAGGAGTATCTTGGCGCGGCGAACGGCCGCCGTATTTGCGACTACGAGGGTGTGTTGGAAATCAACGGGAAGGACTATGCGGCTTTTGTTAAAGACCAAGCCGATTATCAGAAGCAATTAGCGCGGATAAAGAAACACTTATTGGATGAGAACCTTTAATGAACTCCCGGGGTTCATGATGGTATGAAGCTCAATCTGGAAATTGAGATAGGAAAGATTAAATTCAAAAATCCTGTGCTGGTTGCCTCGGGCACGTTCGGGCACGCCGGGGAATTTAAACAATTTATCGATCTAAAAAAGCTCGGCGGCATTGTCACAAAAACGATTACTCTGAAACCGCGGCTTGGAAACCCTCCGCAACGTATCGTAGAAACTCCTTCCGGGATGCTCAACTCTATCGGCCTTCAGAATCCAGGGGTCGAAAAATTTATAGAAGAAAAACTCCCTTACCTTCAAAACCTCCGCGTTCCAATCATCGTGAGCGTCATGGGTTACAGTATTGAGGAATTCACGGAAGTGATCAAAAAACTTGAAGAAACTCAAAGCATCCATGGCTATGAGTTGAATCTTTCCTGTCCGAACGTGGCCTATAAAGAAACCCCCAATGAACCCCCGGGGTTCATGACGGTCAAAATGTTTGCGCAGGAGGAGGGGATGATTGCTGGGGTGGTGAGGGGGGTGCGCGGTGTGACGAGGAAGACTTTGATTGCCAAACTTGGGCCTGAGGTGTCGGACATCGGGGCGATGGCCTCGGCGGCGGAACGCGCGGGCGCGGATGCGGTGTCGCTCGTCCACACGTTTGTCGCGATGGCGATTGACGTCAAGACACGCAGGCCCGTGCTCGCCAACAAGACCGGGGGTCTCTCCGGCCCATGCATTCGGCCCATCGCGGTGCGGATGGTCTGGGAGGCGAGCCGGGCCGTGAAGATCCCGGTCATCGGCATCGGTGGAATTATGGACGCGCATGACGCGCTTGAGTTTCTCATCGCGGGCGCCTCCGCCATCCAGGTGGGGACGGCCAACTTCATCAACCCGCGCGCCTCCATCGAGATTCTGGAAGGACTCAAGGATTTTATGAAAAAAGAAAAACTGAGGGATTTGAAAGAAATAATAGGATCCCTTCGGACATGAATCATCCGGACAAACTGATTGTCGCGCTCGATATCCCAAGCCTGGCGGAGGCGGAAAGGCTCGTGCGCGTTCTTTCGCCTGCCGTCAAGGTGTTTAAAGTCGGCAAAGAGCTTTTCACCGCCGCCGGTCCCCGCGCGGTGGAAATGGTCCGATCTCATGGCGGCCGCGTGTTTTTGGACCTTAAGTTCCACGATATTCCGAATACGGTGGGCGGGGCCTGCGGGGCCGCCGTGAAGCTCGGGGTATCGATGCTCAATGTCCACGCCATCGGCGGCCGCGCGATGCTCGAGACCGCGGTCCGGGCCGTGCGGGAGACGGCCGGGGACCTGCGGGTCGAGAAGCC
>JACPAX010000077.1 GCA_016180585.1 Candidatus Omnitrophota bacterium | reverse complement strand
CAGACACGCAGCGGGTTCTCGGAACGCGTGTGCCTGGAATTCTCATTACCGGAGATCACAAGCCCCGGCATCGAGTCCATCCACGCCCCCACGACCCCGGTAATCCCGTTGACGGAACCGCCTCCGGTGGTAAGAATGGCCGCCGTGACTTTCCCCGAGACACGGTAATAGGACTGCATCGCCATGGTCGCGGCCTGCTCGTGGTGGACGCAGACAATTTCGGTGAAACCCAGCCGCGTGATCGAATCAAAAATATGCGCGTTGCCGGCGCCGACGATGCCAAAGACATGCCGGATGCCGTGCCGTTTCAAAAATTCCGCGATACAGTCGCTGACTTTGACTTTCATCGGATCAAAAGGTTCCAGTTGACGGTTTTTTGAATCGCCTGCCCAAGCCCGACGGTTTGGGCCAGGCCAAGCTCTTTTCGGGCGCGGTCCACGCAGGGCACATAACGGGCGCCGGCCATTCCGGCGGCTGCTTTTTTCTCAACGCGTATCTTCGGTCTGGGATGAAAAACCCCGGCCACCGTCGACGCCAGTTCCCCTATCGTCACCGCCCGGTCAGAACCCACATTATACGGCCGGCCGGGTCTTCCTTTGAGAAGAATCGTCCACAGCCACGCCGCCAGATCCGCCGAATAAAGATAGGAGCGCACCGTCGCGCCGTCGCCCCTTACGCGGATTGATCCCCCGTTTAACGCGTCCCGTATAAAGTTTCCGACCGCGTAATGCGCGTTCAGAGGCAAATACGGCCCCGCAAACGCGAAGCACCTGGCGATCTTCACTTGCATCCCGTATTTTCTGCCATACTGCATGCACAAAAGTTCGGCGGCGCGCTTGCCTTCCGCATAAGCGGCTCCCGGACCCGACGGATCGGGGCCTCCCGAGAAATTTTCGGGCATTCTTGAAAGTCCCGGAGGTTGCGCGCCATAGACAGCGCCGGAACTCAAAAAAAGAAATTTGGCGTTTTTTTGCCTTTTGGCGAAATCCAACACGCGCGTTGTCCACCGCTTCGTGGAATTCGCCGCCGCCGGTGTCCTTCGGTTCAGCGTTGCGCTGGTTTCGGCCGCCGCATGAATGATGTGCGAAAAACTACCGCTCGGAAAATGGAACGAGCTTAAGTCTCCCCTCCGCCATTCCAAAGACGGGTGTCCGGCCAAATGAGGTGTTTTTCTCTCGAACGCGCCGGGATTACGCGATAAGACCGTCGCGCACGCGGAGAGTTTTAATTTTTCGTTTGCCCAGACAAAAGTCTCCAGGAGCCACGAGCCGACAAACCCCGTTCCCCCGGTAATAAAAATGTGTTTGCCGCCAAGCTCCCGCCATAAAACTTTCGTGCGTTCCAATACCCGGTCCAGATCATCAGCGAGAGGATTTTGCATCACCGTGAAAGCGTCTTTGGAATCTCATGAAAAACCCGGATCATGTACTCCAGCATCGGTTTCGAAATGCCCGGATACACCCCGACCCAAAACACGCTATTCATCACGAAATCCGAATTCTTCAAATCGCCGGCCACCCGATGCGTCACGCCGCGGTAAGCGGGTTGCCGGGTAAGATTGCCTCCGAATAAAAGCCGTGTGGCGATTTTTCGGTCTTCCAGATGACGCAGCGCCTGGTCCCGTTTGAAGGGCGCCCCTTCTTTCACCGCCAGCGGAAAACCAAACCAGCTCGGCCGGCTTTCCGGCGTCGCCTCCGGCAGGATAAAATACTCGCTCAAATCCTTGAGCCCGGCGTGGAGCGCCGAAAAATTTTCGCGGCGGAGGTGAATGAACCCCTCCAGCTTCTTGAGCTGCGCGACCCCGATGGCCGCCTGCATGTCGGTCGCTTTCAAATTGTAGCCGATATGCGAGTAGGTGTACTTGTGGTCAAACCCGCGCGGCAAATCCCCCTGCTGCCAGTCAAAGCGCTTGCCGCAAGTGTTGTCTTTGCCCGGATCGCACCAGCAGTCACGTCCCCAGTCCCGGAAGGATTCCAAAAGGGTTTTTAGTTTCGTGTCGGAGGTAAGCACCGCCCCGCCCTCCCCGGTCGTGATATGGTGGGCCGGATAAAAACTCAGCGTCGCCAAATGACCGAAAGTGCCGACCTTTTTGCCCTGATACAGCGCGCCGAGCGCGTCACAGCAATCCTCGATGAGCCAGAGACCGTGCCGATCGGCGAATTCTCTGACTTCCGCGGCTCGAAATGGATTTCCTAGGGTGTGGGCGGCGATGATTGCGCGAGTGCGCGGCGAAAGCGCCTGTTCCAGTCGATCCAAATCTATCCCATAAGTAGGGATCGTCACATCGATGAAGACCGGGACGAGACGATTTTGAATAATCGGGTTGACGGTGGTTGGAAAACCGGAAGCCAGGGTGATCACTTCGTCGCCTTCTTGAAGACGCCGCTCCCCCAACTTCGGCGACGTCAGACAGGCCAGCGCCAGCAGATTGGCCGATGAGCCGGAATTGACAAACACGGCGTGCTCGAGCCCGAAAAACCTGGCCAACTCGCTCTCGAAGATCCCGGCAAAACGTCCCGTCGTCAGCCAGAAATCCAGTGAGGCGTCCACAAGGTGCTGAATTTCATCAGCGTCAAAAACCCGGCCCGCCACAGGAACTGGAGTCTCGCCGGGAATAAATTTCGGGGAAGGAAAAGCCGCCTTGTGGTAATCGCCGACCAAGTCAAAAATCTGTCGCCGCAGGCGCGAGGCATCCGCCGGCGTCATGAACTCAGAAACTCTCGATACCAGTCGACGGTTTTCCTGAGGCCGGCGTTCAGATCAAACAGCGGGGACCAACCCAGCGCTTTCCTGGCCTTCTGGGCGCTGAGATACTGATGGCGAATCTCGTGCCTGGCTTCGCTTAAGACCCTGGGTTTAAGATTCGATTTCATGATTTTTAAAATACGGCTGACAAGATCCGCGACGCTGACGCGCGTCTCGTTGGAAAAATTAAACGCCTCTCCCCTCAACCCCGGGTCCTTCGCCAGCCGCTCAGCCAAGAGCATATAGGCCGCCGCCCCGTCTTCCACATAGAAATAATCGCGGACATACTTTCCGTCCGACCGGATCACCGGCCGCTCGCCCTTCAGCGCCGACCGGATGGTGCCGGGAACAATGCGGTTCCAGTTCAGATCCCCGCCGCCGTAGAAATTGCCGCAGCGCGTGATGGCCACCGGCAGCTCAAAAGTTTTCGCGTAGGTGGCGGCGATAAGATCCGCGCAGGATTTGCTCACGTCATAGGGATGGGTCCCTTTCAACGGGGTCCCCTCGTCGTAAGGGAGCTTCTCCTGGCTCCCGTAGGCCTTGTCCGACGACGCCACGACAATCTGCTTGACGCGAGGGCTGCGCCGGGCCGCCTCCAACACGGCCCAGGTGCCGCCGACGTTGCTTTCGAACGTCGAGACAGGGTTGTCATTGGCGATGCCCACGATGGTCTGGGCGGCCAAATGAATCACCGTGTTGGTCTCGTATTCGCCCATGACCCGCTCCAAAAGCGCCTGGTCCCGGATATCTCCGCGCACGAGCTTGACCTGGCTGACCAAGCCATCCTTCAAAAGCTGGCTTTGGGGGACCCAATCGCGCACCAGACAAACCACATCCGCCCCGTGGTCAACGAGACGCTTGACGAGCCATCCGCCGACAAAACCCGTGGCCCCCGTCACCAGCGTCGGACGGTCCGCCCAAAAAGAATTTTTCATTTCCAAACCTTCCAGGGCGCTTGATTCTTTTCCCAAAGATCGTTCAAATATTGATATTCGCGGTAGGTGTCCATCGCGTAGAAAAATCCGTCATGGCGGTAAGCGACAAGCTGACCTTCCTTGGCTAATTTTTGAAGGGGCTCCTGCTCCAGGACGCTGTCGTCCTGCAGGCAGTCAAACACCTTTTTGTTGAATACCATAAAACCGGCGTTCACCCAGCCGTCGAGCTTTGGTTTTTCGGCAAAATGGACCACTTCTCCGTCCTTGTTAAGATCCAGCACACCGAAACGCGAAACGGGTTGCACGGTCGTGACCGTGGCTATCTTCCCGTGTTTTTCGTGAAACCTGATGAGCGCGCGGATATCGATATCGGCGACGCCATCTCCATAGGTTACGATAAAAGAATCTTCCTTGACGTAATTTTTTATTTTTTTGATGCGCCCTCCGGTCATCGTATGAAGACCAGTGTCCGCCAGCGTCACTTTATAATTCTGCTCTTCATGGGTGCTGTGCGACTCAAACGTGGGGCCTCCGACCCTGGCCCCAAAATGCGAGCCGAGCGAGACGGTGAAGTCGCTGTTCATTGCGTGGTAATTGAGAAAATACTCTTTGATCATGTTTCCGCGGTAACCGAGACACAGCACAAATTCGGTGAAACCAAAGTGGGCGTAGGCCTTCATGATGTGCCAAAGAATGGGGCGGCCCCCGATCTCGGCCAGAGGCTTCGGTCGGTACTCGGTCTCCTCGCGCATGCGCGTTCCCTGGCCGCCGCAGAGAATGACGACTTTCATGCCGCTTGATTTATCCATGAGAGGGAAATCTTATCACACTTTTTTCCTGAAATCATAGACAAAAACGGAGTACCCGATGACCCTGGTCGGCGCGGCCGTCCGGGTCCATTCAAACGCGTCGAGAAAGTGCGCGCCGATCGCGTAAACGGTGTTCCCGGGCGTTTTGAACTCCTCCGCCCTCGGTGGCCGGGCCGGGATCCCATAATAAGACGGGTCGGCGGCGTCATGAAAAGAAAGCACGACCTCCCCGTATCCCTGCTCTTGGATAAATTGGCCCAGCTCCTTCAAGCCCTGCCCCCAGTCGATGTTGGAATCGCGCAGGACTTTATAGCCGTTGCGGGGACCGCCGACGGATTCATTGAAATAAGCCAGATAATGAGGAGAAATCCGGAGGGCCTCGCCGGCGTGCCACAAAAGAAGGCCTGCCGCCAAAAACCTCCAGACCCGGTTTTTGCGCCAAAGACAGGCCAGGGTTCCCGCCCCCAGCACGAAGAGAAACGGATAAATCGGGAGAAAATAGCGGATCCCGGCCTGCGCCCGGTCCCCCAGCGTCGCCGCGAAGAAAAACACAACCGGCACACAGAGGGTCGCCCGCGTCACTCGATCCAACCCCAGTTTTCCGATGAAAACAAACGACAAGAGGCACAGCAGAATAAACGGGAGCGTGTTCTTTACGGCAAACGCCACCGCGTAGTAATACCACCACCCTTTACGGGACCGCTCGCCCAGAAGAAACGCGTTGGTGCCCTCGGCGCGCGTCAGAGTCATCCCCGCGAAGGCGGAGGCAAACGTCGACAATGGAAGCGGCGTTTCCCGCGCGAAGCGGACCAGTGGCGCCCCTCCGATCTTCTGCAAAAACGCCGTCTTCTTTTCCGGGTGAGGGGTATTTTTCAAAAGCGGCTTGACCTCAAAAAAATAACCGGCCCACACCGTGAGGAAACACACCAAGAAGAAAGCGGCCGCCTTCGAGGGCGCAATCTCCTTGAGTTTTCCCGAGACCAGCGCGATGAGCGCCATGACCGGAAAAAGCAGGATGGCGCTGAACTTGGACAGGAAAGCGCCCCCGGCCACGACGCCGGTGATCATAAGATTCCGCCTCGTCGGCGCCGTCAAATAACGCCTGAAACCGATGAGCGTCAGA
>JACPAX010000076.1 GCA_016180585.1 Candidatus Omnitrophota bacterium | reverse complement strand
GGTAATGAGTAGGGGAGAAAAATATGTCACAAGAGCTTAAGCTGAAAGGTCTCCAAGTCGTTTATTTTGAGAGCCGGCTTTCGAAGACGCTCGGGGACCTTCTGCGTCTGCAGGGAGCGGAGGCGGTCGCGGCGCCGGCGCTGAAGGAAGCGCCCATCGAAAAAAATGAGGCGGCGTTCTCGTTCGCCGAGGCGCTCTTTGAAAAAAAGATCCGGACCGTGATTTTTCTGACCGGCGTCGGCACGCGCTACCTCGTGAAGATTCTTGAGACGCGTTATTCGCGTCCGGAGATTATCGGGGCGCTGAAGGCCGTCGCGGTGGTCCCGCGGGGACCGAAGCCCGTCCGGGCCTTGGCGGAACTCGGGGTGCCGTACGCGGTCACGGTGCCGGAACCGAACACTTGGCAGGAAATTTTAAAAACGCTGGACCAAAATCCCCAGGTCCCGGTCCGTGGCGCTCTCGTGGCGGTCCAGGAGTACGGCGAGCGCAACGAGCCCCTGACGGAGGGTCTTCGCGGCCGCGGCGCGCAAGTGCTCTCCGTTCCCGTTTACCGGTGGGAACTGCCGGACGATTTGGGCCCTCTAAAAAACGCGATCGAGCGGATTGCCCGCGGAGAAACGGACGTGGTCGTCTTCACGACGGCGGTGCAGGCGGACCATCTTTTCAAGGTGGCGGACCGGATGGGTGTCTCGGAAAAATTAAAAGCCGCGCTTGGGCGGCTTGTGGCGGCCTCGGTCGGGCCGGACTGCAGCGAGGCGATCCGCTCCCATGGCGTCGAAGTCGATATCGAACCGGAAAGCCCAAAGATGGGGCCGTTGGTGAAGGCCGTTGCGGAAAAGGCGAAGAATATTCTTGAAAGGAAAAAGAAATGAGATGTCATTGCGAGCACATTCGCTGCGCTCAGTGTAGACTCCGCGAAGCAATCTATGTGATGCAAAGGTTGTCCGCCATACCTCTTCGGCGGACTCGTCGGACGGACTCGCCGATGCTTTGTGGCGAGCTTCGTCGTCCGGTCATTCGACCGGACTCCTCGCAATGACGGAGGACTCGGTTTTTCTAAAAGCCTGCAGGCGCGAGGAAACGCCCTACACGCCCGTCTGGCTCATGCGCCAGGCCGGCCGGTACATGAAAGACTACCGGCTGCTTCGCGAGAGGACCCCCTTTCTCGACATTTGCAAAAACAAAGACCTTGTCACCGAGATCACCATCGGCGCCCAGGAGAAAATCGGGGCCGACGCCGCGATTATTTTCTCGGATATCCTTCTCATCGTCGAGCCGTTTGGATTCGACCTGAGCTATCTCAAAGGAGACGGCCCTTCGATACGCCGCGCCCCTTCGACAGGCTCAGCGCGAGGTTCCGGGCAGCGCCGAGGGGCCCGCGCGCTGCGCACGGCCGAAGACGTCGAACGCCTGCCGGACATCGATCCGGAAGAGTCGCTCGGGTTTCTCATGGAGGCCATCCGGCAGACCCGCCGCGCCCTAAAACCCGAAGTGCCGCTCATCGGGTTTGCCGGCGCGCCGTTTACGCTGGCTTCTTACCTCATCGAGGGAGGCGCCTCCAAGGATTTTGCCGCGACCAAAGAGTGGATGCGCCGGAGGCCCGGGGCGTGGGGCGTCCTGATGGAGAAAATTGCCCGCGCGACGGCAAAATACCTCAACGCGCAGGTCCGGGCGGGCGCGCAAGCCCTGCAGATTTTCGACAGCTGGGTGGGATGTCTTAGCGCCGAGGAGTACAAAAATTTTGCGCTGCCGCATTCGGCCGCGCTCATCCGCAGTCTGGACCAGGGGGTTCCCGTGATTCATTTTGGGACGGGCACGGACCCGTTCCTCGAGCTTTTCAGCCGGGCGGGCGGGGACGTGATAGGAGTCGACCACCGTGTCCGGCTGGATGAGGCCAGGGAAAGGATCGGAACAAAACAAGCCATTCAGGGAAACCTCGACCCGCAGCTACTCTCCACCGGCTCTTTGGCGGAAATAAAACGCGGGGTCCAATCGATTTTAAAACAAGCCGCCGGTCGCTCGGGCCACATCTTTAACCTGGGACACGGCGTGCTCCCCGAAACCCCCCCAAAAAACGTCGTAGCGCTCATCCAAATGGTCCACGAACTGAGCCAACGATGACCCCGCCGCCGCTTTTTCAGGTGCCAGAGGGGTCAGACCCCCCTGGCACCGAAGGGGTCCTCATCGCTCCAGGAGGAGAGGGCAGTGCCAGAGGGGTCAGACCCCCCTGGCACCGAAGAGATAGGTCTGCCTGGCGCGAGCCTCCCCTACGCCGGGCGAGGCCAAAGCTTGCCGGGTGGCGCGGGAGGGGACTATGACTCACAAAACCGCCGCGTTGCTGATTGGTTTTGGGGGGCCCAAGACGCCTGGGGAGGTGGGGGATTTTTTGCGGCGCGTGACCGAGGGGGCGCGGGTGCCGGAGAGTCGTCTCGCGGAGGTTGCACGCCACTACGAGGCGATCGGCGGGGTCTCTCCTTATGACGCCCATGTGGGAAAATTCAGAGCCTTGCTCGAAAAGTCTTTGGGCGAACGGGGTCTTGCGGTCCCTGTCCTCGCCGGATTCCGGCACTCCACGCCCTCTTTTGAAGAGCTGTGGCGGTCGCTGGGCGAGCTTGGCGTCCGGACCGGGGTCGCGTTTGTGCTGTCGCCGTTTCGTTCCGAGGCGAGCTTCGAAAGGTACCGTCTGGCGCTTGAGGCAAAGAAGGAAAATGCCGGGGTCGCCGCCGAGCTGGTTTACACGGCCCCCTTTCATGCGCATCCGCTTTTTGTGGAGTCCTGGGCCCGCCGGATCAGGGAAAAAATTTCGTCGATTCCCGCGCCCGAGAAGACTTTTTTTATTTATTCGGCGCATTCGATTCCGGTTCCGATGGCCCGCCGGAGCCGCTACGCCGAGGAATTCAGGGAAAACGCCTCGCTCATCAGCGAAAAACTGGGAATCAAAGCATGGGCGGCGGCCTACCAGAGCCGTAGCGGAAATCCCGCCGATCCCTGGCTTGAGCCCGCCGTCGCGGAGGCGATACGGGGCGTCGACATGACCCGGTTTAAAAATGTGCTGGTGATTCCCTCGGGGTTTCTCTGCGACAACGCCGAAGTGCTCTACGACCTCGACATCGAAGCGAGAAAAGTTGCCGAAGCATCGGGACTAAGTTACTCCCGCGCCGCGACCGTTCTCGAGGATCCGGATTTTGTGCGGATGGCCGCGGAGCTTGTCGGGCGCCGGTTGTGATACAATGACCCCATAAGGAGGCCGCCGTGATGAAGCTTTTTTGTTTTCCCCGGTCCGGAAATTCAAGGGAAGTCAAGATCGTCCTCGCCGAGAAAAATATTCCTTACGAACCCGTCGACGTCCACGCGGACAAATCCGTCAAGGAATCCCCCGAGTTTAAAAAAGCCAGCCCCTTGGGCAAGGTCCCCGCGATCATCGACGGGGAGGTGTATCTGTCCGAGGCGTTTTTGATCAACCAGTACCTCGATGAGAAATACCCCCAGCCGCCCCTGATGCCGAAGGAGAAGCCTCTTCGCGAGGAGATCAGGCAATTCGTCTCGGCCATCGATAAAAAAATGGTGCTGAATATCGGGCTTCTCGTGATCGAGTGCCTCTTGAAACCCAAGGACCAGCAGAAAGAGGAAGTGAAAGTAAAAAAACGCGCCGAGATCGTCGAGGGCCTGAGGGAACTGGACAAACGCCTCGAGGGGAAAGCGTATCTTTTCGGCGATTTCTCGCTGGCGGATGTCGCGGTGACGCCGCATATCGCGGCCCTTCCGATTCTCGGGTCCGGGATCCCCGCCGATTTGAAAAATACCACCGCCTGGTTTGAACGGATCAAAGCGAGGCCGAGCTTCAAAAAGTCAGCCTCTTAAGAAGGAGCGCCGATGGAACTCTTGAAGGGCAAGGAAAACCAGGAAAAGGCCAAGTCGCTGGACGTCGCCGAAGAGGCGCGCGAGACGTCCTGGAAATACCCCAGTTTCGTGGGGGATCTTTTCACCGGCAAAATTCACTGGGATCTTTTGTTTCCTTTCCCCGAGCAGGCCGACGCGGACAAAAAGATAGGCGATGAATTTCTCTCGCGCCTGGAACCGTTTTTGAAGAATAAAGTCGACGCCGACGCGATTGACCGGACCGGAATCATTCCGGACGAAGTCTACAAGGGGCTCGCGGATCGGCGTGCCCCAGCCGCTCAAGCTTTTTGGCACGCCCGAGCAGAAAAAAAAGTACCTGCCGCTTTTCGCCAAAGGCGCCATCTCGGCCTTCGCACTGACGGAGCCCGAGGTCGGCTCGGACCCGGCCAAGATGGTCACGACCGCGACCCCCGTCGGGAACGGCGATTATTATCTTCTCAACGGCCAGAAGCTCTGGTGCACCAACGGCAACATCGCCGACGTGCTCGTGGTGATGGCCAAGACCCCCCCGGCGATCGTCAAGGGCCGGGAAAAAACGCAGATCACGGCCTTCATCGTCGAAAAAAATATGCCGGGTTTCGAGGTCGCCCACCGCTGTAATTTCATGGGGCTCAAGGGCATTCAAAACGGGCTCCTTAAGTTTCACGACGTAAAAGTCCCCAAAGAAAACATCATCTGGGGCCTCGGGCAGGGCCTGAAGCTGGCGCTCATCACGCTCAACACGGGCCGGCTCACGGTGCCGGCGGCCTGCACGGCGATGGCCAAAAAATCGCTTCTCATCGCCCGAGACTGGTCCAACCGGCGCGTCCAGTGGGGCGCGCCCGTGGGTCATCACGAGGCGGTCACTTCCAAGATCTCGCTCATGACGGCGACGACCTTCGCGATGGACAGCGTGACCTGGCTCTCCTCGGCGATGGTGGACCAGGGCAAGGTCGACGTCAGGCTTGAAGCGGCGATGGCGAAGCTTTTTTGCACGGAGGCCGCCTGGCGCATCGCCGACGATACGGTGCAGATCCGCGGCGGGCGCGGCTACGAGACCGCGGACTCTCTCAGGGGCCGCGGCGAGGAGCCCATCCCCGTCGAGCGCTTCATGCGCGACACGCGGATCAATCTCATCATCGAAGGCACAAGCGAGATCATGCATCTTTTTATCGCCCGCGAGGCGATGGACCCGCACCTTCGGCGGATCCTGCCGGTCCTAAGCGGGAAGACCCCTGCGGGGGAAAGGCTGAAGAAGGCCGCCGAGGCGCTCGCGCATTACGCGGCCTGGTATCCCCGGCAGTGGGTATCTCTGGACCGATGGAGAAATCACGCGGGCGTTTCGCCGGTCGTCCGTAAACACGTACGCTTTATCGAGCAGACCAGCCACCGCCTCGCGCGCTCGCTTTTTCACGCGATGGCCGCGCACCAGCAGGGTCTTGAGAAGCGCCAGCAGATTTTATTCCGCTTCGTGAATATCGGGACCGATCTTTTCGCGATGGCGGCGGCCTGTTCGCGCGCGGCGTTTCTTTTGTCCCGGAGTCCCTCCGATCGGGGACCGGAGGAGCTGGCGGACTTGTTCTGCCGCGAGGCGGCGCTCCGGATCGACCGCGAGTTCAAATCCCAGCGGCGGAATGACGATAAAATGATTTACCGGATCGGCCGCAACATGCTGGACGGCAAGTATCGGTGGTTGGAGACGGGGATTGTCAAGTAGAGGGTGTGTTGTGGGTGGTCGGTTATGGGTCGGGTCGTGAGAGATGAGGATGGGGACGAGAGGTGAGTGATGGCTAAAACCGTTTTAGTTCTTTTGGCGGATGGGTTCGAAGAAATCGAGGCCGTCACCCCGGTGGATATCCTGCGCCGCGCGGGGGTGGAGGTCGTGGTCGCCGGCGTGGGGGGGCTTGAGCTGAAGGGCGCGCATGGGATGACCATCCGGGCGGATGTCGCGGTCGAAAATGTCAAAGATCTCCCGGACGCCGTGGTGCTTCCGGGCGGCATGCCGGGCGCCTCGAACCTCAAAGAATCGCCCGCCGTGATCTCGCTTTTGAAGAGAATGAAGGAAAAAGATAAAATCATCGCCGCGATCTGCGCCTCGCCGGGACTCGCCCTGGCCGCCAGCGGCGTCCTGGACGGCAAGAAGGCCACCTGCTATCCCGGTTTCGAGAAAGGCTTCGGGCCCAAGACCGCGTTTGTCCGGGACCGGGTCGTCACCGACGGCAAGATCGTCACCAGCCGCGGCCCCGGCACGGCCCTGGAATTCTCCCTCGAGCTCGTCCGCCGGCTTGTCAGCGAAAAAATCGCTGATTCCCTTAAAAACGACATCCTCGCCATCATTTAGGGGCCAGCTTGATCCGCAAGCAACCGCTTGATTTTTGATCAGGTGTTATATATACTATATAACGGAGCGACAAAATGGAAACGTTCGGATCCTATTTAAAAGAACTGCGGTTATTAAAGGGCTACGGCCTGAGGGCTTTTGCCGAGAAAATAGGCATGTACCCTTCTAACTTAAGCGACATTGAGAGGGGGAAAAAATCCCCACCCCGGGATGCCGAGAAGCTGGCTTTTATAGCCGTAGTCCTTGGAATTGACAGGAATTCAGATGAATGGGTCAAACTTCACGATTTGTCCGTACGGGACGTGCCCGGAAGATTGGCGCCTGATGTGTCCAAGTATGTGTCTGAGTCGAAGATGGTGCCTCTTTTGCTTCGCACAACGGCCGAGAAAAAACTTACCAAAGAAGAACTATTAAAATTAATAGAAACGATTAAAAAGAAGTTCTGATTGCCAGACCAGTCCCCTGAAATTCCCACCTATACCAGCGGTGAATTAGAAGAAATCGCCTCTGATTTTCTTGGGAAGCGTTGTCCCGAGGGCCTTGTTGTTCCGATTGATATTGATTTGCTTATTGAAAGAACAGGTCTTGAAATTGTTCCCGTCCCCGGCATGTATCGAGACCACCGCGTTAAAGGAGTCCCAGTCTTTGTCGAAGGTGTGGCCCGTTGAGATTTAAGGATAAGACATTACTTAGACCGCCATTTTCCTCCTTTTCATGATAGGATTGTTTGTGATTAAGTTTGTCGGTTCCTAAAAACGAGCACCGCGGGGATAGCGTAATGGGATCGCCTCATTGCCATGGATTTGTTTCCGCAAAACCCAACGCCGCGCTCAGCACGGGCGAGGTGATAAGGATGCTTCGTGAATTGAAAGACTGGACTCAAGACGATCTGGCTGCTCGGTCCGGGATCAGTGCCGCAAATCTCAGTCTCTTAGAGAATGGAAAAGTGAAAATCGGAAAGAAGAGAGCCGAACAACTGGCAAAGGCTTTTGAGATTCATCCGGCCATCATCATGTTTCCCGAATACGAATCCGCGGAAATACGAAAGGCTGCCTGATTCAATGGCCGTTCTCGAAAATATTTTTTCCTGGTCCAAATCGCGGGACGAGGAGTTTCAGGAATGCCGGCGGAAATATTATTACAGCCGTTACGCGTCGTGGGGCGGGTGGGACAAAAACGCGCCGAAAAAAACTCGCGCGGCCTACGTTTTGAAAAATCTCAAGAACCGCTGGGCCTGGAAAGGCGAGCGGGTCCATCACGCGGTCGAGAGGGTGCTGAAAACCCTGAGGTCCGGGCGGACGATGCCGCTTGAGGAGGCGGCGGAGAGCCTGACCCGGCAGATGCGCGAGGACTACCGTTCTTCCAAGGCCAAAAAAAACTGGGAAAACCCCAAAAACAGCGTGGGGCTCTTTGAGCACGAATATGAGCGCGCGGTCCCGGACGAGGTCTGGAGGGATTTTCACCGTAGCTCCGTCGAGTGCCTTCGCCACTTTTTCGAATCGCCCTTTTTCAAGGAACTCTCGGACGACGACAAGACCTCGTGGCTTGTGATCGAGGACCTCGAAGAATTTGATTTTCAGGACGCGAAAGTTTACGTGAAGCTCGACTTCGCGAGGAAAAAAGACGGCAAGATCGAGATCTTGGACTGGAAGACCGGCAAAAACGACGCCGCCGCCGCGACGGTGCAGATCGGCGCCTATGCGATCTACGCGATGAAAAAGTGGGGCGTCTCCGCCGGAGACATCCGCGCGTATCTGGTGAACCTCGGGGTGGACCAGCCGGCCCCGGCCCCGCAGGCGGTGAACGAGGCGCTCATCGAGGAGACCCGGAAGATCATGGCGCAGAGCATCGGCCGGATGCGCCAGCTCCTGGCGGACCCCCAAAAAAACGTGCCGCTTCCCGAAGACGAGTTTCCCTACACCGACAACGATCGCCTCTGCAATTTCTGCAGCTTCTACAAAATCTGCGGAAAGCACAACCGCTTAGTCTAACCCCTCGTCCCCCCAACTCTGTCTCTGCTTTTGCCCCCGCCTCCCCCGCCCTCTCCTCCTCCGCTCCAAAGGACTTTTCGTCGTCTGCTCACCCGACGCCACGTCCCTGTCATTCCCGCGAAGGCGGGAATCAGAGCCAAAAGGGTTGATCCCCGCCTTCGCGGGGATGACAGGTATCCCTCCGGTGCCAGAGGGGTCAGACCCCTCTGGCACCTGAAAGAGTCGGCGCAACCCGGCAAGCTTTGTTCTCGCCCGGCGTAGGGGAGGCTCGCGCCATGGAGACCGGCCTTCATTTAAGAGCCGCGAGCCGAGACTCCGAGCATGATTTTCCTCGGAGGGGAAAATCATGCGTCCGGGCGAGGACAAGGCTTGGCGGGTTGCGCGGGATGAAGCGAGGACAAAGCTCGACACCCGCGGGCCAACCAACTCGGACCGAGGGCTTGAGTGGCACGGTGTTGGGCGGTGTGTTATAATGATGCTCGCGCCGGAGATTTAAGAGAGCGGGTTTAAGTTTATAACTCTATTAATTTCAGTTAGTTATGTTAAATCCAGAACGCTTTGATGATCGCTTGGATTGTTCGGGGCATTTATGCCCCGTGCCCATCCTGATGACGGAGGAGAAGATCGCGGAGCTTAAAAAAGAGGCGGTGCTCGAAGTGGTGTTCACGGATCCGGGAGCGGAACCGGATCTCCGGGCATGGTGCAAAGCCGCGGGGCACGAGTTCTTGTCGTCGAGACGGGAAAAATTTAAATACTACGCGACTCTCAGAAAACACTAAAGGAAGTTCCATGGAAAAAGGACTCACGGCAAGCGTGCTTAAAACGGTCCGCGCAATCGGGACGGCCAAGAAAGTGCTCGTGGTGTGCCACATCAATCCGGACGGCGACACGATCGGCTGTCTTCTGGCGCTCGGCCTTTCGTTGATTCAGGTGGGAAAAAAAGTGACGCTCTTGAGCCAGGACGGCATCCCGGCGAGGTTTCAATTCCTCCCGGGGAGCGACCTTGTGATTTCCGAGTCCAAAGAATCCGCGGACGTGGCGATCGCGGTGGATTGCGGAAGCATCACGCAACTGGGCAACACGAAGCATATTTTTCTCAAAGCCAAAACCACGGTGCAAGTGGACCACCACGATTTCGGCCAGTTGTTCGGGAAAATCCAGGTGATCGAGGAGGAGGCCTCGGCGGTCGGCGAGATCGTCTATGAGCTCATCCGCGCGCTCGGCGCCAAGATCACGCCCAACATCGCCTCGTGTCTTTTGGCCTCCATCATCATCGACACCGGCTCTTTCAGGTTCTCGAATATCCGCCCCAAGACTTTCCAGATCTGCGGGGAGCTCGTCAAGACCGGCATCAATCTCCAGCACCTCATCGAGGAATCCTATTGGAAAAAAAGCCAGTCTACCGCGCGGCTCTCGGGCTATGGCCTCATGAAATCGGAGTTTTCCGACGACGGCGCGCTCGCGTGGAGTGCGGTGACCCAGCAGGATTTTTCGCGTTTCAAGGCGAACCTGTCGGACGTGGACTCCGTGGCCGACGACCTGCGGGGCGTCGAGGGCGTAAAGATCGCCGTCCTTTTCAGGGAATTGCCGAACGGCGCTTTTCGCACGAGCCTGCGGTCAAAGTACGGGATCAACGTCGCCAACGTCGCCAAGCTTTTTGGCGGCGGCGGGCATCACAACTCGGCGGGCTGCATCCTCAAAAATTTTAAGACCGAGAA
>JACPAX010000039.1 GCA_016180585.1 Candidatus Omnitrophota bacterium | reverse complement strand
ACGCCGGAGGGGAGGCCTCCGCGGCGCGGAGTGAAGAATTACACGAGCACCGCGGAGTCCCGCAGGCGGCAGGCCCCGTTCGCGGGTCGGAGCGAAAATCATGCGTCCGGGCGAGGATAAAGCTTGCCGGGTTGCGCGGGCATTTACTGGGAAGCGCGCGGTCTGAAAGCAAAGGGGAAGGGGGCGGGGCATTGGTGAGGTCAGAGGCAATCCTACAAGGCATTGTGATCGTCGACTACGGGATGGGGAACTTGCGCAGCGTGCAGAAGGCGTTTGAGGCGGCGGGGGCAGGGGCGCAGGTCACGGACTCCGCCGCCGAGATTGAGCGGGCCGCCAAAATTGTCGTGCCGGGCGTCGGCTCTTTTTCTCATGCGATGAGAGAGCTCGGCAAGAGAAAGCTCATCGGCGCGCTTAAGGAAAAAATCGCGGCCGGCACGCCTTATCTGGGCCTGTGTCTGGGGCTTCAGATCTTATTTGAGCGGAGCGAAGAAGGCGGGAAGACCAGGGGCCTTGGGGTGCTCGGCGGGCGCGCGGTGCGTTTCAAGGGGAGGCTCAAGGTGCCCCACATGGGATGGAACACGCTGGATTTGAAAAAAGACAGCCCGCTGACCAAGGGGCTTAAAAAAGGGAGTTTTTTTTATTTCGTCCACTCCTACTACGCGGTCCCGGAGGACCGGAGGGACATTTTGGCGACGACGCGCTACGGCGTGAATTTCTGCTCGGCGCTGCAGCGGGGAAACATCTTTGCCACGCAGTTTCACCCGGAAAAGAGCCAGACCGTGGGATTGAAAATCATTAGAAATTTTATTTGCATGAAGCACGAAGAATGAAACAGGAAGCACGAAACATGAAGCACGAAGCATGAAACATAAAAACCCAACTCTTTTATCATGCCTCATGCTTCATGTCTCATGCTTCATGCCTCATGCCTCATGCCTCATGCCTCATGCCTCATGCCTCATGCCTCATGCCTCATGCCTCATGTCTCATTCTTCATGTTTCATGTTTCATGCTTCGTGCTTCGGGTTTGGTTATGATTCCTATTCCCGCGATTGATTTGAGAGGTGGGAAGGTCGTGCGGCTCTCGCGCGGCGACTTCAGGGAGGAGACGGTTTACCCGGAGAGGCCGGAGCGGGTCGCGGCCCGCTTTGAGGCGGAGGGCGCTTCCCGGATCCACGTGGTGGACTTGGACGGCGCGCTCGGCGGCAAGCCCAGGAACCTCGGCGCGGTGGAGGCCCTGCTCGGAAAGATAAAAATTCCGGTTGAGGTCGGCGGGGGCATCCGCGACTTGAAGACGGCGGCGGACTATTTCGAGAGGGGTGCGCGCTGGGTCATTCTGGGGACCAGGGCCTGCCTGGACGGGGGATTTCTCAAAGAGGCCGTTTCGGAATACCGGGAAAAAATCATCGTCGGGATCGACGCGCTCGGCGGGCGGGTCGCGACCGACGGGTGGACGAAGGTGACGAAGATCCCGGCGGCGGAGCTTGCCAAAAAAACGGAGGCCCTCGGCGGCCGGACCGTCATTTATACCGATATTTCAAAAGACGGTCTCCTGGGCGGTCCCAATCTTAAGGCAGTCAAGGCGCTGGCCGAAGCGGTGGCGATCGACGTGATCGCCTCGGGCGGCGTCGGCTCCATCGGAGACGTGCGGGATCTCGTCGCGCTCAAACAGGCGAACCTCTTGGGCGTCATTATCGGCAAGGCCTTGTACGAAAAGAAGTTGAATTTGGCGGACGCGGTCAAAACATGCTTGCAAAAAGAATAATTCCCTGTTTAGATGTGAAGGAAGGGCGCGTCGTGAAGGGCACCCGCTTTCTCGGATTGCGGGACGCGGGGGACCCCGTCGAGTGCGCCAAGTATTATGACCGATCCGGCGCGGATGAGCTTGTTTTTCTCGACATCACAGCTTCCCACGAAAAACGGGGCGTTCTCCTCGAGGTCGTGCGGAAGACCGCGGAGCAGGTTTTCATGCCGCTTACGGTGGGCGGAGGCGTGAGGAACCTGGAGGACGTCCGCGAGCTTTTGAAGGCCGGCGCGGACAAGGTGTCCATCAACACGGCCGCGGTGAAGGACCCGGGGCTCGTCAAGAGGGCCTCCGCGCGTTTCGGCGCGCAGTGCATCGTGGTTGCGATAGACGCCAAATGGTCCGGGAAGAAACCGGGGAGGTGGCGGGTCTACACGCACGGCGGCCGGCGCAACAGCGGGCGCGAGGTCCTGTCGTGGGCGAAGACCGTCGAGGCCCTCGGCGCCGGGGAAATCCTGCTGACGAGCATGGACCGGGACGGCACGAAAGAGGGCTATGACTTGGAGCTTACGCGGGCCGTATCGGAGGCCGTCCGGATCCCCGTGATCGCCTCGGGCGGCGTCGGAAATCTCAGGCATTTGGCCGAGGGGCTGACCCGCGGACGGGCGGACGCGGCGCTGGCGGCGAGCATTTTTCATTTTAAAGAATACACGGTCGGCCAGGCGAAACGATATCTCAGGCGGAAAGGAGTGTTGGTCCGGTGATGGATGGAGAGACTTTTCTGAAGATCAAAGACGCGCTCAAATTTGACGCCCAGGGGCTGATCCCGGCGATCATTCAGGACGCGAAGAGCCGCCGGGTCCTGACGCTCTGTTATCTGAACGAGACGGCGCTCCGGGCGACGCTTGAGACCGGCTTTATCCATGTCTTCAGGCGCTCGCAGAACAAACTCATGAAAAAGGGCGAGACCTCGGGTCACACGCAGGCTGTGAAGGAATTCCGCGTCGACTGCGAAGGCAAATCCGTTTTGTTCGTCGCGGACCAGAAGATCGCCGGTTGCCACAAGGGGTATTTCAGCTGCTATTTTGAGGAGATCGGAAATGACGGGAGCCGGCGGATCGCCGAAAAAATCGTGTTCGACCCGAAAAAGGTTTATTAGTGCAAGCGTATTTCCCGGATAAAAAAAAATTCTTAAGGCTCGCCAAAAAGGGGAATCTGATCCCGGTCTATCGCGAGATCCTGGCGGACCTCGAGACGCCGGTCTCCGCGTTCATGAAGATCGGCGACAATCCCTATTCCTATCTCTTGGAATCGGTGGAGGGCGGGTCGGCGATCGCGCGTTTTTCGTTCCTCGGCGGCGCGCCGTCGAGGGTGTTTAAAAGCAAGGGGCGGACGGTCTCTCTGTGGTCGGCCCGCGAGGGCCAAAGGTCGTACCGGACGGGCCGGGACCCGTTCTTCGAGCTGGAGAAGCTTCTGGGGGAGTTTCGGCAGGTCCCGATGCCGGGGCTCGGGCCCTTTTCCGGAGGGGCCGTCGGTTATCTGGGTTATGACACGGTCCGCTTTATCGAAAAAATTCCCGACAAAAACAAAGACACCCTGAAGTTGCCGGACGCGCTTTTTATCTTTACCGACACCCTGCTTGTTTTTGACCATCTGCTAAAAAAAATAAGAGTGGTCTCCAACGTTTTTCTGAACGATTTCAAGGACGCCTCTCAGGCCTACGGGCACGCGACGGCAAAGATCGAGACCGAGATCCGCCGGCTGGAGTCGTTTGGCGCCAGGCGCTCTTCCCCGGCCGGATCCGGCGCCGGACCAAAGACCCGCGTTGAGTCCAACATGAGGCCCGGGACTTTTGAAAAAGCGGTCGTGAAGGCCAAGCGCTATATCCGGAAGGGAGACATTTTTCAGGTCGTGCTGTCGCAGGCCTTCCGGACCCGCGTGCGCGCGAGGTCTTTTGACATTTACCGGGCGCTACGCTCGATCAACCCGTCGCCCTACATGTTTTATCTGAACTGCGGCGATTTTCAGATCGTCGGGTCTTCGCCGGAGGTGCATGTCCGCTGCGAAGGTCGCAAGGCCGCGCTCCGGCCGATCGCCGGGACGCGCCGCCGGGGAAAGAATCCGGCGGAGGACGCGCGCTTGGAGAAAGAGCTTCTGGCCGATCCCAAAGAGCGGGCCGAGCACCTGATGCTCGTGGACCTGGGCCGCAACGATCTGGGCCGCGTCTGCGAGTATGAATCCGTGAAGGTCTCGGAGTTTATGACGGTCGAGCGCTATTCCCATGTGATGCATCTGGTGAGCCACGTGGAGGGCCGGCTCCGCCGGGACCGGTCGCTTTTTGATTTGATCCGGGCCACGTTCCCGGCCGGCACGATCTCCGGCGCGCCGAAGGTGCGGGCGATGGAGATCATTGACGAGCTCGAGAACCAACAGCGGGGGTTTTATTCGGGGATCGTCGGGTACTTTAGTTATTCCGGCAACCTGGACTCCTGCATCGCGATACGGACCATCCTTGTCAAGGACGGGACGGCTACGGTGCAGGCGGGGGCCGGCATTGTCGCCGATTCCGATCCGGCCCGCGAACATCAGGAGACCGTCAACAAAGCGCGGGCCTTGTTTAAGGCGATCGAGGTTGCCGAGGGCGGGATTTAATCATGATTCTCATGATCGATAATTATGATTCTTTCACTTATAATCTTGTCCAGTACCTGGGAGAGATGGGCGAGGAGCTTCGCGTTTTCAGAAACGACGCGATCACGGTGGACCGGATCAAAAAACTCAGGCCCACGCGCCTCGTGATTTCTCCGGGCCCCGGGGACCCCTCGGACGCCGGCGTATCCAACGAGGCGATCCGGAGGCTTGGCCCGAAGATCCCGGTGTTGGGGGTGTGTCTCGGCCACCAGTGCATCGGGGAGGTCTTTGGCGGCCGCGTCGTCGGCGCGGATCGCCTGATGCACGGCAAGACCTCGCCGATTTTCCACAACGGGAAGGGGCTTTTCAAAAATATCGACAATCCCTTCTCCGCGACGAGATACCACTCGCTGATCGTCGAGAGAAAGAACCTGCCCCCGGCGCTTGAGATCACGGCCGAGACGAAAGAAAAAGAAATTATGGCGTTGCGGCACCGGAGATTTCCGGTCTTTGGCGTGCAATTTCATCCCGAATCCATCCTGACCCGGCCCGGCAAAGAGATCCTGAGGAATTTTCTGAAGCTTACCCAATGACCGCCGCCGACGCTTTTCATCACGCGCTTGCCAGACTTGCCCGCAGGGAATCGCTGGACGCGGTCGAGATGACGCGCGCGATGGAAAGCATCGTCACGGGAAAAACCGGCGACGATCAGATCGAAAAATTTCTTCTCCTGCTTCGCGAGAAAAAAGAAACGGCCGTCGAGATCTTCGCCGCCGCCGCCGTCATGAGAAAAGTTGCGGTAAAAACAAGCCGGCCCCGGCCTGCGCTCCTGGACACCTGCGGCACCGGCGGAGACGGTTGCCATACGCTCAACGTCTCGACGCTGGCCGCGTTGGTCGCCGCCGCCGGGGGCGCCCGCGTGGCCAAGCACGGGAATCGCTCGGTGTCGAGCCTCTGCGGCAGCGCGGATATCCTGGAGGGCCTGGGGGTCCGGATCGAGCTTCCGCTTGAGCGGCTCGAGGCGTGCCTGGACGAGACGGGTTTCGCGTTTTTTTTCGCGCCGAACTTCCATCCCGCGACGCGCTATGCGATGCCGGCGAGAAAAAGAATCCGCGGCAAGACGATTTTCAACGTTCTCGGCCCTCTCGCCAATCCCGCCGGCGTGGACTACCAGCTTCTCGGCGTGTACGAGGAAAGACTTGTGCCGGTGTTGGCGGAGGCCCTGGCGGACCTTGGGATCAAAAAGGCTCTGGTGGTCTACGGGCTCGACGGGGTGGATGAGATCAGCCTCTCCGGCGAGACGGTCTGCGCGGAGGTCTCGCGCGGAAAGATCGCAAACTTTGTGATGACGCCGGAAGCGGCGGGACTTCCGAGAACAAGCCTGGCGAGCCTGCAGGTTTCTTCGAAGGAATCCAGCTGCCAGTCGGCGCGGAAGGTGCTCGCCGCCGAGCCCGGCCCGGCCCGGGACCTGGTCTGTCTCAACGCGGGCGCCGCGCTTTATGCGGCTGAAAAAGTCCTCTCGATCAAAGCGGGCGTCGATTTGGCGCGTCGGACCATCGTCTCGGGCGCGGCGAAGACCCAGCTCGAAGCGCTTGTCCGCTTCACGAACGGATGATGCGAATATGACGATCCTCGACCGCATTCTTCGATCGAAAAAAGAGGAAGTCCGGCGCCTTGGCCGCCGCGCGCCGCTGGCGCTTCTCAAGAAAAAGGTCCTGGGGTTGCCGCCCAAAAAAGCGGGTTTCTTGCGCGCGCTGGAGCGCTCGAAAACCTTTCCGGTGATCGCCGAGGTCAAGAGGAAGTCGCCTTCCGGAGGAGTCCTTTCCCGGAATTTTGATCCCGCCAAGATCGCCCGTGCTTACGAGAAGGCGGGCGCGGCGGCCCTCTCGGTGCTGACGGACCGGAAGTTTTTTGGGGGAAGCCTGAAGGATCTCTCGCGCGTGCGGGCGCGCACGCGGCTTCCGATTTTAAGAAAGGACTTTATCGTGGACGAATACCAGGTCTGGGAATCGCGCCTGGCCGGCGCGGACGCGGTGCTGCTCATCGCGGCCGCGCTGCCCGCCGGGAAGCTTGGGGCGCTCGCGCGCCGCGCGGCCGCGCTCGGGCTCGACGTTCTTTTTGAGGTCCACTCCGCCGGCGACCTTCGGAAAATCGGGCCGCTCCGTCCGGGGCTTGTCGGAATCAACAACCGTGATCTCCGCACGTTCCGGGCGGACCTCGGCGTCACCAGAGAGCTTCTCCGTCATCTCCCGAAGGGGGTCCTCGCCGTCTCCGAAAGTGGGATTCAAACGCCCGATGATTTGATATACTTGAAAAACTTGGGCGCGCGCGCCGCGCTCGTGGGAGAAAGTTTCATGAAAGAAAAAAATCCCGGCGCGGTCCTCGGCCGATGGAACAGGGCCTTGAGGTCGGCGGGATGACCCGCGTCAAGATCTGCGGGATCACGAATGTCCGGGACGCCGAATCGGCGATGGAGGCCGGCGCGGATGCGATAGGGCTTGTGTTCGCCCCCAGCCCGCGGCGCGTGGACGCCAAAGAGGCCAAAAAGATCGCGGAGGCGGTGGGGCCGTGGGGGACCGCGGTCGGCGTCTTCGTCAACGAGAAGATCGGGACGATCCTTGAGATCGCGGCGCGCTGCCGCCTCTCGGGGATACAGCTCCACGGCGAGGAGTCGCCCTCGGTGGCCAGACGCCTTTCCTTATTGTACAGGGTCATCAAGGCGGTGCGGGTCGCCGCGCCCGCGGACGTTTCCGGGGCCGGGGATTATCCCGCGGAGTTCATCCTGTGGGACACCAAGACCGACGGCCTTCGCGGGGGAAGCGGGAAAAGTTTTGACTGGAAGATTCTGGGGACCGCGCGGATGAAAAAGCCTTTTATCGTCTCCGGCGGATTGAATCCCGGAAATGTGGCGAAGGCCGTGCGTCTCCTTGGCCCCTACGGGGTGGATGTGTCAAGCGGCGTGGAAAAAAGCCCCGGGAAAAAAGACCCGCGGCTCGTGAGGGAATTTATCCGAAATGCCAAACAAAAATAAAAAAGCCTGGTCGCGGCTGCCCGACTCCAGGGGGTATTTCGGGCCTTATGGCGGCCGGTATGTCCCCGAGACGCTGATGGCGGCGCTCGAGGAACTCGAGAAGGCCGCCCGCGCCGCCAGGCGGGACAAAAATTTCAGGAAAACACTCGACGGCTATCTGCGAAACTTCGCGGGACGCCCCACACCGCTTACGGACGCCAGGCGTCTCGCGAAACTTTTGGGGGTGCGCCGCCTGCTTCTCAAACGCGAGGACTTGCTCCACACCGGCGCCCACAAGATCAACAACACGCTGGGCCAGGCCCTTCTGGCGATGCGGATGGGGAAGCAAAGAATCATCGCCGAGACCGGCGCGGGCCAACACGGGGTGGCGACCGCGACGGTATGCGCCTTGTTTGGTCTGGAATGCGACGTCTACATGGGACAGGAAGACATCGAGCGCCAGGCGCTCAATGTGTTTCGGATGAGGCTCTTGGGCGCGCGCGTGATTCCCGTGAA
Source organism: Candidatus Omnitrophota bacterium (assembly GCA_016180585.1). GTDB lineage: Bacteria > Omnitrophota > Gorgyraeia > 2-02-FULL-51-18 > 2-02-FULL-51-18 > JACPAX01. Next base: position 25,956 of record JACPAX010000039.1, on the reverse strand, counting down.
GGCCGGGTCCCGGACCCTGAAAGACGCCGTGAACGAGGCGATCCGGGACTGGGTCACCCATGTGGAAAACACCCATTACATCATCGGCTCCGTGATCGGGCCGCACCCGTATCCGGCGATGGTCAGGGATTTCCAGTCCGTGATCGGAAAAGAGACGGCCGCGCAGATGAAACGGGCCGGCTTAAGCGATCCCGACTATCTGGTGGCCTGCGTCGGCGGCGGCTCCAACAGCATCGGGCTTTTTTATCCGTATCTGGGGTCCAAATCCCGCATGATCGGCGTCGAGGCGGCGGGCGAGGGGCTTCATACGGCGCGGCACGCGGCGACCTTGTCGCTCGGGAAAACCGGGGTGCTCCACGGCTCAAAAAGCGAGGTCCTGCAGGACGGCGACGGACAGATCCGGCTGGCGCATTCGATCTCCGCGGGGCTGGATTATCCGGGGGTCGGCCCCGAGCACGCGTATTTGAAAAAAACCGGGCGGGTGAGTTATGTGGCGGCGACGGACAAAGAAGCGCTTCTGGGCGTCAAAGCGCTCAGTGAAAACGAAGGGATCATTCCGGCGCTGGAGCCCGCGCACGCGATCGGATATCTTTTGAAACACCGGTCGCTTTTCAAAAAAAGCGACAGTCTCGTGGTGTGCCTGTCGGGTCGCGGCGACAAGGACGTGGAGCAGATTTCCAAAATGACAGGCACGAAATCCGAAGCACGAAATCCCTGCCTCGCCGGCAGGCAGGCGAAACAAGGCTCCAAATTTAAATGACCGAAATCCAAAGGGTTCGTTTTAATACAAACGCATTAAGTAAACTGTCATTGCGAGGAGGAGCGACAGCGACGACGAAGCAATCTATGCGACGCAAAGATTGCCGCGCTCCCTTCGGTCGCTCGCAATGACATGTCACGGGATTTATCGCGTTGGCTATAGTTATTTGAATTTTGATCATTCGGATTTGTTTCGGATTTCGAATTTCGAATTTCGGATTTGCCAATGAACAGAATAGACAAGAAATTTTTGGAATTGAGACGAAAAAACGAGAAAGCGCTCATCGTGTATCTAGCGGCCGGGGACCCGAGTCTCGCCAAAACCGGGGAGCTTGTGCTCGCGCTGGAGAAGGAAGGCGTGGACCTCATCGAGCTTGGCGTCCCGTTTTCGGATCCGCTGGCCGACGGGCCGGTGATCCAGGAGGCCTCCGGGCGCGCGCTAAAAAAACACACCACCCTCAAGAAAATCCTGGCCTGCGTGGCCGCGCTCCGAAAAAAAACCCAGATCCCGATACTGCTCATGAGCTATCTCAATCCGCTCCTGCGTTACGGACTGCCGGCGCTCGCGCGCGACGCCAAAAAGTCCGGCGTCGACGGGTTTATCGTGCCCGATCTGCCGCCGGAGGAAGGGCGTCAGGTCGCGTCGCTCATGAGGGGCCGGGGCGTTCACGAGGTATTTCTTCTGGCGCCGACGAGCCCGCCGAAAAGAATTCGTCTGGCGGCGCGCGCGAGCAGGGGTTTTATCTATTACGTCTCGCTTACGGGAGTCACGGGGATCCGTCGGAAGCTATCGGCCGAGATCGGCCGGAAACTCAAGGGGATCCGGCGCGAAAGCCGCCTGCCGGTCTGCGTCGGATTCGGAATTTCCACGCCGGACCAGGCCAGGAAAGTCGCCTCGGTCTCGGACGGCGTGATTGTGGGGAGCGCGGTCGTCAAAGCGCTCGCCGCCCATCCGTCCATGGGGGCGGCGGAGTTTTCCCGGCGTTTTGTGCGGCCTTTGGTCAGGGCCGGGAAGGGGGAGGGGCGCTAGGCGATGGCTCAGGCGGTGATCCTGGCGGGCGGCCGGGGCGAGCGGTTCTGGCCGATGACCCATGAAGATTTTCCGAAGTATCTTCTTCGCTGGAACGGCGGACAAAGCCTCCTCGAGGGCACTTACCGGCGGCTGCTCGCGGGGTATCCGAAGAAAAACATTCATGTGGTGACGTTGCGGTCTCACCGGAAATTGATTCGCAAAGAACTGCCGACCCTCCCCGGGAAGAACCTCCTTCTCGAGCCTTCACGCCACAACACGGCGGCGGCGATCTATCTGGCCTGCGCGGCGCTTGGGCGCCGTTTTGGGCCCGAAGAGGTGATCTCCTTTTTTCCGGCGGACCATCTGATCGGGGACCCGGGGCGCTTCGCCGGGACCATGGAGTCGGCGGTGCGTCTGGCGGAGACCGCCGACCTTTTGATCACGGTCGGCATCAAGCCCGTTTATCCGGCGACGGGCTATGGCTATCTCGAAGCGGGGAAGCCGGTCCCGGGCGCCCGCGGCGCTTTTCGCGTAAACCGTTTTGTGGAAAAACCGGATGAGAAAAAAGCGCGTCTTTATCTGCGGCGCGGCGGGTATTTTTGGAATGCCGGGATTTTTACCTGGCGGGCGGGCGTATTTGAGGCGTCGATGAAGCGTTGTTTCCCCGCTTTTGTCTCGGCGTTTGATCTCGGCCGGCTCGCTTCGAGCTACCGGAAGCTGCCCTGCCTTTCGATTGACTATGCGCTGTTGGAAAAGGCCCGAAACATCGCGGTATGCCCGACGACGATGGACTGGTGCGACATGGGCGGTTGGGAGATGTTTTATGAAAAATCAAAAAAAGATGCGGCGGGCAACTGCATGGTCGGGCCCGTGAAGATCCAGGGATGCGAACGCTCGCTCCTAGTGAACGCGACCCCCAGGCCGCTGGTCGCCACCGGCCAAAAAGATCTCATCGTGGTTTGGACGGAGCAAGGGACGTTGGTGCGTCCGATCAGAAAATTTTGACACGAATACTGGGAATCGATTTCGGGGAAAAGCGGATCGGGCTTGCGGTCTCGGATCCTCTGGGGTTCACGGCCCAGGGGCTGGAGACGCTTCCAAACACAGGTCCCTCGAAAGTTTTAGAGGCCCTTGCGGGGATCTGCCGCGAGTATGGCGTCGGCGAGGTCGTGATCGGCCTACCGGTCAACATGGACGGCAGTTTCGGTCCGAAGGCGAAAGAAATCATGGCGCTTGTCCCCCGGTTGGAAAAAGGCCTGAATCTGCCCGTTAAAAGCTGGGACGAGCGCCTGTCGACGAGGCAGGCCGGAAGGCTCATGATCGAGGGAGGCCTTTCCCGCCGGCGCCGCAAGCAGGAGAGCGATCGTTTGGCCGCGGTTCTTATTTTGCAAAGTTATCTGGAGTCCAGGAGGCGTTCATGATCGGGAACACCGGAATCCTTACGCTGCCGAACGGCATTCGCGTCGTGGCGGCGCCGATGAAGGAGAGAAAGTCCGTGTCGATCGGCCTGTGGGTCGGCGTCGGCGGCAGAGACGAAGATCAGCGCCTGGGCGGCGTGTCTCATTTTCTCGAGCATCTCGTTTTTAAGGGCACCCAGACCCGCACCGCCAACCAAATCAAGGAGGCCGTGGAAGGGATCGGCGGGAGCCTCAACGCGTTTACCTCCGAGGAATGCACGTGTTTTCTCGCCAAGATCGCAAGCCGGCATTTCGAAAAGGCGTTCGACGTGCTGGTGGACATGGTGCTCCACGCGTCTTTGAAGGCCGAGGACATCCACAAAGAGCGCACGGTGATCATGGAAGAAATCAAGATGACTCAGGACCAGCCCTCGCAGTTCGTCGACGAGATCCTGACGGAGCTTCTTTGGCCCGGTCACGCGCTTGGCCGGCCGATCGCCGGGACGCTTGAGACCGTCGGCGCGATGACCCCGGACGAAATCAGGGCCTATCGGGACCGTTATTACCAGCCGCCGCTTCTAACGGTGGTCGCCGCGGGGGACATTGACGGAAAGACCCTCGCGCGGGCGGCGGAATCCCGCTTTGGACATCAGTCCAGGCCTCTTTCAAGGAGGATCGACTTGTTCGGAAAGGCGCCGGAAGGCCCGAGGCTTTTGATCTACCCTAAAAAAACCGAGCAGACTCATTTGGCGCTGGGTCTCCACGCGTATCCCAAGGAACATCCGGACGAGTACGCGCTGGATCTTTTGAGCGTCGCGCTCGGCGGGAACATGTCGTCGCGGCTTTTCAATGAGGTCCGCGAAGAACGCGGTCTCGCTTACGACGTGGGGTCTTTTGTGCGCCGCTTTCACGAGACCGGGGCCTTTGTCGTCTCGGCAGGAGTCGACAACCGCCACTTCGAGGAGGCCCTGCGCGTGATTTTGTCGGTGCTGCACGGGGTGGCGCGGGAAGACATCGGCGACGCGGAATTAGAAAGGGCCAGGGAGTTTTATCTCGGCCAACTGGAGCTCGGGCTCGAAAACAGCATGAACCACATGCTCTGGATTGGAGACCAGCTGGTGACGCTCGGTCGCTGCAAGACGCCTTCCGAGGTCATTGAGCAGGTCTCCAGGGTGCGTCCGCAGGACCTGCGGCGCGTGGCGCGCGATCTTTTCACGAACCGGGCGCTGCATCTGGGCGTCGTCGGCCCTCTGGAAAAATCCGAAGAGGATCGCCTGCGCGGTCTCCTTCAATTTCCGAACGCTTAAACGAAGACATTTGTTCGGTGTTTTGATATATTATTCGCCTTATGAGTTTGCAGCGACCGTTAAAAATCGCCCCGTCTCTTTTGGCGGCTGATTTTGCCCACTTGGCCGACGAGATCGCCGGCGTCGAGAAGGCCGGCTGCGAAATGCTCCACGTGGACGTGATGGACGGACACTTCGTGCCCAATCTGACGGTGGGTCCGGCGGTGGTCCGCTCGATAGACAGGATCACCACCCTGCCCCTCGATGTCCACCTCATGATCGAGAATCCCGAAAAATACCTTAAGGTTTTTGCCGACGCCGGCGCCGACCATTTGACGGTCCACGCGGAGGCTTGCGAGGGGCGGCTGGGGCGGGTGATCGAGGCGATCCGGTCCTGCGGCACGGGCTGCGGCGTTTCTCTCAAGCCGGCAAGCCCCCTGCGCCAACTCGAGGGTTTTTTAGACCGGATCGACATGGTGCTTCTGATGACGGTCAACCCCGGATTCGGGGGGCAGTCCTTCCTGCGGGAAGTGTTGCCCAAGATCGGAGAGCTTCGCAGGGTTTTTAGCGGGGACATTCAAGTGGACGGGGGGATCAACAGGGAAACCGCCAAAGAGGCGGTGCGCGCCGGCGCCAACGTGCTGGTGGCGGGCACCGCGATTTTTGGGAGACCGGATGTGCGGCAGGCGATAGAGGACCTACGGCGTGGCTGATATAAAATTCGGGACCGATGGCTGGCGGGCCATCATGGGTAAGGAGTTTACTTTTGAAAACGTGGCGCTTGTCGCGCAGGCGTTCAGCGACTATCTCAACGGGACCGGCGCATCGAAGGGCGCCCCGCGGGTGGCGATAGGCTATGATTTCCGCAAGGATTCCGAAAACTTCGCCCGGCTTTTTGCGGAGGTGCTGGGCGGCAACGGGATCGAGACGCTGCTGGCCGAAGAGGCCTGCCCGACGCCGGCGGTGAGTTTCAAGATCGTAGACCAAAAATACGACGCGGGAATCGTGATCACCGCCAGCCATAACCCGCCCGCCTACAACGGGGTCAAGATCAAGACGGGATTTGGCAGTTCCGCCGACAAGAACATCACGAGCGCCGTCGAGGGTCTTATCGGAAAAAACCCGGTGGCCAAAAAACCGGCCGGTCCCGCCGCGCCGCGGACGGAAAACTTCAATGACAAATACCTTGAATTTTTGAAAAATTATCTGCGCATCGAGGAAATCCGCCGGGCCCCTTACCGGGTCCTCGTGGATTCCATGCACGGCGTCGCGGACAGCCACATCGAGCGCCTGCTTTCAGGCGGCCGCATTCAAGTCACGACGATACGCAAAGACCGCGACACAAGCTTCGGCGGGTTCGCCCCCGAGCCGATTCCCCATAATCTCGGGCCTTCGATTGCGCTCATGAAGGAGGGGGGATTTGATCTGGGGGTCGTCACCGACGGCGACGCGGACCGGGTGGGCGCGATCCGTCCCGGCGGCGAGTTCATCTCTCCGGGGGTCATCCTCTCGCTGATTCTCTTGCACTTCGTCGAGGATTTGAAACGCATCGGCAGCGTCGTCACCACGGTGTCCAACACCGCGCTCATTTACAAGGTCTCGAGAAAACTCGGCCTCAAGGTGCACGAGACGCCGGTCGGATTCAAATACGTCTGCGAGATCATGCGCCGTGAAAACGTGCTGATCGGCGGCGAGGAGTCGGGCGGGATCGGGTTTCAGGATTATCTTTACGAGCGCGACGGCATGCTCTCGGCGCTGCTGCTCATGGAGATGATGGCGATGAGGAAGCAGCGCTTCGTCGAGATCCTGGAGCGGGTGGAAAAAGAGTTCGGGAAGCTTTATTATGTCCGGTCCGACATCGATTACCCCAACGAGCTCAAGCCCAAGCTCTTCCGGTTTCTGGCTTCCGCGCCTCCCGGGAGCCTGGGCGAGCGGAAGGTCAAGGAAATCAAAAGCCAGGACGGGATGAAGTTCATTCTGGAAGACGGCAGTTGGCTTCTTTTCCGACTCTCCGGCACGGAACCCATCTTGAGAATCTACTCCGAGGCCACCTCGCAGTCGCTTGCCGAGGGGCTTGTCTCCCAGGGCAAGGAGCTGGCCTTCAATTTGTAGCCCGACGGTCAGGGCCTCTGCCCCATGAATCAAAAAAACATCCGGAATTTTTCGATCATCGCGCATATCGACCACGGAAAGTCGACGCTCGCCGACCGCATCCTGGAGTTTACCGGCGCGATCGACCAGCGGACCTTCCACAACCAGCTCCTGGACGACATGGACCTCGAGCAGGAGCGTGGCATCACGATCAAGGCCAGCGCCGTGAAGATTCGCTACCGCGCAAAGGACGGGCAGGAGTATACGCTGAATCTCATCGACACGCCGGGCCACGTCGATTTCACCTATGAGGTCTCCAAAAGCCTCAGGGCCTGCGAAGGCGCCCTGCTTCTGGTGGACGCGTCGCAGGGCGTCGAGGCCCAGACGGTCGCCAACCTCTACCTTGCCCTCGAGCGCAATCTCGAGATTATCCCGGTTGTCAATAAAATCGACCTCGCCACGGCCGACACGGAGAAGGTCAAAAAACAAATCCACAAAATCCTCGGCATCGACGAGAAAGAAATCATTCCGGCCAGCGCGAAGATGGGGATCGGGATCGGCGAGATCCTCGAGCGCATCGTCGAAAAAGTGCCTCCGCCCGAGGGCGATCCTGCCAAGCCGCTGCAGGCGCTGATCTTCGACTCGGCCTTCGATGCGTACCAGGGGGTCATCATTTACACGCGGCTCTTCAACGGCGTTTTGAGGCGCGGGATGAAGATTCGCATGATGGGGAGCGGGTTGGAGTTTGAGATACTCGACCTCGGGGTGCTCGCTCCGAAACCGGCGCCGTGCCAGACGCTGGCGACCGGGGAGGTCGGTTATCTCACCTGCAACATCCGTTCGGCCAAGGAGGTTGAGAACGGGGACACGATCACCGAGGCGGCCAATCCCGCCGCGTTCGCGCTCCCGGGCTATAAAAAGGTGCGGCCGCTCGTTTTTGCCGGAATTTATCCGGTGAATTCCAAGGACTTTCAGGCGCTGAAGGACGCGATGGAGAAGCTGCAGCTCAGCGACGCCTCTTTCGTGTACGAGATCGAGAGCTCCCCGTCGGTCGGGTTCGGTTTCCGCTGCGGTTTTCTGGGACTCCTCCACATGGAGATCGTCCAGGAGCGGCTCGAGCGCGAGTACGGCATGAATCTGGTGATCACGACGCCGAGCGTGGTCTATAAGATCAAAAAAACGACCGGCGAACTCCTGGAGATCGAGAATCCCTCGAAGATGCCCGATCCCAGCCAGATCGAGGCGATCCTGGAGCCGTTTGTCGACGCGACGATTTTGACGCCGGCCGTGAACATCGGCGCGCTTCTGGAGATCTGCGAACAGCGGCGGGGGGTGTACCGCTCCACCGAGTACCTGAGCGACGACCGCGTGAAAATCGTTTATGAATTCCCGCTCTCCGAGATCATCGTGGATTTCTATGACCGCATCAAGTCCCTCACCAAAGGCTACGGGTCGATGGACTACGAGTTCAAAGGCCATCGCGAAAGCGACGTGGTGAAGCTCGACATCCTGATCAACACGGAGATCTGCGATTCGTTCAGCTCGATCGTCCACCGCGAAAGGGCCCAGCACAAGGGCCGCGCGCTCTGCGCGAGGCTGAGGGAGCTCATCCCGCGCCAGCTTTTTGAGGTGGTGATCCAGGCGGCGATAGGCGGCAAGGTCATCGCGCGCGAGACCGTGCGGCCCTTAGGCAAAAATGTCACGAGCAAATGCTACGGCGGGGACATCACGCGCAAGCGAAAACTCTGGGAAAAACAGAAGGAAGGCAAGAAACGCATGAAGCAGTTCGGAAAGGTGGAGATCCCGCAGGAGGCGTTCCTGGCGGCGCTCAAAGTGGAATGAAGCTATCCTGCACCAGAGAAACGCTCATCCGAGAGGCCAAGGAGTGGGCCCAGTCGATTCTCGTGGCGCTGGTGCTCACGCTTTTTATCCGCCACTACTTTGTCCAGGCCTTCAAGATCCCCTCGGGGTCGATGCGTCCGACGCTCGTCGAGGGGGACAAACTCTTCGTGAATAAACTGGGTTACCGTCTCCACGATCCCGCACGGGGGGACATCGTGGTGTTCAAGTATCCCCAGGACCCCAAAAAAGATTTCATCAAACGGCTTGTCGCGTTTGAGGGGGAGGTCGTGGAGATCAAGGACGGGAAAATCCTCATCAACGAAAGGGTCCTGGACGACCCGGAGACCTTCGGAAAATTTTACTATTACAACCACGACCCCTTCGGCGGGCCGTACGAAAAAATCCGGGTGCCCGAGGGATCCTATTATGTCCTGGGGGACAATAGCGCCAACTCAACGGACAGCCGGTTCTGGGGGTTTGTCCCCAAAAAAAACCTGCTCGGCAAAGCGGTGCTCCGGTGGTGGCCGCCCAAAAGAATAGGCCGGATCGAATGAAATCCCCTCGCGATGAATCTGGCCAATAACCTCAGCATCCTGAGAATTATCCTGATCCCGCTTTTCTTGACGAGCCTCATTTACACTCCCGTCCACGAAGGGTTTTTTTGTTCGCTGAGCGCGCTTCTTTTTGTGCTGGCCTGCGTGACCGACGCCATGGACGGCTACGTGGCCAGGCGCTTCAGCCAGAAGACGCAGCTGGGAAGCTACATCGATCCGATCGCCGACAAGCTGCTTTTGGTGAGCGGTTTTCTCGCTCTCTCCTTTATGGGCCATCTGCCGGAGGCGATGCGCATCCCGGCCTGGGTCACCGTGTCGGTGATCACCCGCGACGTGGTGATCCTGATAGGGGCCCTCGTCATCTTTATCATGAGCGGCCGCCTCAAGGCCGAGCCGCTTCTCATCGGAAAAGTCACGACCTTTGTCCAGATGCTGACGCTCTTCTCGGCGCTCGTGATGGCGCCGGCGGTCCTGCGTAACGCCCTTTTTATCGCGACGACGGTGTTTACCGCCGTCTCCGGCGTCTTGTATGTCCGGATGGGGGAGAGGATGATCAAATGACGCTCACCGTTTTTTGTCTGGTGGGTTTTCTCTGTGGGTCGGTTCCGACCGCGTACTGGCTTGCGCGGGGTCTCAAGGGAGTGGATATCCGCACCCGCGGCAGCGGCAATGTCGGCGCGACCAATGCCCTTCGCGTGCTTGGCAAGGGGCCGGGGATTTTTGTCCTTCTGATCGATTTTGCCAAGGGCTGGGTCCCCGTGGCCTTGTTTACCCTCGCGGCCCGGCAGTCGCCCGCAGGCCCGACGGAGGCCTCGGCATTGGGAGTGGCGACGGCCGCGATGTTGGGTCATATTTTCACGCCATGGCTTGGATTCAGGGGCGGAAAGGGAGTCGCAACGGGCGCCGGCGCGCTCCTGGCTTTTTCTCCGGCGCTTTGGGTCTTAAGCCTTGCCGTCTGGCTGGGGGCGTTTTACTCAACAAGAATCGTCTCCATCGCTTCGCTTTTGGCGAGCGGGTCTCTGATCCCTCTGTCTTTGGGATTTAAAATGCAGCGCCAGACTGCGCTCCTTTTTACCGCCCTCTTCTTTTTGATTGTATGGACGCATCGGCAGAACCTTAAAAGGCTTGTCTCCGGAGATGAGAGAAAACTATAAGTGCAGCTCTCAGTTCGTAGCGCAGGTTTAAACCTGCGCTACGAAGGCAGTGGAGGGGGAAGGGGGAGCTTCTGCTGTGTCGTTCCGGATGTGGTTAGAGGTAGTTAGCAGATAAAATACTTAGAATAAACTTGAAAATGGCCTAATCTGAGGGTATACTTCGGTTAAGGCCGATTTTTTTAGGGGGCTTATTTAAATAGTTTAATATCTAGTATTTAAAGGGAGACAGGAGCCTTGGTCATGCGAGAGATATGCATCAAGACCATGACGGCTGAAAACCACCACCGAAAAAATCTCTCCATCGTGGAGATCATCAATCAGGACGGTTTTGTCGCGCGCGCCGAGAAGAAGTATTCGTATTATGTCTCGGAGCAAAACGACGTTTTTAAGGACCCCGATGGGCTCAAGGCCTGGATGGACACCCAAAACACGACGCTTCAGAAAAAATCCCGGCATGTTTCGATTCGGAAGATATTTGACCGAGACAGCGGAATCGGGCAAATGATTTACCGGGTGATCGGAAGTTTTTACGTCGTCCAAAACCTCCATATTTTCGCGATTGTTTTCATGCACACGATCAAGTTTGATCTGCTTTCCGGCGATTTTCATCCGCCAAAAACCTTTCCCACCTACTGACAGTTTGCTCAAAAAGTCCCGAGATGCAAGGCGCGATGAGGCTTTTTTGCAAACTGCCTAATCGGTTGACCATTCTGCGGGCCTTTGTTATACTTACACTCCTGAAAAATAAAATCGGTATATTCTTAAGTCGTTATGGGTAAAAAAGATACAAAAATATCAATTTTGGGGGATGGCGGATGGGGGACCACGCTCGCCCTCCTTTTGTCCGGGAAGGGTTTCTGCCCGATGCTCTGGGGGGCCTTTCCCGATTACGTTGAGGAAGTCCGCAAGAAAAGGGAAAACGTAAAATTTCTTCCCGGTTTTAAAATTCCGGAGAGCGTCGCTCTCGAAGCGGACCTCGGGCGGGCCGTCCGGGGCGCGGAGTGGGTCGTCCTGGCCGTGCCTTCGCAACACATGCGCGCGGTGCTTCGCCGCGTGGGGAAGAGCGCTCTCGCGGGGAAAAATTTTATCAGCGTCGCCAAGGGCGTCGAGACCGGCACGCTCCACGTGATGTCGGCGGTGGTCCGGGAGGAGCTGGGGGCCGTGCCGCTCGGGGTGCTTTCGGGGCCGACCATCGCGCGGGAAGTGGCCCTCGAGATGCCGGCGGCGGTATCGGTGGCCTCGGCCCATAAGACGCTACGCGCCCGGGCGCGCGAGATTTTCGCGACCCCTTATTTCAGTCTCTACGAAAGCGACGACGTGTTGGGCGTGGAGCTCGGCGGGGCGCTCAAGAACGTGATCGCCATCTCGGCGGGGATCGTCGAGGGGCTGGGGTTTGGCTCGAATACCCGCGCGGCGCTTTTTGCGCGCGGCGTCGCCGAAATGGCGCGTCTGGGCAAGCGCATGGGCGCCAAACGCGAGACCTTCATGGGTCTGAGCGGACTCGGGGACTTGGCGACGACGTGCTTGAGTCCTCTCAGCCGCAACCGCCGGCTTGGCGAGGAAATCGGCAAGGGGAGGGGCCTGAAAGACATTCTTAAAAGCAGTGAAATGGTGGTCGAGGGTGTGGATACCAGCCGCTCGGCAGTCGCGCTGGCGAGGCGGCACCGCGTCCGCATGCCGATCACGGAGGCCGTGCACGGCATTCTTTTTCGCGGGCGCGATCCCCGCGCCGCCGTGGACGCGTTGATGAAGCGCGAGTTTCATCACGAATTGGACTGAAATCGCTTTGCAATTTTCTCGGGGTGTGGCCCAGCTTGGTCTAAGGCGCTACCTTGGGGTGGTAGAGATCGGTGGTTCAAATCCACTCACCCCGACATTATTTTTATAAAAATATGATATAGTGGGGTTTTCGATGTCCAACCCAAACAAACCAAAAATCATCAACGTGGGACTTTTGGGGCTGGGGACCGTCGGCGCGGGGGTTTACGAGATCCTTGTCTCGCAGCGCCGCCGGATCCAGGAAAAAACGGGTGTGCGGGTCGCCGTCAAAAAAGTGGGGGTGCGCGCGCTTCATAAGAAACGGGGCGTGCGGGTGCCCGGGGGTAAACTGACGACAAATGTGCGCGGCGTTCTCAAGGATCCCGCGATCGATATCGTGGTCGAGCTTGCCGGCGGGGTCCATCCGGCGAAGGAGTGGATCCTGGAGGCGTTTCGCCGCGGCAAACATGTGGTAACCGCCAACAAGGCCCTGCTCGCCGAACAAGGGGAGCCGGTCTACCGGGAGTCTTTCCTTCGCTCCCGGCGGCTGGGGCTTGAGGCGAGCGTCTGCGGCGGGATCCCGATCATCAAAGCGCTTACCGAGGGACTCGTCTCCGACGACATTTCGCATTTTTTCGGGATCGTGAACGGGACCTGCAATTATATTCTCACCGAGATGTCCCAGAGGGCCATGCCGTTTCAAAAAGCGCTTGCCCGGGCGCAGGCCAAAGGCTACGCGGAGAAGGACCCGCGGCTCGACGTGGAAGGCACGGATTCCGCGCACAAGCTGGCGATTTTGGCGAGGCTGGCTTTCCGTTCGGAGATTTCCTTCGGCAGGATATCCGTCGAGGGGATCCGACATCTGGCGGTGGAGGACATCGGCTACGCCGCGGAGCTCGGGTATGTCGTGAAGCTTTTGGCGATCGGCAAAAAATGGAAGAACGGCCTTGAGCTTCGCGTCCATCCGACCATGCTGCCGTTGGACCACCCGCTGTCGAACGTGCACGGGGCCTACAACGCGGTGTTCGTGCGCGCCCGGCGCGCAGGGGATCTGCTGTTTTATGGCCGGGGGGCGGGGAAGTTTCCAACGGCGAGCGCGGTGGTGAGCGACATCCTCGATATCGCGCGCGACCCTTCCGCCGCGTCCGGCCGTCCAATTTTCAAGCGGCTGGCGGTGCTGCCGACGGACGACGTGAAATCAAAATACTATCTCCGGTTTCAAGTGGAAGACAGGCCCGGCGTCCTGGGTCGAATCGCCCGCGCGTTGGGCGGGCACAAGATCTCCATCCTGAGCGTCCATCAGAAAGAATCCCATGAAACCCGGTCGGTGCCGGTCGTGATCCTGACTTACGAGGCGCGCGAGCGGGACCTGAGGAAAGCGCTGGAAACCATTCGCGCGATGAGGCCGGTCAGCGAAAAGCCGGTGGTGCTGCGGGTCGAGAAATGATCTGGCATGGGATTATCGAAAAGTACCGGGAATTTCTTCCCGTCGGTCCGCGGACGCCGGTCGTCACGCTGAACGAAGGCAACACGCCGCTTGTTTTCTCGAAACATCTCTCCGATATTCTCGGCGTCGCGGTGCACCTGAAATGCGAAGGGCTCAATCCCACCGGATCGTTCAAGGACCGCGGCATGACGGTCGCGCTCTCCAAGGCGGTGGAGGCGGGCGCGCGGCTTGTGATCTGCGCGTCCACCGGCAACACCTCGGCCTCCGCGGCCGCGTATTCGGCGAAGGCCGGGATCGGCTGCGTGGTGTTGATCCCCAGGGGGGCGATCGCATTGGGGAAGCTGAGCCAGGCGCTCGTGCACGGCGCGAAAGTCCTGGCGCTCGACGGCAATTTTGACAAAGCGCTGCAGATGGTCCGCGAAATCGCCCGGCGCCATGGGATCACGCTCGTGAACTCCGTCAACCCTTACCGGCTCGACGGCCAGAAGACGGGCGCGTTCGAGGTCTGCGACCAACTCGACGGCCGCGCCCCGGATTTTCATGTGATGCCTGTCGGCAACGCGGGCAACATCACGGCTTATTGGAAGGGTTATACGGAATATCACCGCGCCGGACGGGTGAAGACCAGGCCCCGGATGATCGGGTTTCAAGCGGAGGGCGCCGCGCCGATCGTGCGAGGAAAAATCATCGCCAGGCCCGTGACAATCGCCTCGGCGATCCGCATTGGCAACCCGGCGAGCTGGAAGTCCGCGGAGGCGGCCCGGGACGAGTCGGGCGGGCTCATCGGGATGGTGAGCGACCGGGAGATTCTCGAGGCCTACCGTTTTTTGGCGGCGAAGGAAGGCGTTTTTGTGGAGCCGGCGAGCGCCGCCGGCGTCGCGGGGATTCTGAAGCTGGGCAAAAAAAAATTTTTCCGCCGCGGGAGTGGCGCCACGGTGGTTTGCGTGCTTACCGGGCACGGGCTCAAGGACCCGGACCGGGCGCTGGCGTCGGCCAAGAAACCAAAGGGGGTGCCGGCCAGGCTCGAAAGCATCATGAAGGCGATACGCGCGTGAAAAAATTCGTGTTGGTCTGCCAGGGAATGACCGATGACCCCCTTGAGGCGCTCGGCGGGCGCACACCGCTCGAGGTGGCCAAGACCCCTTTCATGGACGAGCTTGCCCGGCGCGGAAAGGTGGGGTTGGCTTCGTTTGCCCCGTCGTCGCTTTCCCCGAGCCGCGAGGCCGCGCTTTTTTCCGTCTGGGGGTATTCCCCGGCCGAATTTTATACGGGGACCGGGCCGCTCGACGCGCTGGCCTTCGGACTCGAACAGCGGGAGCATGAGCTGGTTTTCCGCTGCGATCTGGTGGCGGTGCTTGACGAGGCGCTCGTAGACGCCACGGCCGGTTTTATTTCGCCGCGGGAATCGGGGATTCTCATCGACGCGCTGAACGCGAACTTTTCGAGCCCAAAGATCCGGTTTCACGCCGGCGAGGGGTACAAAAACCTCCTTTTGATAAAGGACGAGACGCTGGCGGAAAGCTGGGAAGGATTGGAGATGCCGCCGCCGCTGGACGTCCTCGGCGAACGCTGGACCCGTCACGCGCCGAAGGGCAAAAAAAACAGGGAATTCGCGGATTTGCTCGTCCGGATGAAGACGTTTCTTGAAAGCCATGAGATCAACCGCGTCCGCGTCGATCTCAAAGAAAATCCGGCCAATATGGCCTGGCTGTGGGGACAGGGCAAAAGGCCCAAACTGCCGCTTTTCAAGCAAAAGTTCGGCCACGGCGGGGTGTTGTCCGCCGAGGCGACGTTCGCGAAGGGATTGGGGAAGGCGCTGGGTTTCAGAACGGGCGGTGGCGCGGGCACGGCCGCCGATCTCCCGGAAGAGGACGTGTGTTTTATTTGTTCCGGAAACACGGAGAAAGGCCGCGTGGAAACGGATTTCCGGCGCAAGATCAAAAAGATCGAGGAATTTGACGCGCGGGCGGCGCGCCTCGTCAGAGACCACGCCGGCGATCGCCGCGTCCTCCTGACGACGGACGTCGCCGAATCGTCCGCGAAGGGAGCGCTTCTCCACGGGCATGTGCCGTTTCTCCTGGAGGGCGACCGAATCGAAAGCGACGCGGCCGGGGCGTTTAACGAGCGCGCCGCCTCGCAGAGCAAGACCATTTTTAACGCCGGCCATGAGCTGATGGGCTATTTTTTGTCGGGCGGAGCGGCTCGATGAGTCTGGTGGTTCAGAAATACGGCGGCTCGAGCGTCGCCGATCCCGCCAGGATTCAAAAGGTCGCCGGCCGCGTCGCGGCCACCCGGCGGAAGGGGCATTCGCTCGTCGTCGTCGTGAGCGCCCTGGGCGACACGACCGATGATCTTCTCAGGCTTTCGCGGCAGATCTCCAAAAACCCCTCGCGCCGGGAGCTCGACATGTTGATGTCCACCGGCGAGCAGATCTCGGTGGCGCTTCTGGCGATGGCCCTCCACGAGACCGGTTGCGACGCGATTTCATTTACCGGCGGGCAGGTCGGCATCCGCACGGACTCGGCGTATACCCGTGCGCGCATTCTGAATATCAACACCGATCGGATTCGCCGCGAGCTTGAGAAAAAACGGGTGGTGATCGTGGCGGGATTCCAGGGGGTGAGCCCCCAGCGGGAGATCACCACGCTCGGCCGCGGGGGAAGCGACCTGACGGCCGTGGCCCTGGCCAAGGCGCTCTCGGCCGATGCCTGCGAGATCTACACGGACGTCGAGGGGATTTTTACCACCGATCCCCGGATCGCCAAGGACGCCCGGAAGATCGGCCGGATCAGCTACGAGGAGATGCTGGAGCTGGCCTCCTCCGGGGCGCAGGTCATGCAGTCCCGGTCGATCGAGGTGGCCGGCAAATTTAATATCCCGATACACGTCAGAAGCAGTTTTTCCGACAAACAGGGCACCTGGATCGTGAAGGAGGATCGTTCGATGGAAGAGGTCTTGATACGCGGAGTGTCGCTCAATAAAAGCGAGGCCAAGCTCACGGTAAACGGTCTCCCCAACCGGCCCGGCGTCGCTGCCGCGATTTTTCGCGCGCTCGCCAGGGACGGCATCAACGTCGACATGATCATTCAAAACATCGGCAAGCTCACGGACACCGCGATTTCTTTCACGGTGCCGAAGGGAGAGTCCGACCACGCGCTCAAGTCCATCGGCGCTCTGAGGGGGCGACTGGGATTCCGGGACGTGTCGCTCGACTCAAACATCGCGAAGGTGTCCGTGGTCGGGATCGGGATGCGCAGCCACGCGGGTGTCGCCGCCGCGATGTTTGAGGCGCTGGGCAAAAACCGGATCAACATCGAGATGATCTCGACGAGCGAGATCAAGATTTCCTGCGTGGTGAAGAAGGGCGACGGGGAGAAGGCCGCGCGCATTCTTCACGAGGAATTCAGGCTCGGCAAAAAAGGGGGAAGATGAGCTCCAAAAAGATAGAGATCTACGACACGACGCTGAGAGACGGTTCGCAGGGGGAGGGGATTTCCTTTTCCGTGCAGGACAAGGTCCTCATCGCCCGCCGCCTCGACGAGCTGGGGTTTCCCTATATCGAAGGAGGTTGGCCGGGCGCCAATCCCAAGGACGTCGCTTTTTTTGAGGAGATCAAGAAAGCGAAGCTCCGGAATTCGTCCGTCGTCGCCTTCGGATCGACCCGCAAGGCGGGTTCCAGGGCCGTCGACGACGGGAATCTGAAGGGACTTTTGGCGGCCGGGACCGATGTGATCACCATCTTCGGCAAGAGTTGGGACATTCACGTGAAAGAGGTCTTCCGGACGGACCTCGACGAGAATTTGCGCATGATCGGGGACTCGGTCGGTTATCTCAGGTCCAGGGGGAAAAAGGTGATCTATGACGCCGAGCATTTTTTTGACGGCTACGCGGCCAATCCCGCCTACGCGCTGAAGACGCTCGAGAGCGCGCTGGAGGCCGGGGCGTCGACGCTCGTCCTCTGCGACACCAACGGCGGAAGCCTGCCGTCCAGGATCTCGAAAATGATTTCCGAAATCCGGCCAAGAATCAAATGCCCGCTCGGGATACACACGCACAATGACTGCGGCGTCGGGATCGCCAATGCGGTCGCCGCGGTCGAGGCCGGCGCGGAGCACGTGCAGGGCACGGTCAACGGCTACGGCGAGCGCTGCGGAAACCCGGACCTTCTGGCGATCATCGCCAATCTCCAGCTCAAGCTCGGGGTTGCCTGCATCGCCCCGCAGAAAATGAAGGAGCTTGCCGAGACGGCGCGCTATGTCAGCGAAGTGGCCAACCTAATCCAGGCGAAAAACCAACCCTATGTCGGCCAGAGCGCCTTCGCCCACAAGGGCGGCGTCCACATCGACGCGGTGGTGAAAAATCCGGTGACCTACGAACACATTGACCCGGCGCTGGTGGGCAACCGCCGGCGGTTTCTGGTGTCGGACGTCGGCGGTCGCACGAACATCCTTCTCAAGGCGAAGGAGCTGGACATCGACCTCAAAAAGGAGTCGCCGGAGACGCGGCGGATCCTTGAGGAAGTCAAAAAACGCGAGCATGAGGGCTACCAGTACGAGGCGGCCGACGCGAGCCTCGAGCTTCTGATGCGCGACCAGACGGGCAAAGGCCAAAAGTTTTTTGAAGCCAAGGGGCAGGTGTCCCAGGAAAAAATCGGAGACAACGACCCGACGGCAAGGGCGCAGGTCACGGTAAAGGTCGGCGGCAAAGAAGAGTCCGCCAGAGAATCCGGCGACGGGCCGGTGAACGCGCTCGACAAGGCTTTCCGCAAGGCGCTCTCGGTCTTTTATCCGGCGATCGGCGACCTGCGGCTCGACGATTACAAGGTGCGGATCGTGGACTCCCGGTCCGGCACGGCCGCCAGGGTCCGCGTCTTCATCGAGACCACGGACGGCAAAAAAGTCTGGACCACGGTCGGCGTTTCCAGCAACGTGATCGAGGCCAGCTGTCGTTACTCGGTCGCTCGCTTGTGCGGCGCTATTCCCATAGCGCCTCCGCGCTCGCTTCCTCGCGCCTCGCATCTTGGGCTTTTTGATCGGACTGTTCGACTCATAGGTTTTTCAGCAGACTGGTAAAATAAATGGAAAAGCAAAAGCTACCGGTCTCCGAGATTCCCAAAGTTTACGATCCCAAGCAGGTCGAGAAAAACTGGTACCAGCATTGGCTTGATCGCGGCTATTTCCGGGCCTCGGCGGACCCCCGAAAGAAGCCCTACAGCATCGTGATCCCCCCGCCGAACATCACCGGCATCCTGCACATGGGCCACGCGCTCAACAACACGCTTCAGGACATTCTCGTCCGTTACCACCGGATGACCGGCCGCCAGGCGCTGTGGATGCCCGGCACGGACCACGCGGGGATCGCCACGCAGAACGTGGTGGAAAAATCCCTTAGGGAAGAGGGGCTTACGCGGCATGCGCTCGGGCGCGAGAAATTTCTCGAACGGGTCTGGAAATGGCGGCAGAAATACGGCAACACGATTATCCGCCAGCTCCGGCGTCTCGGCTGTTCCTGCGATTGGGACCGGACGCGTTTCACGATGGACGAGGGACTTTCGCAGGCGGTGCGCGAGGTGTTCGTGCGCCTCTACGAAAAGGGGCTCATCTACCGCGGCAAATACATCATCAACTGGTGCCCCCGCTGCCAGACCGCGCTCTCGGACGAGGAGGTCCAGCACAAAGAGGTCACCGGCCATCTTTATTATCTGAAATACGAAATCGAGGACAGCGGCGGACAGACCGTCACGATCGCGACGACGCGCCCGGAGACCATGCTCGGCGATACTGCGATCGGCTGTCATCCGGACGACGAGCGCTATCATCATCTGAAAGGCAAGACGGCCCTCTTGCCGCTTTTGGGGAGGCGGCTGAGGATCATCCAGGACGAGGAGATCGACCCCCAGTTCGGCACCGGGGTGCTCAAGATCACGCCGGCCCACGACCCGGTCGATTTTAATCTCGCCGCCAGGCATGGGCTCGAGGCGGTCAATATCTTCCGGCCCGACGGGACGCTCAACGAGAATGCGGGGCCGTTCGTCGGCCTCGACCGGTTTGAGGCCCGCCGCAAGATCATCACCGAGCTCGAGGACCGCCGCATTCTTCTGGAGACCAAAGAGCATCTTCATTCCGTCGGGCATTGTTATCGCTGCCAGACTATCGTTGAGCCGTATCTTTCGCTGCAGTGGTTCGTGCGCATGGAGCCGCTTGCCAAGCCCGCGATCGCCGCGGTGAAGAAGGGAAAGACCGTTTTCACGCCCGGGCGGTGGACCAAGGTGTATCTGGACTGGATGACCCACATCAAGGACTGGTGCATTTCCCGCCAGATCTGGTGGGGGCACCGGATCCCCGTCTGGTACTGCGGCCGCTGCCGCACCGCGGAGGTCCTGCGGGAGATCGAGGCCGGCGCCGGCAAACGGACGACCGGCGGCGGCAAGGCGTATGCGGAGCCGGGCATGATGGTCTGCCGCCAGGCGCCGGAGGCATGCCGGACCTGCGGAAGCACGGAGCTCACGCAGGACCCCGACGTGCTTGACACCTGGTTTTCCTCCTGGCTGTGGCCGTTCTCCATTTTCGGGTGGCCCGAAAAAAACAAAGACCTCCGCTATTTTTATCCGACCTCGTGTCTTGTTACCGGCTACGAGATCATCTTCTTTTGGGTGGCCCGGATGATGATGGCGGGCCTGGAATTCATGGGAAAAGAACCGTTCAAGGAGGTCTATATCCACGGCATCGTGCGCGACGAGACCGGGGCCAAGATGTCGAAATCGCTCGGGAACGCCGTCGATCCGATCCGCGTGATCGACCAGTACGGCGCCGACGCGCTCCGCTACGCGATTGTCTCGATCACCTCCGAAGGGCAGGATGTCTACGCCTCCGAGGAGAAATTCGAGGTCGGCAGAAACTTTTCCAATAAAATCTGGAACGCGGCGCGTTTCGTGCTGATGAATCTCGATCCGGGGCTCTCCCTGTCCAAGCCGCCCAGGCGCGCTTCGCTGTCTCCGATCGACCGCTGGATCCTCAGCCGCCTGAACCAGGCCATCGCCGGGGTCAGCCTGAGCCTTGACCGGAGCCGCTTCAACGAGGCGGTCTCGACCCTCTACGATTTTTTCTGGCATGAATTCTGCGACTGGTATCTCGAGCTTTCCAAGCCCGCGATCAAAAGCCTCCCGACGCAGTGGACGCTGGCCCATGTGCTGGAAAACACGTTGAAGCTTTTGCATCCCTTCATGCCGTTTATCACCGAGGAGATCTGGCAGCGCCTGCCGCACCGGGGCGATTCGATCATGATCAGCCCCTGGCCGGCGGCGGACAAGGCATGGATCGACCGGAAGATCGAAGGCGAGCTGCAACTGGTGGTCGGCGAGATCCAGGCGATACGCAATGTCCGCGCGGCCTGGCAGATCAACCCCAAGGACAGCGTGACGGTCGCGATCAAGACGGCCCGCGAAAAAGAACAGGGGATCCTGAAGGACTACTCCACCACGATTGTCCAGATGGCAAAGGTCTCGTCGCTCCAGATCGGCAAAAACATCAAACGTCCCAAGGAGTCGGCCGTAGCCAACGTCGGGCGCGTCGAGACCTACGTGGTGCTGTCGGGTCTCGTGGACATTCAGGTGGAAAGGCAGCGGATCGAGGCCGCGCTCGCGGACGTCGAGAAGATGATTCGCGGGCTCCGGAGCCGGCTCGCCAACCGGGATTTTCTCACGAAGGCGCCGCGGGAGATCGTCGAAAAAGAGCAAAAAAAAGCGGAGGAACTCGAGAACCGCAAAAAAAGGCTGGAAGAAAACCTGCGGACGCTATGCTGAAACCCTCGCAGATCGACTCGGTCATCAAGGCCGCGTTACAGGAAGACATCGGCCCCAAGGACATCACCTCCGCGGCCGTGATCCCCGCGGCGATGCACTTCAAGGCCGACATCACGGTAAACGAAGAAGGGGTGCTCTGCGGGATCGGGGTGACCGAACGGGTATTCCGCCTGGTGGATGAGCACATCCGGTTTCTCCCCGTCGCCAAAGACGGCGAGTCTCTGGAGAAGGGCCGCGAAGTCGCCTATATCGAGGGCGGCGGCGGGATTTTATCGGCCGAGCGCACGGCGCTGAATCTCTTAAGCCATCTTTCGGGGATCGCGACCAAGACCCGGCAGTTTGTCGAGAAGGTCAAAGGGACCTCCGCCAAGATCCTCGACACGCGCAAGACCACGCCGGGCCTGCGCCTGCTTGAGAAATACGCCGTCGCCACGGGCGGGGGGGTCAACCATCGTCTCGGCCTGTACGACCAGGTGCTCATCAAGGACAATCACCTGAGGGTCTTGCGCGACATGCCGATGGCCGGGATCGTCGAGCAGGCAAGAAAAAAAACGCTCAAAAAAACCGTGATTGGAATCGAGGTCAAGAACCTGAAGGAATTCGTCGAGGCGATCAAGACGCCCGCCAACTACATCCTGCTCGACAACATGGACGCCGGGATGGTGGCGGAGGCCGTTCGCCTTCGCAAGGCCTCCGGCGCGAAAATGGACCTGGAGGTCTCCGGCGGCGTGAATATCGAAAACGTTCTCGACTATGCGAAGACCGGCGTCGAGCGCATCTCCGTCGGCTGCCTGACGCATGACGCGCCGGCGCTCGACATTTCCCTGGATATTGTCGGATAAACTGAGAAGGGGAGTTAAGGGGAGGAAGAAGGATCAAGTTTGACTCCTTATGATGTTTAAGATTTGTTCTCCGATGGAGCCCAAGGGGGACCAGCCGCAGGCGATAGAGAAGATTGTGAAAGGTTTCCGGGAGGGCCTGCGGTTTCAGACGCTTCTGGGCGTCACGGGGAGCGGAAAGACGTTTACCGCGGCCCACGTGATCGCGGCTCTCGGCAAGCCCACGCTCGTCCTGTCGCATAACAAGACCCTCGCCGCCCAGCTCTACAGCGAGTTCAAAGAGATTTTTCCCGGGAACGCCGTCGAGTATTTCGTCAGTTATTACGACTATTACCAGCCGGAGGCGTACATCCCGCACACGGACACCTACATCGAGAAGGATTCCTCGATCAACGAGGACATCGACCGCCTGCGTCTGCGGGCCACCAGCTCGCTTCTCTCCCGCCGCGACACGATTGTCGTGGCCTCGGTGTCGGCGATTTACGGATTGGGTTCTCCGGCGGAGTATTCCGAACTTCTGGTTTTCCTGGAGGAGGGAAAAACGCTTCCCCGCGAGGAGCTTCTCAGGAAATTGGTGGCCATTCATTACCAGCGAAACGACATCGATTTCAAGCGCGGCACGTTTCGCGTGCGCGGCGACGTCGTCGAGATTTTTCTGGCCTATGAGGAAAGCGCGGTGCGCGTCGAATACGAGTGGGACGCGCTGCGCCGGATCACCCGCATGGACCCGCTGACCGGCCGGACGCTCCAGACGCTCGAGTCGACCGCGATTTATCCGGCCAAACATTTCGTCACCACCGAGCCGCGCCTGGAGAAGGCCCTCGTCGGCATCGAGAAAGAGCTGGAGGAGAGGCTTGCCGAACTTCGTTCCCAAAATAAACTTGTCGAGGCCCAGCGCCTCGAACAGCGGACGCGCTACGACATGGAGATGATGCGGGAGCTGGGGTTCTGCTCCGGGATCGAAAATTATTCGAGGATCATCGCCGGGCGCGCTCCCGGCTCGCGTCCGGCATGCCTCCTGGACTATTTCCCGGATGATTTTCTCACCATCATCGACGAATCGCACATCTCGCTTCCCCAGATCCGCGGGATGTATTTCGGCGATCGCGCCAGGAAAGAGACGCTCGTGGAGTACGGGTTTCGCCTGCCGTCGGCGCTGGACAACCGCCCGCTGCGTTTCGAGGAGTTTGAGGCGAAGACCCGACAGACGCTCTTTGTCTCGGCGACGCCGGCCGACGAGGAGATCAAGAAATCCGCGCGGGTCGTGGAGCAGATCATCCGGCCCACCGGCCTTCTCGATCCGTCGATCGAGGTGCGCCCGACCCAGGGCCAGATCGACGATCTTTTGGGGGAGATCCGAAAACGCGCCGGGGCCAAAGAGCGCGTGCTCGTCACGACGCTTACCAAGCGCATGGCCGAGGACCTGGCCAAATACCTCGAGAAGATCGGCGTCCGCGTCAAATACCTCCACTCGGAGATCGACGCGATCGAGCGCGTGGAGATCCTCAGAGACCTGCGCCTGGCGAAGTTCGACTGCCTGGTGGGGATCAACCTCTTGAGAGAGGGGATAGACCTGCCGGAGGTCTCGCTCGTCGCGGTGCTGGACGCCGATAAAGAGGGTTTCCTGAGGAGCGTGACCTCGCTTGTCCAGATCGCCGGGCGGGCGGCCCGGCACGTGAGCGGCCATGTGATCTTCTACGCGGACACCGTCACCGAATCCATGAGAAAAACCATCGTCGAGTGCGACCGCCGCCGGAAACGCCAGATGGAATTTAACCGCCAAAACCGGATTACCCCCAGAAGCATCCAAAAAGAAATCCGGGAAGGAATCGAGGCGATCAAGAAAGCGCGCCGGATCGTCCAGGAGGCGGCCGGCGTGGAGGAAGGGACCGGGGATATCCTGAGCGTGATCAGCGAACTCGAGGCGGAGATGGAGGAGGCCGCGGCCAAGCTCCAGTTTGAGCGGGCGATCCAGCTTCGCGACCAGGCCCGCGCGCTGCGAAAAAAAATGGAAGCGGAGCGATGAAAAAAGAGGACCGGGTGCTGGAGTTTCTTCGCGCGGCCGGCAAGGCCTATGTCTCGGGGGAAAAAATCTCCGAGAGGCTCAACGTATCCCGGGCCTATGTCTGGAAGGAAATCATGGCGTTGAGGCGCCTGGGCTACCGCATCGAGGCCCATCCGCACGAGGGGTATCGGCTCGTCGGAATTCCCGACCGGCTGTTTCCGGATGAGATCGCCCGGGACCTGGGCACGCGCCGCGTCGGGCGGCAGATCCTCTCTTATAAGGAGATCGGCTCCACCAACGACGCGGCGTTCAGACTGGGCGAGCAGGGGGTGGGGGAAGGGGTCTCTGTCTTCGCGGAGCACCAAAAAAAAGGACGTGGCCGCATGGGCCGGTCCTGGGTCTGCCCCAAGGGAAAAGGGGTGTTGGTCTCCATTCTCCTGCGTCCGATCCTGCCGCCGGTCGAGGTGTCCAAGATGACGCTGATGGCGGCGGTCTCGGTCGTGCGCGCCGTCCGGCAAGCGACGGGACTCAAGCTCGGGATCAAGTGGCCGAACGATATTCTCGCCGGGGGCCGGAAGGTCTGCGGAATTCTCACGGAGATGAGCGCGGAGCTTGACCGCGTGAATTTCGTGGTGGTCGGCATCGGCATCAACGTCAACGCCTCCGCCCGGGAGCTTCCGCCCGGGGCGACGTCGCTTAAAACGCTCCTGGGAAAAAAAATTTCGCGCGTGGAGTTTGCCCGGGCACTGCTCCGGGAGATAGACAGGGATTATGAACGCCTCATCCGCGGGCAGTTTGGAAAGCTCGCCGGGGAGTGGGAAGAGCATTCGGTGACCTCGGGAAAACACGTGATCGTCCGGACGATCGGGCGTAAACTCGAGGGAGTGGCCGCCGGGATCGACGCGGACGGCGCGCTTTGGATTCGGCGGGACGACGGGTTGCAGGAGAAAGTGTTGGCGGGCGATGTCGAACACCTACGCTAATTTGTCATTGCAAGCAAAGCGCCTGCCTGCCGGCGAAGCGTTGCCCCTCGCGCGACGTCGCGGAGGCGAGCACCACGGAAAGCGCTCTCTTTTAAAACCAGCGCAGCCGGAGCGTCGAGGTTGATTTTCCTCGGAGGGGAAAATCGACCGGTCGCGCGAGGGGCAACGCTTCGCCGGCAGGCGGGGGCAGGGCCCGCCAAATTGACCTATATGTTGGCCGTGGATATCGGCAATACCAGCGCTCACTTCGCTCTGTTTGATCGGACGGGGAGGGCGCTTGAGCCGTTTCGGATTCCGACGGATTCGTTGGGGAAAAGAGCCGCTTGGGAAACCCTCCGCCGGAAATTGCCGACGCGGAGGGTCGGGGGAGCGGCCATCGCGAGCGTCGTTCCCGCCGCCGGTCTTCTTTTAAAGAAAACGCTCGAGAGACGGGCCGGAATCCGGACCTGTCTTTTGGGAAAAGACCTCCAGGTCCCCATCGTGAACCGCTACGCCAACCCGCGGCAGGTGGGAGTGGACCGCCTGGTGAACGCGCTGGCGGTTTGGCGCCAATACCGCAAAGCCGCCGTGATCCTGGATTTTGGGACCGCGATCACGCTGGACGTGGTTTCGGAAAAAGGCGAGTATCTCGGCGGGGTCATCGCCCCCGGCGTCGGCATCAGCATTGAAGCGCTGCACGCCAAAACAGCCCTTTTGCCCAAGGTAGGCCTGCTTCATCCCCGGGGTCTCATCGGGAAAGACACCGCCGAGAGCATTCGCATCGGCTGCGCCTTCGGCCTCGGAGGCCTCTGCGACCGTTTGATTGAGGAGCTCGGCAAGACCCTGCCACGGAAACGCCTCCTCATCGCGACCGGCGGCTACGCGGCCTTCATGGCCCGGTACTGCCGCAGCCGCATCGACCAAATCGACCCGCTTTTGACCCTGAAGGGAGTTATGATGATTTATCAAATTTACTTGACAAATAGAAAAATTGCAGGTAAGCTTCCGGTATCATCGGAATCATCGGAATTCACCGGAGCCGGGTAGCG